>NZ_AZYA01000017.1:0-154062 GCF_000513015.1 Bifidobacterium sp. MSTE12 | reverse complement strand
GGAGTTGCCATCCCGCTCTCAGCCACGCATCCTCACGGCGGCTTCCTCACCGAAGACGAACGGCAATACGTAAAAGACGATGCCGTGGCAACCATCCGATCGTGCAATCGCACAATCGTGACGACAACGACGGAACAACCGTCCGATCACATGAAAAGGGGGATGCGACACTACGCCTCATCCGGACCGACCACCTTGAACAGGCACCGCCGAAGGCCGGCATCAGCTGTGATCAGGCCTTCTCAAACTACGATTCTCAGGAAGTATTCAGACTTCATGCAGGGGTATAACAGTATTGCGCAAGAAAACATACACGTAGCATGACCATCATGTTGGTACGGGACGCAACGTGCGCTTTGAGTCTGCCTTGCTGAAGTGCGCGTCCCGGCCAACGTCGACGTCGGCATGCCGCCGGCGCAACAACACAGAGAACTGGAGAAGTACCGCATGTTCGTTCTCAAGAACGCATGGGCCGCGCTCGGACGCTGCAAGTGGCGTACGGCGCTTATCGCCCTCATAGCACTGCTGGTGTCGTTCTCGGCAGCCGTGGACCTGACGGTCCTACGCTCCGACGACACCGCCAATAATGAAACATATCAGTCGCAAAAGGCTTCGGCGGTGATTCGGCCAAACGCGCAAACCAAAGCCAAACGTGACGGTGCCGACTCCAGCTATACCGACAACTACCTGACTTGGGCCAAGTACAGCGAATACGCAACCGCCGTACAGAACAAAAGCCTGACCTTCGAATACACGCTTGCCACTTCGGTACCGGTGAGGCAGAGCAAGTCGCTGACTGCGATTTCGGCAAAAACCGACACCAGCGAAGACAAGACCGGCGGCAATCTGACGCTGCAGGCCTTCTACACTTTGGATGCGGCGAAACTCAACGAATACGGTACCTACAAGGTGACCGAAGGCAAGCATCTGAGCTATAAGACCCAGGGCGACGGCGCACTGATCTCTCAGGCATTGGCCAAAAAGAACAACCTCAAGGTCGGCGACACCATCACCGTCGGCAATCCGACCAACGCATCCGAAACCTACACGTTCACCGTTCGCGGCATCTACGAATACACCGGAGAGGCACCGTCCGGCTTCGGTTCCGACGCCAAATACGCCAAGGACAATCGCGAAAACGTGATCTATACCTCGTATCTCACATTCGCCAAGGACGGCCTGGACACCACGGATGCCACAGGTTGGGCCAAGCCGGACCTGAACATCATCTTCACGCTGAGCAATCCGAGCGACTACAACACCTTCGGCAAGCTGGTGAAGAAGGCCAAGCTCGACACCAAGACGTATGAGATCACCTCACCGTCGCTGACCGCATACAAGCAATCCATCGCAAAGCTGGATTCCGCCGCCTCCACGGCACGTAAGGCGTTGCCGGCAACGCTGATCGGCGGTGGACTGGTGCTGCTTGCGCTGATTCTCTGGGCCGCAATCGCCGGCCGTCGAGACGAAATCGGCATGGCCATGGTGACGGGCGTATCCAAGGGACGTCTGGGATGGCAGTTCATGCTGGAAACCTTCATGATGACCATTCCCGCTTGGGCGATCGGTTTGATTGCGGGCGCATTACTCGCCAAACCACTGGGCACCGCTTGGGCAGGCGGTCATGCCGTGGCGATCACATCCGCTTCGGTATGGAACGTAATCTGGTGCGGCTTGGGCGCATGCCTGGTATTGGGCATCATCGCGCTGATTCGCGTACTGTGCTTCAACCTGAATCAACTGTTTGAAAACCGCTCGGAGGTGAAGGCATGAGCGACAAGGACAACGAACTCAACGAGAGGCCCGATGAAACCGTGACCGAAGCGGAAACGACCGAAGCGGTCGAAACGTCGGATGCAGCCGTCGAATCAACCACTGAGGCAGGCACCGACGCCACGACCGATGTCGATGCGGCATCCATCGATTTCGATGTCATCTATGATGACGATGAAGACGAAACCGACGCCGCGGCCGATACCGAATCCTCCGAAACCGTGGACGTACCGTCAGCAGCGGAGCAGAACGACGAGACGGCCGACGCTGACATCGTCAAAGACAATGCGAATCGTGTCAACGAGACGCTGGCGTTGCACAAGTCCGACGACATCGAATCACTGGATGCGCGTGCAACCGCGGCATCTGATTCCGCAACGAGCGTGTCTTCACGGCTGAACCGTGAAATCAAGCGCACCAGGAAGAAGGACGCCTTCTTCCTGAAGTCGAATCCGACGTTCGCGCTCAACCATGTGACGGTGACGCACCGTAAGACGGGGCGTAACATTCTCGATGACCTGTCATTGGCGTTCCAAGCCGGTGCAACCCACGCCGTGCTGGTGGATGCCGAAGACAACGAACAGCATCAGGCGCTGCTCGCCACGATGGTGGGCATGATTCGTCCGGATCGCGGCAATGTGATGAACAAAAGCGCCAATCTGAACGAAGTGGAGCCGCTGGACGTGCTTGGGCATCGCATCGGCTTCATTCCGCAACGTTTCGCCGTGCGCGGTGAGCTCGACGCGGAAAGCAACATCCTCTATGCGATGGACGCTTCGAACCGCAATTTCCTCAAGCCGAAGCCGGTGATCGCGCGAGAGCTGCTCAAACGAGTGGGATTCACCGAGGCGACCTCCGGACTGCCGATCGGTAAGCTGAGCGAACTCGATCAGCGCCGCGTGGCAATAGCGCGTGCCCTGTGCTGCGAAGCCGAGGTGATCGTCGCCGACGAGCCGACCGTCGGTCTGGATCGCGACGAAGCCGCCGAAGTGCTGGCGTTGCTGAGCAAGTTCAAGCGTGATGCGGATCGCAAACGCGCCATCATCGTGGTGACCGTCAATCCAGAGGTCGCCGATGCGATGGAGCATAGCGTAGAACTCGAGTAAACGCCTGTCCCGCCTTATATGGCGAACAGATATGGATAATCCCGGGTATGAGATGTTGAAAACCGTTGGGCGATCAACATCTCATACCCGGGATTATCCATATCGGATGCCTTGGTAACGCCGGATGGCCTCGCATCGGATGGCCTCAGCAAAAGACGAATCCGCCCCATGCGAGACGGATAGACGCCTATTCGACGACCCGCATGTGGTATTGAGCGGCCAGAGGCCTGACGTCCAGGATGCCATAGCGTTCGAGCAGATGCAGCCACTCACGCTTGTTGGCTTCACCGAAACGGGCGGCTTTGCGGGTGTAGGCCTCGGCGGTGAGGAATTTCGGCGGAATCGACTTGCTGTTGTACTTGTCGGCCACCATCACGACCTCTTGCTCGAGATTCATCGGCACATAGTCGTCCGGCGGAAGCGGAAGATTCTGTGCGACTACGGCTTCCTTAGTGAGGCCGACGCCGGTATGGTTGCGGGCGAACTGGGCGATGGATTCGTCCACGCCCCCATCCAGCAGATATTCGTAGCCTTTCAGCCCATGCTGTACATAGTGCGGCCCGTCGAATTTGAGCGGTTCACCGTCGGAACCGTCCTGCTTGAGCAGAAAGTACGTGCCGATATCATGCAACAGGCCGCCAATCACCACCATATGCTCGTCGATCAGACGCGGCGGCACCATGCCACCGGTGATGCCGTCGGTTGGCGGCACGGCCGGAATGTGGAGCATACCGAACGATTCGGAGCCCGAGATGGCAGGGACGCCAGCACCCCCATCCGGTTTGGTGCCGCCGATCTCACCTGGCTCGTCGGAAGTCAGCGCCAAGCCAAAATCGCCGGTCTTCTCAGGCACATCCGCAGGCAGGGTGCATCGACGCATGAACAGGGCGTTCTGACGACGGGCCATGCGGCGGGCGATGTCGGCCACGACCACGCAATGACCATGAATCAGGTCATAGGCGGCCTGCGACTGCGCGATTTTCTTATGCAACTCATCCACTTGGGCGAGCGTAGGGATATATCCGGTTGTCATAGGGCTCATCTTAGCGTCCGAACGCTCAGCCGCTCCGATTACGCTACGAATCCAAATCGAAAGTCAGCCCCTGCACAAACCGGTCGGGAACCGGTCGGAGCCGAGCCGCATCGAGCGAACGGTCCGAAGACATTCCGCATCAGATGGAACGGATACGGAATTCACCGGTGCGATTGGAGGCGACAATCATCCGGTCGTTCTCAAGACGGGTCCAGCCGTCTTCAGCACGCTGTTCGAAACCGGAGCTGGCCACGACCACGCCCTTCAGCCGGGCAGCGGATTCGGCGGGGACGGCACCGCCATCGGGAACCTGAGCACCCTCATCAAGCGCACGGTAACGCAGTACGCGGTAATCATGGGCCTGCTCGCCGCGACCGTACTGGTCGTAAATCTCGAGGATGCGCTTGGAAGTGACCTCACGACCTGCCGCACACAAGGCGATGAACTGATCCTGGCTCTGAATCATGCAGTTGTAGCTTGACTTCGGATAGCTCTTGCGCAACTCACGTACGGCCTGGGCCACAGCCTCGTCAAGCGCGAAGCCAAAGCCGATGTATTGCAGGATCACGGCGAAGAAAATGGCCGAATCGGAACGGCCGCCGGTGGACTGCACGATGTTCGGGTCAACCGGGAAGGAACGGTTGGTGATGATGTTACGCCCCTGATCATCGGAGATGTCACCGTTGTGGATGAAGCTCAAGCCGTTGGCGTAGAACGGCTGCTGATTCTCGAGAATCAGCGGCAGATTCGAGCTGGCCAGACGCAGATGCCACAGGCCGCCTCGGGCCGGGGTGCCGGCAAGCTCGTCGAAAATCGAGTCATGACGGGCGGCAATCGTGTTCTTGTAGATCGCGGTACCGGTTTCCGGAGAAGGCGCGCCACCGTCACGACGGTACGGGGATTCCTCCGGAACGGTGACCAAGGCGGCTCCCCAGCCGTCATTATGCACCTCACTGAGATCACGGAATTCGCGTACGGCCTGCATGCCGAGCACACCATTGAGACTGGTGTTGCTGCCTGCGGTCGCGAATCCAAGTAATCTGCACATGGTTAGAACCATACCGACCTCACATTTCGACGCGCGTACACTGCTATCAGCATTCCTTATAGCGGGCGGAAATGCAACGAACCGCTACGGGCGGTGAAATGCGGCGGTCAGACGCGCTTGAGACGGGGAGGACGCTCGGTGGCGAGGAACAACGGCTGGATTTCGACCAGCGGATTATAGGGGGCGAGCCCGAACCATTTGACCGGAGACCCGGCCAACCGGCGAATCGCATACTTGATCTGCAAAGACACCGCGCCACGTTGCGACACCTTCGATTCGGGCATCAGCGCCTTATGAATCAGCACGTAACGAATCGGGCCGATATTGACATCGGCGTCCAGCTTCGGATAACGGCTTTCCTGAGTCGGCAGATCACCCGATTTCAACATGTCGTTCATAATCTGATGAATGTAGGCCGGCAAGGACTGCGCAACCTTGAATCCCAGCCGGATACGCACCCGGAACAGAAAATCCGTACCGAAATTCTCAACCGAATATTCGCGGGTGAACGGCTCGTCGGCGGTTTCCACGGAAACGGCCCACCATGCACGGGCACGCTTCGGATGATCGGCGAAAATCGAGAAGAAGATGTCGGTATCGACACGTTTCGTTTCCGGATCGGATGTCAGATAGACGATGTTGTCGGCGAAATACGGCACGGTATCGTCGTCATGCAGCTGCCGCAGCACCGGCAGGCAGTCGGCGGGCTGCATGTGCCGGCGTTGCGTACGCTCCAGCTTCGTACCCTCGTTCCACGTATACATGATCGTCAGAATCGCCAGCGTGAGCAGCATGGTGAACCAACCGCCGCGCAGGAACTTTGCCATGGAAGCGAAGAAGAACATGAACTGGATGGCCAGAAACAGCACGGTGAATACGATGGCGCCGAACCGTCTGCCGGCATGCCAGATGTAGACGGCCAGCAGAATCGTGGTGGTGATCATCGTGATGGTCAACGCCAGACCGTAGGCGGCTGAAATATGCTCGGAATCGCGGAAAATCGCCAACACGATCAGCGTAGCCGCGCAAAGCACCCCATTGACGACCGGAATGTAGAGCTGGCCGCGCGTACGGGCCGGATAGCGCACCTGCAGATGGGGCATCCAGTTGAGGCGGGTGGCTTCCGACACCATGGTGTAGGCGCCGGTGATCAGGGCCTGCGAGGCGATCACGCCGGCAGCGACGGACAGTATCACGGCAATGTACCGTACGGACGGGGTCATCATCTCGAAGAACGGGTTCAGACCGTGCATGCGCCGGTAGGCGGAATCGTCCCAATGATCGAGCATCCACGCTCCCTGGCCGAAGTAGCACAGTACCAGTGCGATCTTGATGAACGGCCAAGTGCAGTAGATGTTGCCGCGGCCAACATGGCCCATGTCGGAATACAGCGCCTCGGCGCCAGTAGTCGACAGGAACACGGTGCCCATCACGGCGATGCCGGCCACGTTGTGGTGGCTGAACAGGAAGCGGACGCCATACACCGGGTTGAGCGCGGCGAAAACGCTCCAGTCGTTGCTCAGATTCATGAGCCCCACGACGGCCAGGAACGAGAACCATATCATCACCACGGAGCCGAAAGTACGGCCTATGCGCTCGGTGCCGTGCGATTGCACGGAAAACAGCACCACAATGATCACGACGGTGATCATCAGCGTAAGTTCCTTGTTCTCCGTCATCACATGTTCCAGCGCAGGCAACGTTTCCAAGCCTTCCACGGCGGAACTGATCGATACCGCGGGAGTCAGCACGGAATCGGCGAGGAACGCCGCGCCACCGAGCATGGCGGGAATCGCAAGCCATGCACCGTATTTGCGAATCAGCGAATACAGCGCGAAAATGCCGCCTTCGCCCTTGTTGTCGATACGCATGGCGATCAGCACGTACTTGACGGTGGTGATGAGCGTGATCGACCAGAACACCAGCGACAGCACGCCGAGCACGGCTTCGCGATCGGCGTTGGCCAAGCCGCCCTGACCGTTGAGGAAGGTCTGCATGGTATACAGCGGCGAAGTGCCGATATCGCCATATACCACGCCAAGTGCGACCACTGCCATGGAAAAGGTGATTTTGTCGGGGCCGGACTGCAGTCTGCTCCACCAGCGGCCCAGACGGCCTCTACTGGCCGCCTCATCGAGCTTGGCGGCTTCCTGCTGCTTTTCCTCGTGCTGTTTGATGAGCTCCTGGCGCTCTTCTTTGGTCAGGACCTTGTGCGAGACCTTGGGCGCCTGCGTATAGGCCGCTGCGTGGAGCAACGGTTTCTCTTCGTCTGGCTCGTTCGCCATAACGCTTCCTCCAAGTGGCGGGCCTTCCAACCCACTCCCCAAAATAACACGCAAGGCGGCACACTAGGAGCGCCGTGGGCGGTTGTCAAATCCTCAAGCCCGATTCAGCCGTCGACAATCATGTTCGACGTGTGCTCAGCACCATGGCGGCTCTCTCAAAACCCTTAGATTCCATACACTTTGCGCGTAGTCTCACGAGTGGCGCGCGCAATTTCAGCCAATGGCTTATCAAGATAGTTGGCGAGCGCCTGCAGGGTGTACGGAATCATATATGGCGCGTTGGTGCGGCCACGATAGGGCATGGGGCTCAGGTAGGGCGCGTCCGTTTCGACCATGACGTGGTCAAGGCCGACGAGTTTGACCGATTCGCGGATGCCATCATTGCCTTTGTAGCTGGATGTGCCGGAAAGGCTCAGGTACCAGCCGTTTTCACGCGCGATCTCACCCATTTCGGCGTCGCCGGAGTAGCTGTGGAATACGGTGCGTTCCGGAGCGCCATCGGCGAGCAAGGTTTCGATGACCTCCTTGTGGGAATCGCGGTCGTGGATCTGCATGGGCAGTCCCAATTCCTTGGCGAGTGCGATATGTGCGCGGAAGGCTTCGCGTTGAAGTTCCTTGGCGGCTTCGCCGGTACGAAACAGGTCCATGCCGGTTTCGCCGATGGCGACCACCTGCTTCGGGTAGGTGACGGCGAGCCGGTGCACTTCGGCCATGGCGTCATCGAAATTGACGTCATGCCACGGTTTGTATTTGAGCGGCAGGCCGTCGGGGCCGGGTACGCCGCGGTGTCCATGGAGCACGGATTCGTTGGGGTGGATGGCGATGGCCGCATGCACGACATCGGGATGTTCGCGGGCCATGTCGATGGCGGTCATGAGGTTGGGCAGTTCGCAGCCGCAGTCGATGACACCTTCCACGCCGACCGCCTGTGCTTGGGACAGCAATTCGTCGACACTGTAGACGGGCACTTCGGGTTGGCCCTTTTCTGCGGCTTCATGGCTCATGGCTCGGGAGAAGGGCACGACGGAGGCCACATGCGTGTGATTGTCGATGACGTGCGCGTCGTCGGGAAGGGGCTGCGGGGCCGGGGCCCAGCTACGGTCGCGATGGTGTTTGCTCATAGGACCTAGATTAGTCCCGCCAGCAGTCGTTGTAGTCGAGACCGGTAAGAAGTTCCACTGTGTTGCGGATCTCCGGTTTTACGTCGGTCTTGGCCCCGCCATGCTGCAGGCGGTGGATTTCCATGAGCAGCATGTTGTCGGTTTCCTTGCTGAGGCTCATGCGCTGCGATTCGACCCATCCGATGGTCATGGCGATGGCGAACCAGCCGAGCAGTATCGCGCCGATGCCGATGCGGGCTGACGCGGGTTGCGTATCGAGTCGGGAATCGAAGCCGGTGGCGGCCAGCACGAGGCCCGTGCCGATGGAGAGCAGGCCGCTGCACAGCTGGCGTACAAAGGTCTGTGCGCCAAGGAATGTGGCCGAACGATAACGTTTGGTGACGATTTGGTCCACGTCCGCCATATAGGGGAAGACCTGCCATGGCAGGTAGCCGCATAGCGATTTGAAGGAGAAGAACCAGACCGCTCCGATGATGGTGAACGCCGTCCATGCGGCGCGTGACATCGTGCCTGAAAGCATCCAGCTGGCAAACATCCAGGCCACGCCGATCAGGCATCCGGCGAAGTTGATGGCGTACAGCCTGCGTGGACCGATCCTGATGATCGCCCAGCCGAAGACCGGCATAAGCGGCAGTGAGATCACGGCGCAGGTGAGCAGCATCGAGGCGAACGCGGCCGTGACGCCCCAATCGTAGATCGCGAAGAACAGGAACAGCTGGCCGAAGATGTCCATTGACACCATCACCATGACGTAAACCGTGAGATGACGCCGAAATTCCGCGATACGCAGCGTGGAAGCGTATTCACGCAGCATGACGGACATGCGATGCAGCCAGACCTGCGTGACGTGACGGGCCGGACGGATAATCGGACCGGCGGCGATCGTGGCCGAGTCTCCATCGGAATCCTCATACATGCCGAACCCTGCCTGCCGTGGCGACATCTCCCACGTGGAACGCCAGCAGATGAAAACCGCCAAGGCGAACATGGAAGTGACCGCGAACGCAAATCCCATATATCCGCCGGGATGGTCCTCCCCCACCGCCGAGAGCACGATGCCTCCAAGCAACGGGATCAACGTGCCGGACGCGGTGGAGAGGAACAGCCGTACGGTGGACAGCGTAGTGCGTTCGCTGAAATCGGCGGTCATCTCGCCGGGCAACGTGCTATACGATGTGCCGAACAGCTGCGCCAGCATGACCCACACCACGTACACCAGGCAGTACAGGAACGTCGGAAGTCCGGGAATCCACAGCAGGCAGCCCACAAGCACCGCCGGAGCCACGAAGGCGAGCACCAGGCTCCGACGGCCGAACCGCCTGCCGATGCGGAACCGGTAGAGGTTGTCGCACAGCACGCCGAAACCGAGCGCGGCGAAAGCGCTCAGAATGGCGCTCATGCCGATCACGCTTTGCGTCAGGCCGATGTCCATGCCGCAGAAGCGATTCCAGAACAATGCCAGATAGGTGGCGACGAGCGCACCCTGCCCGCCGCCGTAAAGGTCTCCCATACCGTAGCCGATGGCCGATATGGCAGTGACCTTGCGTGGTTGATGCGATTCCTGCATGGATACCGCCCGTTGCCTATGCCGTCATTTGATGGTGATGATGCTGAACGACCAGGCGGGCGCGAGATATGCGCCGTCCGTCAGATCGACGGCGGCTTCGACCGGTTTGGTCGGCGATGCCTTGCCGATGTCGCCGGCATACGGATCGTCACCTTCCAACACTGTGGCCGTCGCGGCGGCGATCTCAGCGGGAATGCCGAGTTCGGCGAGAATCTGACTGATGTCGAACATCGCCGGTTCGGACATCGCGTTGACGATGCGCAGATAGGTCTCGCCTTCGCCCTCGTTCCGCGCGACGGTAACGGTGCGCCTCGGCTCGTCCCGGACCTCTTCCCCGCAGGCGATGGGTTCTCCATCGATGTACAGCTTCATGGCCTGTCCGCGGTCGGAGATCTCGATATGCACCTGCCATGTGGTGCCTGGTCGCACCTCGTTCATGGAGACTTCGGTACCGGCGAGCGCGTAGCCGGTACCGTCGCGGACCACCTGTACGCTGTGGCCGCGGCCGGGGGAGACGATGTTGTGATTCTTGCCGTCGACGTCGCCGCTGATCAGTTGCATGCCCCAGCGGCCTTCGTAGTAGACGACGGTGGCGTCGATGGAGTAGTCGTCCGCGCTGAGATCGAGACCGGTGTCGATGCGGCGGGCGTCGTAGTGTACGTCGCCGAGTTCGATCCGCTTGCCGCAGGCCGTGGTGACGGTCAGATCCTTCAGATCGGCTTTGGCGTTGCCGTCGATGAGTAGCCTCACCGTGTTCGGCAGGTCACGGCGTAGCGTGGTGGGTCCTTCGACCGCGACCGGCCATGCCGTGTCGGCCGTGGTGGTGGCGTACATCCGCTGCACCCAGTAGCTGTATGGCAGGTAGACGCGTTCGTTGTCGAAGTAGATCAGGTCCGGATTCCAGCTGTGATGTCCGTTTTTGGCGAACAGCGGGGCGTAGGAGGACATGACCACCGCGTCGCCGTTCAATTCCATGCGTCCCATGAATGCCGCCTCGGACAGGCCGTTGATCAGCTGTGTGTTCCAGGATCCGTATTCTCCGAGATAGATTTTCGGGCCTCTGCGGTCCGCGTCGTCGTAATGGTCGAGGTTGTGGAACCACCAGCTGGATGACTGGTAGGAGTGTTCGTCGACGATCGGTACGCCGGCCTCGCGCGCGTACTTCCAGCCTTCCTCATAGTCCTGACCGCTTGGGGCCGGCCCGACGGTGCCAACGACGACGATGTCGGGATATGCGGCCTTGATCGCGTCGAAGATCTGCTGGAAACGATTCTTGAACACCGGGTCGATGAGGTCTTCGTTGCCGATGCCGAGGTATTCGAGGCCGAATGGCTCGAGATGTCCCATGGCGGCGCGCTTTGCGCCCCATTCGGTGGTGACGTCGCCGTTGCAGAATTCGATGAGGTGCAGTACTTCATCGATGTAGGACGGCATGTCTTTCTGCGCGATCGGTACCGGTCCTTGGCTGGTGTTCTGGCAGCTCACGCCGGCGGGCAGTACCGGCAACGGCTTTGCGCCGATGGTTTCGCACAGGCACAGGTATTCGTAGTAGCCGATGCGGAATGACTGGTGGTAGCCCCATAGGTTGAAGTTATGCGGGCGATGCTCCACTTCGCCGATGGTGCGGTCCCAGTGGTACATGTTGTCCATGCCGAGACCGTGCGTGATGCAACCGCCCGGGAATCTCATGAATCGCGGATGCAGGTCGGCGAGCGCCTCCACCAGGTCGGGGCGGAAGTGTTTGAGACCCTGGTAGGTGGTGCGTGGTTCGAGCGTGACGAAGTCAAGGTCGATGGTGCCCGGTTGGGTGAATGTCAGGCGTAGCGTGCCCTGCGTGGCGGCTCCCGAGGCGACGAGGGACGTTTCGATCCTGTTCCAGACGGTGTTGTCGATGGTGACGGAAGTTTCAGCGAGCACGTTGCCGTCATCGCCAAGCAGAGCGATGGTGACGGGCATGGAGGCGCCAGCTTCGACGCGCATCCAGGCAGAGCAGTCATAGGTTTCGCCGGTGCGGAAGACCATGCCGTCCCATCCGACGTTTTCCAACGCGACGGGTGCCTGCTCAACTTCGATTGAGGCGTAATGCGGGTTTTCGCATGCCACAGGATCGTCGGTCAGTACGTCGAAGGCGGCGAATGAGCCTTCCGGCACGACTTTGCGCCAGAAACTGTAGTTGCTCCAGTCGGCGGCATCGGCGCGATTGTATTCGAAGGCGCCATTCTGTACGAGGTCGGCGTTCAGGCCGCCGTCGCCGGAGTAGCTGATGTCTTCGAAGAAAATGCCCCACAGGTCGGTGCTGATGTTGCGTATGCCTGCCTTGTTCAGGATTGCGGTGAGCTTGTCCATGTTCTTGTTCCTTTTCTCAGAGGGGACGGATGGCGAACCAGAGTGCGCCGTGGGCAGGGATGGTCCCGCGGATCACGCGGTCTTCCCCCTCGCCTTCGATGCGTATGTCGGATGGGGTTCCGGGAGCGTCTGCCCACAGGTCGGCAAGTGTCCAGTCGCGATTCCGGTCGGCGATGCCGACGAAGCTTTGCAGTTGGATGTTGCCTTTGAGCTCATGGGGTTCGTCGCCGGTCCAGAAGATCGCTCCATAATGGCTGCCCGGATGTGCGCAAGGCGTGCCGTCGGCCCATTTGACCGCGTCGGCGGTCCATACGATGAGGTCGCCGATATAGCTGTCTTCGACGTTCCATTCGGAAAACAGCCGTTCGCGCACAATCTCACGGTTGTTGGCGGAACCGGCCGTCACTTCACGCAATGCGGGATTGGTGAGCAGTGCAATCGTGTCATCATCGCTGGTAGGCAGATCGCCGCCGACCATCAATGGCGAACGGCCCATGCACCACAATGTCAGCAGCGTCTTCTGCTCATCGAGCGTCAGCCGTGACTGCCGGTCGTCGCCGCGTTCGGCACGCAATCCGATATGACCGAGCGGCAGCATGTCGGCATCGGCCCAATGGCCGGTCCGTTGCAGCGGTGCCCAACGTGCCAGGCGAGGGAATTGCTGGAAGATGTCTTCCCACCGATCCCACAGATCGTCGGAAATGCGCCACATCTGCGCAACGTCTCGCAGAAAATCGACATGCGTGCTGGCCACCCAGCCGCCCGGCGACAGCGAGAGCGTGATCCGGCGGCCATACCGCTTTTCCGCCTTCGCGATGGCATTATGGTAGGCCTCGATCTCTTCCGGGAAGAATGGCGTCTGCATGTCATCGACCTTCAGAAAATCCAAGCCCCATGAGGCGAACAGGTCGACTTGCGCGTCATACCAAGCCTGAGCGCCGGCATCACCACGCTTCAGACCGTAGTTGTCGTGATTCCACACGCAGTTGTGCTCAGTGTCGGCGACATCCCGCGCGGTGAGATCGGTGTCTTTCACCGGCAGATTTTCGTGTACGGCCTGACGCGGAATGCCTCGCATCACATGCACGCCGAGTTTCAGACCAAGCTCATGCACCGCATCGGCGAGCGGGCCGAACCCTTTGCCTTCGGCGGAGCTCGGGAAACGACGTTCGTCGGGCAACTGCCGGCCGTATTCATCGATGCATAGTGGCGTACCGTCGGAATATCCGTGGGCGTGGGCGTTGGGATCGAACCAACCGGCGTCGATTACCAGCGTGTCCCAGCCGGCGGCCTTCAGATGTTCCGCCATGAATCGCGCGTTGGCGAGCACCTCGTCTTCGGTGATGGTGGTGCCGTAGGAATCCCAGCTGTTCCAGCCCATTGGTGGTCGCCAGGCCTTCAGCGATGTGTCAGGCAGTGTCGTCATCGAGCCGCTCCTTTGTTTGTCCGATCTGTGCGATCGCTCGGCATACGTTCCGTATTCCATGGTCGCAATCGTCGGTCCTTCCCGACAATCACTATATGTAACGGTACATATTCTAATAAGGTTTCAGCATCGCACAACTTGCACAACCATTCGGTGAGTCTGCTGATTTTTCAGCATTTTTCAGATAAGAAACTCCGATTTTACAGCAACGAAAATATATAATATCGTTACATATAATCAGTAGTTCATTCATCGAGGAGGCCATCTATGGCAACCAGCAAGCCGACGCTGCGCGACGTAGCCGCCGCGGCCGGGGTCTCCCCCATGACCGCCTCGAATGCGCTGCGCGGCAAAACGGGCGTCAAGGAATCGACACGGGCTAGAGTGCTCGCTGCGGCGAAAAAGCTGGATTACCGCATCAATCTGACCGCCAGCATGCTGAAATCCGGCCGCAGCAACATCATCCACGTCATCGTCAACGAATTCGACTCACCGTTCTATTCGAAACTCACGCAGGCACTGAGCAACGAAATCGTGGCACGCGGGCTCACGCCGTTCATCGAACAGACGCGCTATTCCGCCGACGCCGCCGCGCACGCGCTGACCAGCAATCCGTTCTCCGGACAATTATTCGACGGTGAGATCCTGCATGCCACCGGCCTAGGTACGAATCTGCCGCTCGCCAAGCTGAACGGCGGCAGGCCGTTCGTACTGGTGGACGCCTGCGAGGAGATACCGACCGTCGATGCCGTGAACTTTCCCAACGAGGAGGCCGAACGCGCGGCGGCCCAGCATCTGATCGACCATGGATGCCGCAAAATCGCAATCGTGGGCCATGCCTTTACCAAACGCGCCGACCTGGCCCACGCGCAGAACGCGTTTCTGCTGCGTCTCCGCGGCGCGTGCAACGCACTGCTGGACGCAGGATTGCCATATGACGAAACCACCGTTTTCGAAGCGGGCAGCGCCGAAGACGGCATCGCCGCAGGGCATGCGATTGCGCAGCAGATTCTGGCGACGCGCGGAAACGCCGACGTCGGAGACGTGGCCGACCCGCCATTCGACGGCGTATGCTGCGCGAATGATTTCGCCGCGTTCGGCGTAATCCGGGGTCTTGCCAATCATGGCATCCGCGTACCGCAAGACGTGCAGGTGATCGGATTCGACGGCGTGACCAGCGGATCGTACGCCACACCTTCGCTGAGCACCATCGAGGTGGATCTCAATCAGCTTGCCAAGTTCGCGCTTGACATGATCGCCGAACGTGTCGAACGCCGAGGAGAAGAGGACGCCGAACCGTTACCGCCAAGCCGAGCCACAATCGGATACCAACTGGTGGAACGCGAATCCACCGCGCCTCACCTCCTCTAAACACCTTCCCCTGATCCTCGAGCCATCTTCCCCTGACGGGGAAGGCCACAGACAAAGGAACACCCATGAACACCACCACAGAAGCCTACATTTTCGTGCATTTCATCGGCGACGAGAAAACGCCGACCGATGAACAGCTGTATTTCGCACTGAGTCGCGACGGCGTGCACTGGCAGGATCTTCGCCCCGCCGGCAAACCGGCATTGCAATGGCTGAACGGCGAACAGGGTGTGCGCGACCCGCACATCACACGCGACCCGCGCGGTGGGTTCCATATCGTGGCCACCGATCTGAGCATCTATTATCGCGGCGGCTGGGGGCCGAACGACGGCGCGACCACGAACGGCTCGACCGGTCTGGTGATCTGGGACTCCCCCGATCTTGTGCACTGGAGCGAACCGCGCCTAGTGGATGTCGCCTCCAAGATTCCGGGGGCCGGCATGGCTTGGGCACCGGAAGCCAATTGGGATCCGGTCCGCGAACAGTGGATCGTGTTCTGGTCCACCCAATGCAACATCGAGGAACCAGACAATCCGCTGGCTAACGAGTTGGGCGACCCGACGAACGTGTATTACGCGACCACGCGCGATTTCGTCACGTTTTCCGATCCGGTCAAATGGATCGACCGCAAGAACGTCATCATCGACTCGACCATGCTGCTCGACGATGATGGCTGGTGGTATCGCGCATCCAAGGATTCGGAAATCACCATCGAACGCACGCGCAACCCGTACGCGGTAACCTACGAGGTGTTGCGCACCGACGATCCGAATGAATGGTCATATGTGGGCACGCTCACCGACATCTTCGGCAATGGGCGTTACTCCATGCACTATCTGGAAGGTCCGGAACTGTTCCGCTACAACGATGCGGACATACATGAAGTGGCCGGAAGGAACATGCCGTTCGGCCTGATGTGCGATCAGTACGCGGAAGCCAAGGGTTATCTGTCGTTCCGCACCGCTTCGCTCGCCTCGCACGATCCCGCCGATTGGCAGCGTGCCGACGATATCGATTTCGGCACTTTGAAGAAGCGTCACGGTGCGATTCTGCCGATTACATCCGCCGAATATGACGCCGTGCAGGCCGCCTTCAGCCTATAAGGATTGGAATGTGACGCTCGTCCGGGCATGGACCGGACGGCTGGGCCGTGCACGATTCGCCCTGAAAGGTCCTCAGGCGAATCGTGCACGGAGGCCATATGTTAGGGGGTATATATTCAGGTCTTTTGCCATCTTGCATGGCCGATTTCCCTATCATTAAGCCCTCCATCTCACATATGAAAAACATGATTCCCCAAAATGTCGATTCTGGGAAATCATGCATGCATCCTGTCTCCTATGTATGCCGAATGGCGAAGATTCGGGCCGAAGGACACTCGGTGGTAGCCGCGGTCAGACGAACGGTTTCCGGATCGAGCCGTTCAATGGTCCACGGCTTGGTTTCGGGTGCATGATCGGGATTGCCCGGATCGGGGAAAATCTGTTCGATCTCATCACCTTGGGTCAAAGGCATGCAGAGGGATGGGGTGCCGCCTCGACGCCAGATGATGATGTAATCAGTCTGAGGGTCCGTATCCGATGAGCCTCCTTCCGTCTCGCTCCGCCAACGGGAGGCGGCTTCCGTATGGCGCAGGCCGGAGGTAAGCCACTCCGCGTTGAAACCAGGCAGACCGGCGGGCCAGAACGGCACAAGGGCGGACTGTTCGGCGAGAATTCGCCGATGCAGGGCGATGGCATCGCACACCAAGCTCAGTCGCGGTTCGGTCATGCGATCGATGAATCCAGACAGATACAGGCGGCCCATCACGCCAGTCGCCAGCGTGAACACGGCCGTCTCATCGTTCATTTCCTCTTGGGCGTAACCCCAATTGCCTTGCTGTTCCGGTGGAATCGTCAACCCTGCCCCGGCCGCAATGGCGGCATACACCAGCGGATCGCACTGATCGGAAGTCGACTGCAGGTCCAGCCGCGACAGTTGCGCGTAATCGGCGCGCATGGCTCCGGAGCCGCAATTCTCGATCATCACATCCGGATGGCGGCGGCGCAAGTCATCAAGCCAATCCAAGTAGGCGCGGCAATGCGCGAGCAGACCTTCACCGGCCGACCCGGCATCGACATCGGTGCCGACCCCGGGAATGGTGTTGTAATCGAATTTGAAGAAGACCGCACCGAAATCGTCGATCAGCCGATCGACGGTACGCGTGACATGCGCACGGGCCTCGGGCGAACGGAAATCAAGCAGATAGCGCCCGGAATCGCACACGCGCACACCATGACGCTGGAAGAAGGCGCTGTCCGGAAGCGTTTTGGCGAGCGGTGATTGCACACCGATCACCTCGGGTTCGAGCCACAATCCCAAACCCATGCCATGCTCGCGAATGATGTCGGCCAATCCCTGCAATCCGACTTCGCCGAAACGATTCGTGGAGGCCCGCCATTCGCCGACCATATCCCACCAGCCGCCGTCGGTGCTGTCATACCAGCCCGCGTCGATGCAGAAGATGTCGGCGCCGACGCCCGCTGCACCTTCGATCAGTGGCAGCTCCTTGTCGATACGAGGGTCACCGAACAACGTATTCATATAATCGTTGTAAATCACCAAGCCTTGCGTTCGCTCGAATTCCGCGGTACGACCCAGCTCGCGGGCCTTGGCCGCCCGCAGGGCGCGACGTTGCAGCGTCATTTCCGCGACGGCATCCTGCCAGTCACCGGCAACGATGGCGAACGATACCGGCACGGATTCGAAATCGTTGCCTTCGCCTAGATTCGTAAACCACTGATGATCCTGATATTCCGGACCGAACGCGGCGATATGCAGACCCGGATCATCCTCGCCGACCTCCCATTCCCACGGACCGTTGTGCTCGATCTGCCACATCACGGAAAAGTCGCGGACCTTACGGGAACGGTGACGCTTCGATTCCTCAACCTGCACGATGCCCGCCGGTTCATGCATGCCAGTGCTCCATGTGGAGGTGGAGCTCAGTGCGAAACGGGAACTGGATTGACCGGGGTTGATGCGCTGATTACGATCGCGCACGCTGGTTTCACGAAGCGGCCGCATATGCCAGTCGTTCTCCACGGCCCAAGCCGCGTCACCCCAGAGCAGGTGGGAACTTTCCACCGTTCCGCCGTTAACGGTCAAGGGCACGGTGAGGTTCATGGAGGAGACCGCCTCGACGGAGAACGGTTCCGGTGAGCGCAACCTGGTGTGGGTGCGTACGGCCGACAGACCCGGATAAGCTTCAAAAACGCTGGTTACGGTCAGACCGGGTTGAGGGGCATCCGTAGCGTTGCCGGGAATCGTTGGCGATGCTTCGATGCCTTGCGCCCGTTCGCAATGCGGGGAAGGGGCAGCGTCTTCGGAAGGGCGGTCCCGTTCCGTGGCAACGGGTTCGAATTCGCGGCCCATCGGCTGAAGCGCATCGTAGGAGGCGAATTGGGTGATTTCCAAACGGTACGGATCGCCGGAATCCTCTGCCGGCTCGCTGGCATGGGCCGAAACGAAACGCAACTTGCCGCCGGCAACGGTGGCTATCAGCGATAGACGGTTGTCTTGCGATCCGGTGTTGGCGGCGCGTACCTCGACGATTGGCCGCACATCGCGTTCTACCACCGCAACAGCCCCCGATAAGCCCCCTTCCGCGGTGGCCATGCCTCGACCGGCGACATTGGCAAGCCGGACCGGGGAGTCCCCCGTAACATCAAACAGCATGGAAATCACGCCATTGCCCCATGCAAGACGACCGTCCGATTGAGGAAGCAGTGGAATCATGTTGCCATCGGCCATAGTGCAGCTCCTTCGCTCTCCAACATTCGTTGGACAATACGCATCGTTTTACGCAATAAACACTAGCTTACGCAGTGCATGCGAGGGGGGCGGTGCGCGTGTGTCCGCTCAACCGAGCATGCAATCCCCCGATATGAGGGCCGTATGGCCAGGCGTCAGCCTCTCTTCAGCCCGACAGCATGACGATCAGAGCGGAAAAGGCTGCCGCGGCACGGCCAACCAAGCCGAACGCTACTCGAATCGCAGATATTCGACGAATCTGACCGGCATCTCCTTGCTCTTGGTGACGTTGCTGAATCCGAGGATCATCTGCTGCTGCGGCAATCCTTTGACGGACTTCCACACCTTCGACTTGGACAGGTCAAACCCTACGGCCTTCTTCACATCCGTAACCGGATTGCCCTTGGCATCGACCAGCGAATCCCTGATCCGTTCCAGTTGCGCCTCGCCCATTATCTCCGCCGGCTTGGTAATGTCACCTCGATTATTGACTTCCGCGAACGTATCGGCATCGGTGACGATCATGTTGATCTGCCCGGCGGAGACCATGGCGAGCAGACGTGCGGAACCGTCCTGCGCATTTTCGGAATCACCGAGGGAGATGGACGTGTCCATTTGCACCAGCCGGCTGTCGGAGATCTTCTCCGCCTTGACGAAGTCGGAGCCGAGCCGGTCGAGCTGGTCGGCGTACCCGTCCATATTGATGCCTTCGACGCTCAGTTCGGCGCGTGGCCCCTTGGTGAGGTAGGAAACGCCGAACGCGGCGACGATGACGACCACAACGGCGATGATGACGGCATAGGAAAGAAAGTTTTCCTTGAAATACGGCCATTTTTCAGCCATCGGCAACTCATGTAGCGTCTTCCATTTCGACTGCTTCGCGTACACGTTGGATCGGGAAAGCTCGGCTACGGCCGCCTTCTGCTCGTCGGAAAGTGCATAGTCATCATCATGCCGTCCATCGGCCATATTGATCCTCGTTTTCATCACTGCCATTTACGCATTCTGCGGGCAGTCTACACCATCGCCTTTCGTTTTCGCTGGGGGTATGGACTGCCCGCAGAATTCCGTATGCCGTCCAACGGGATGTTGGCCGTCAAACGTCAGCTGCGCAGGAACACCGCCATCTCGGTTTCGCCACGATTGGCCCATGCGAAATACGGGATCAGCGTGACTTCCGTCGGTTGACGTTGTGCCGGCTGCCACAGTGCGTACAGCGACTTGTCGGAGGCGCCCTGCGAGGACTCCCGCCAAGCGGGAATGGTCAGCGTGACCATCGGCAGATCGACCGGTTCCACTTCGCCCAAGCCTCGTTCGTCCTGTGCGGCGGCCTGCGCATGGAAGGTGATTTCGTTGACTTTGACGGCGTCCGGATCGGCGGCGATCGTCTCGGCATCAGCATGTAGCAGATGCAGATTGTCACCATTGTCGGTGCCTTCCGCGCAGTAGGCCAGCGGGCCGCGGATGAAGGCGACCTTGCCTGCGTCTTCGCGTACGAGAGGATTGGCCGCAATCATCCTGACCGGCATGGGGAAGTCGAAATCGATGACGTCACCGTCACGCCAAGTACCGGTGAGGTAGAGGTAGCCGTCACGGATGGTGCGTGTGATGCGAGAATCCTTCTCACCCGCGGCATGGATGGAGTCGGCGGCCGACTCGCCACCGGCCCAGGCAGGCAGGCGAAGGGCCAAGGCAAAGGACTCCGGAACCTGCCCCTCATCGGAGGAAGGAAGGGTCACGGTGATGGCGCCGGCGCCATTCCACGGCATACCGGCCCGCACTTCAAGGGAGACATCGGAACCGCCGAGTTTCGCGGACACCACGCCACCCATATACAGGTGCACATACAGCGTGGAGGCATCGTCGGCCACCGTGTAGGCGTACTGTTGCACGCTTTCGACCATGCGGGCGATGTTCGGCGGGCAGCACGCGCAGCCGAACCACTTCTGACGTACCGGCTTGACGTGGAACTTGCGTTCGTCGCGATGGCAGGCTTCGGGCACGACCTCCAACGGATTCACATAGAAGAAGCTTTTGCCATCGAGCGCCATGCCGGCCAGCGTGGTGTTGTACAAGGCCGATTCCATGACGTCCGCATATTCGGATTTCGGCTGAATCTCAAGCATACGGCGCGCAAAGAACGCGAGTGCGATGGCCGCGCAGCTTTCCGAGTAGGCGGTGTCGTTCGGCAGATCGTAGTCGAAGGAGAACGCCTCGCCCATATGCGTGGCACCGATGCCGCCGGTGATATACAGTTTCCTGTCGACGATGTTGCGCCAGAGCGTCTCGCAGGATTCCAGCAGTGTTGCTTCCCCGGTGATTCTCGCCACGTCGGCCACGCCTGAGTAGAAGTAGGCGGCGCGCACGGCATGACCGAGCGCCTCCGTTTGTTCCGTGACCGGCTTGTCGGCTTGATAGTAGGCGTAGTTCTGTTCACGTGGCTCGTAGTTGCGACCGTCCTCTTCGGCACGGCGGCGATCTTCGAGTGCAAAGTACAGTGGTTGCTGGCCACGCTGCCGTACGAAGTATTCGGCCAGGCCGGCGTAACGGGTCTCGCCGGTTACCGCAGCCAGCTTCACCAGCGCCATCTCGGCGATCTCATGGCCCGGATAGCCGTGCAGCCTGCCTTCTTCCGTACCGAATCGGGAATCGATGTAATCGGCGAAACGGCAGGCCGCATCAAGTAGCTTGCGTTTGCCCGTGGCCTCGTAGTAGGCGACCGCACCTTCGACCAGATGCCCGAAACAGTACAGTTCGTGATGGTCCTTCAGATTGGTGAAGTGGCGGTCCATGCCGTTGAGAATGTAGTAGGTGTCAAGGTAGCCGTTGTCCAGCTGCGCCGCGCACACGATGTCGATGGCCGCGTCGGCTGTGGCCTCGAGTTCGGCGTCGGGATGATGGGTCAGCGAGTAGCCGACCGCTTCGATCCACTTGGAGAAGTCGGTGTCTTGGAACACGAATCCATAGAATTTGTCCGGGTCGGGATTGGCCGGGTCTTCCGGCAGCGCCTCGAAGCCTCGGAAGGTGTATTTCGGCGGCACGAAGGCCTTGCCCTGCTCGTGATGCTCGGCATTCTGCGCGGCCGCGGCCTTGAAGTTGTGCATGCAGTAGCTGGGGGCGGCACCGGGAACGTTGTCGTTCAACGCATTCCACTGATATGGAATCACCGCGGTGCGTACGAGCTCCTGCTCGGCGGCCCAGAACGGGTCGGTGACGGTGGCGTCGCGCAGCGCGATTGGATGGCTGTGGCGGTTATGGATGTCGGTCACGAGAGATTGTCCTTCCGTGCGGGGGTTGTCGTACCGGCAGGGCCGGCGTTCTGGTCTTGTCCGATGGGTTCGAGCACATGTACGTCCATGCCGGGCAGTCGGCCCCACGAGTAGACGGCCATCATGGTGGCGAAGATGGGCACGGCCACACCGAATACCATCATCAGGCCGGGCCACATGTAGTATGCCCAGACGGTGATGAGGAAAAGCAGCAGCACCATGAGACTGCAGAGCGGTCGAGCGATTACCATCGACAGCGAAGTGCGTACCACCCATGGCGCCTTCTCGTCGAAATTGACGTGCACGGCCCAGCTGAGGAATGCGAACAGGCCATAGATCAGGTTGATGACCAGCAGTGCGCCGGAAATCGCGAATCCCACGGTGCCTAGGTCGTTGTGCTGCACGAACCAGTATTCCCAGATGAGGAGCGTCCAGATGAGCAATTGCGGCCATCCGAACAGGTTGGCGGAGCCAAGCTCCTCCAGCCATGCCTGATGGAAGGTGCTCCAGGTACGTTTGACCGTCCATGAGCGGTCGTCGACGTCAAGCAGCCAAGAGCGGAAGGTGGCATACGATGCGGCGACGGAGGGGAACAGGCCTCCGACGATCAGGCCGAGCAGCGTATGCGCCACGAAGGCGACGTTGACGACGACGATCATCATGATGATGCGGCAGAGGAATTCGTAGCCAACGGCGAATCGTTTCATGGCACTACCTCGTTGTATCGCAGTTTCGTTGAAATCCCAATATTTCTATCGTTATAACCATATACCATCCCAACTGCACGACGTGCGTAAAGATGGAGAATTCATTCCGGCACCAGGAGAAGATGGGAGCGTTGCCGGCATGAATCCGCCTCGGGAACGGCGGCGACTAGAGGCCGTTGTCCCATGAATCATGCCATGTGAGCGCGGCGTGGCGCTCATGGATGGCAATTGGCAGGGTGACCAACTCGGAATTGCCCAAATCGTCCGGATTCCAGCGGTCGCCGACATACAGAAAACGGCTTGCGTGCCACTGATCATCGCCGTCGAGCGGCACGATGACGTCGCACTGGGACTGATAGGTATGCGATCCCTCCGGCGTGAATGGCCTGAAATCGCTCCAGGGGCCGTGCAGGTTGGTGGCTGTGGCGACCATGTTGTCGTTGCAGTCCCAGCCGGTCAGTTGCGAGCCGAACCAGTAGTAGACTCCATCTTTTTTGATGAGGATCGGACTTTCGTAACCGGCCCAGTAATCGGTGCCACGCAGGCAGATCACGTCTTCGACGATTGCCAGGTAATCGTCGGAAAGACGGTAGATATGAGTGCCGTGCGGACGGTCCTCGCTGATGATGTAACCGGTACCGTCCTCGTCCTGGAAGACGCCGATGTCACGTGATTCGTAGCCACGGAACTGCAGTGCGCTCAGGAATGCGAACGGGCCGGTCGGCAAGTCGGCGACCGCAGTGCCGATATGCGCATACGTGTAGTCGTTTTCTCCGTCGACGTGCAGGTACATCACATATGTGCCGGTTTCGGGGCAGCGCATGACCTTCGGCCGTTCGATGATGCGCCCCGGTCCGGTGATCGTCCCCTCCTCGCCGACTTCCAGCACCGTGCCCTCATTCCTCCACTCCACGAAATTCGTGGTGGAATAACAGGCGACGCCCTGAAAAAGATTGCCGTCGTTCTTGATTTCGCCATACGCATACCAGCGGTCGCCGAACCGTTGCACGCCGATGCCATGCAGTTGCGCGACGTTGCCGTCGGTATCCGTGAACAGCTGGACGCCTTGCATTGTTGCCATGATGGATTGTTCTTTCTTGGTGTGGCGGAAATGGGAATCAGATATCGTTGTCGGGGTTGTCGATGCCGTCGATGTCCCTGCGGTGCGGACCGAGCATCATTCCCCCGTCAGTCGCTTCGACGTTGTAGATGATGCCGTGCGAGACGAGTTCGCGGCCGTTTGAATCCTTTCTCGTCATATTGGTGTGCATGAGCAGCATCGACTGTCCGTCAAAAGCGCGGAACACCATGGCATGACCGGCATCGCGGTAATCCAGCGGGGCGAGCTGCTTCCATGGACCGAGCACCCTTCCGGATTCGCTGATGGCCTGAGCCAGAATGTATTGACCTTTGCTATACGAGGTCCATAGGCAGACAAGCGCGCCGGACGGCGTACGGATGGCGTACGGGCCGTCCGTCACGTATCCGCCGGAGCCTTCGGCGATCAGCCGTAAGGCACGATCGGAATCGAAATCGCCATGCCACCCGCCTTGCGGAGCATCGCCATCGGACTCATGCCAGACGCCTTCGCTGGCGGCCCACAGGTGCGACGGCTCCGATCGGCCTACGGACAGGTCGGACGCATCCAATCGAATGGCTTCCATCGTGCCGTCGAACAACTGCACCCATTCGTGCGCGTAGATCATCCACGGTGAACCGTCGGAGTCAACGGCCAGCGTGCCATCCAACGCCATGGTCCCGGTCGGGGTGGTCGGCGATTGTGGATGAACGGGCACGAACGGGCCGGCGGGAGTGTCGGCGACCAGCACGAACACGCCCCGCTTCTCGCCGACGGTACGGTCGCGGCGGTACCAGTCAGGGCCGGCCTCCGGGCGGACCGGCTTGTCGCGACGGGCGTGCAGGGTCACGAACATCCAGTATCGACCCTGCCATTCGTGCACTTCCGGGGCCCATGGCGAATCACAATCGTCATACCAGGCCCCTACCGGCCGGTCGATCACGTCGAACACCGAGACAGGTTCGCTGAAATGCTTCAAATCCGGGCTGGTATACAACACCACGGACTTGCCGAAACCGTGTTCGGCGGAACGGTATTGGAAATAGTTGGCGTTGTAGAGGTAGTACAGGCCCGTGCGCCTATCGGCGAGCATAAACGGGTCATGAAGGCTGAAGTCATGCATGCTCAGCGGATAATCGTCGTACATGGTTCTCCGAACGTGATGGATGAGGCGGCTGACAGGCCAACCGCTTGTATGAAACGGCCCGTGTGGCAGGGCAGAGAAGCACGCGGGCCGTTTCCGTCAGGCGTGCCTATGGCTCAGCCCTTGACCGCTCCGATCATGACGCCCTTGTTGAAGTACTTCTGCAGGAACGGATAGATGACCAGCAGAGGCAAGGTGGAGACGATGATCACGCCGTACTTGATCTGATCGGCGAGCTGCTGCTGTTGCATCACGTTCTGGCCACCGGAGCCTGAGCCGAGCTGGTTGGTCTGGTTGGCGAGCAGGATGTCACGCAGCACGTTCTGCAGTGGCTGCAGTCCGCTTTCGCGAATGTAGATGAGGCCGGTGAAGTAGTCGTTCCAGTGCCCCACGAAGTAGTACAGGCCGATTACCGCGATGATGGCGGAACTGAGCGGCAGCACGATCTTCATGAAATAACCGAACAGGCTCAGACCGTCGATCTGCGCGGCATCATGCAGGTCCTCAGGGATGGAGGTTTCGAAGAACGAGCGTGCGATGATCAGATTCCATACGCTCACCGCGCCCGGCAGAATGAACACAAGCGGATTGTCGAGCAGGCCGAGGGCCTTGAACAGCAGGTAGTTCGGCACCAGGCCGCCTGCGAAGTACATGGTGAACGTGAACAGGAACAGGATTACGCGGCGGGGTTTGAATTCAACGCGCGACAAACCGAAGGCGGCCGGAAGCGTGACGATCAGGTTCAACGCGGTGCCGAACACGGTGTACAGAATGGTGTTGGTGTAGCCGGTCCAGATGCGGGAATCCTGGAACACGCGGATATAGCCGGCCACGGTGAAGCCTTTGGGCCACACGGTGACGTTGCCCGCGGAAACCTGGGTCTGGTCGGAGAACGAGGCCACGACGATGAACCAGATCGGATAGATGACCACGGCCACGATCGCCACGATGAGCACCCAAATGATGATGTCGACGATCCAGTCGGAGATGCTGCGCTGTTGGCTCATATGCTTGTTCCACGGAATCTCGTCCACGCTGGTCTTCGGCGCGACGGATGGGGAAACGCTTGTGTTAGTCATGTTGTATTCCTCCTTGCGATTCCCGCGAGATCAGAAGATGCTCGTATCGGATACGCGCTTCGAAATCCAATTGGCGATGATCAGGAAGGCGAAGTTGATGACGGTATTGAACAGGCCGATGGCGGTACCGTAGCTGAACTGGAACGATTGGATGCCGATTTTGTAGGTGTAGGTGGAGATGACTTCGGAACCCGGCATGTTCATGGCGTTCTGCATCAGCCAGACTTTTTCGAAACCGACGTTGAGCACGGAGCCCATGTTCATGATGAGCAGGATCACGCAGGTCGGCATGATGGTCGGCAGATCGACGTAGCGGATGAGCTGCAGGCGGCCGGCACCGTCCATCTTGGCGGCCTCGTACAGGCTCAGGTCCACGGACGAAAGGGCCGCCAGGTAGATGATGGCATTCCAGCCGACGTGCTGCCAGACTTCGGAAATCCAGTAGATCGGGGCGATCGCGTCAGCGTTGTCAAGCACGCTCTGCGAGCCGAGGAACCGGCCGATCAGACCGGTTTGCGGCGTCAGGAAGATATTGAGCATGGCCACGATCACCACGGTGGAGATGAAGTGCGGCATGTAAGTGATGGTCTGCACGAAACCCTTGATCTTCTGCGAATCGATCTGGTTGATCAGCAGGGCCAGGACGATTGGGGCGAGGAAGCCCAGCACCAGCGTTCCAAGGCTGATCTTGAAGGTGTTGATCATCGTCGATGCGAACATCGGCGAGGTGAAGAATTGGACGAAATATTTGAATCCGACGAACGCACCACCAGTCAGGCCCTTGGACGGCACGAAATCACGGAAGGCCAGCTGGATGCCATACATCGGCACATACGCGAACAGGCCCACGAAAATCATCGCCGGCAGAATCATCAGCCAATTCTGCCAATAGTGCTTGAAATGCCAGCCCAGCCGCTTGAAGAACGGCCATGACCTGCGTACCGCGTTGTTGTCGACCACGCCGTTCTCATCGACGACGGAGACTGCTTTTCTGGACACCGTTTATGCTCCTTTTTCATCTGTGGTGCGAACCGGTGGGGCGGGACGATTCCGCCCCACCGTCGGAATCGTCTGACTTACTTGACGTACTTGTCGTACGCCTTCTGCCAGATCTCGGTGTTCTGTTCGATGTTGTACTTCTTGAGGTTCTCCTGGAAGGTGTTCCACTGGGAGTCATCCTCGGCGCCGCCTTGGGCGACCCACTTGGACACGACTGGAATCGCGTAGTTGAACAGCGCGGTGTTGTTGTTGGCCACGGTGTTCTGATCGGCTTCGCTCACACGGACGTAAATCGGCATGAGATCTTTCTCGTGGTCGTAGTTGGCGTACTGTTCCTCATACGGGGCATCGGCCGCGGCGACGTGATCCATGCCGCGATCGCCTTCGACGGTGACGCTGTCCGAAACCCAGCCAGCAAGACGGTCTTCGAATGCCGGGACCTTGGAGGAATCCTGCGCCTCGTGGAACTTATCGGTGACCTTGTAGGAATGTTCGCCGGTCTGCTCGAGATAGCCGTCATCGATGGAACCATACAGCTGCTGGATGGAGTATTTCTCGGAATACAGCAGGTCGATGACTTTCAGGCAGGCGTCCTTGTTGGCCGCACTGGCGGACATCGCCATGTGATAGTCCTCGTAGCGGTTGGCATCGCGGGAGCCGTCCCATACGGTGTCGGAGGCGGAGACGCCATCGGCCGACGGAATCGGGATGGAGATATACTGCTTGGCCAGTTCGGAATCGTACGCGCCGAAGGCGGATTCATCCCAGCCGAACACCATGCCGACCTTGGCGGTTTTGCCGTCGGACTGGTTGCGCGCATTGTACTTGTCATCCTTCACGGTGACGAAGTCGGACGGAGCCCAGCCATTCTGAATCATCTCATTGTAAAACTCGATGACCTGGCGGAACTGCTCGGTCTGCATCCAGTTGCCGACCTTACCGTTCTTCACGTAGATGCCCTGCTGGGATGGGCCGGAGTTGAAATGGGTGGCGATGCCGGTGGCGTTCATCATCAGCCACGGACTCCACCAGTCGCCGATCTTGCCGGTGGACTGTTCACGTGGGTTGAAGGCGATTTCGTCGGCTTCGCCATTGCCGTTCGGATCCTGGGTCTTGAAGGCCTCCATGACCTTGCGCAGGTCGTCCCAGGTCTTCGGCACTTCGAGGCCGAGCTTGTCGAGCCAGGTCTTATTGATCATGAAATGCTGGCCGGAGGCAAGGAAGCCCTTGGTACGGCTGGACGGCAATACGGTGACCTTGCCGTCGACGGTCACGAATTTCTTGGCGGTCGGCTGTTCCTTGAAGAACGCCTTGACATTTGGCAGCTTGTCGAGGTCGTTGCCCAGCTGTTCGAAGGCGGAGGCGTTGCGGGAGGCATCGTCCGGGTTGAAGGCGCGGATATTCAGATCGGAGATTTCGCCCGCGGCGAGGGAGGCGTTCTTCTGCTGTCCCCACTGGTCGTCGGAGACCTCCTTCCACTGGATGGAGCAATCGCAATCGGCCTCAAGGTCCTTGGCCCACTTCATATCGCTCATCTTGGTCTGATTGGAGTTCTTCACCACCAGAATAGTGACGATCGGCTTGCCATTGGCGTCCGTGGTAGCCTTGGCATTCCCACAGGCCGCAAGCGAGCCCAGCATAGCGAGCGCACACAGTGAGGCACCGACCTTGGTTGCCGTTCCCTTACGTGTCATTTCAGTCCTTTCCCTGATATATCCGATGAAGAGCACCATTTGCTTCATATCGGCCGATCGATGGTAACGCTAACATTCCTGCCAGCGAAGACCTGTCGCATCGCGCCGCGACTCTCATCCTCGAAGAATCGCAACGATTCGATTATGAAACGATAAATTTCGACTGTCAAATCCCGCGACACGCAGGCGAAATCCCTAGATATCGCATGAATTAACGATTTATCAATCTTAAAAATTGCAAAAAATAATCGCAACGATTCGATTTTCTTCCGGATCCTCATTATAGTGAATGACAGCAATACAGCAGTTGCAGCGCAGCACACACAAGAAGGGGTATCCTATGGTCACATTGAAGGATGTGGCGCGGAAGGCCGGAGTCTCCATGTCTACGGCCTCAGCTGCGCTCCGAGGCAAAGACATCGTCAAGCCCGACACCACGCAACGGGTGCTCGAGGCAGCCAACACGCTCAACTACCGCATCAATCTATCCGCACGTGCACTGCGATCCGGCAAATCGGACATCTTCACCATGATCGTGCCGGATCTGGAAAATCAGTACTACGCGAAGATGGCGAACGCCATGTCCAACGTGCTCACGGCGGATAAAAAACGCCTGGTCGTACAGGTCTCCATGTACGACAGCCAACGGGAACTCGACCAGATCAGGCAGATCGACCCATCCACCTGCGACGGCCTGTTCATCTGCTCCACGCATAACAGCGGCAAAGACATACGATCCGCCGCCGGCGATCTGTCGGTGCTCATGTTCGACGACATGAGCACCGATCCGGAAGCGTGCTATGACTCCATCGAGACGCCTAGCCAGACAGGCATGTATGCGGCGATCAAACATCTGGCCGAACGCGAACGCAAAACCATCGGCATCGTCGGCACCTTGGGGAAAAGCGCCGAAGCGGAACACTCGCTGTCCGTCACTCTGAGGCAGACCCGCTACGCCTACGCCTATCAGGCGCTCGGCGCTTACGGACTCAACACCGCCAACGCCTACATCCAATCCGACTGGAGCGTGGAGGCCGGCATCGAAGTGGCACACAAACTGGCCGCAAGCGGCATGCAATACGACGCACTATGCTGCATGAACGACGAACTGGCACTCGGCGTGATGCGCGGCCTCGCGGAATGCGGCGTGAACGTGCCCGATGATGTAGCGGTGATCGGTTTCGATGGCGTGGGCTGCGGGTCGTACACCACGCCGACGCTGTCCACCATCGCCGTGGATTTCGACGGCATGGCGCAAACCGCGGCGACGATGATGCAGCAACAGATCGAACAAGACGCCACCGAACGAAACAATTCCATACCGAAACGCGTTATCGTAGGCTTCCAACTGCTCAAACGCGAATCCACCATGGGACGCACGGCCACCACCGGCTTCACCACCAAGACTCGTACAGAAGCAACCATGACGGCCGATGAATCGTAGGAAGGCTCGGCGTGAGACGCATAGCCCTGACATATGGACGTTACCGTCGCATCATCATGATGGCGCTTGCCGCGCATGTGACATTCATCGCGCACGCGCCGCCCAGACGACCAATCCGTTCCGAGTCGCAAAAAACAGTACGAAAGAAGGCATACGGTGCTGTATCCACAATCCAATGATTCCCGAATCGTGTTCCCACTTGATGGCGTATGGGACTTCCGCACGGCCGGGGAGGACTCATACCCCGCCGAATGGGCGGACGCTCCCCTGCCCGAGCCGTTGCCGATGGCCGTACCTGGCTCCTACAATGACCAGAACGACGAGCTGAACCTGCGCGCGCACTACGGTTGGGTGGTCTATCAGCGCAGCTTCGCCGTACCCTCGCGCCTGGTCGCCGGACAACGCATGATGCTGCGGTTCGACGCGGCCACACACGCGGCCGACGTGTACCTGAACGGTCAGTTGCTTGGCTCGCATTTCGGCGGATTCCTGCCGTTCGAATTCGACGTGACCTCCGCACTGCATGCCGGGGAGAATCTGCTGACCGTCGCCGTCGACAACCGCATTGGGTCCTCGACATTACCTGTCGGCAATGATGCGGGAACCGCCTTCATGGGCTCCGACAATGCCAACGTTCCGGCGGTGGCCGAGGCGAAAAAGCATGCGAGACGGCAGAATCTGCCGAATTTCGATTTCTTCAATTTCGCCGGATTGAATCGCCACGTCGAACTGTATACGACGCCGGCCGACGCGTATATCGCGGATATCGCAATTACGACCGAACGGCTTGACCACATCACAGGAGACGCATGCACCGCGGCGAACGCCCTGATCGCGTATGACGTGACGTTCGGAGGAGACTTTCCTTCCAACCCGACCGACCCCAACACCCTGATCCAGCCGTCCGATCCGGCAATCAATCATGCGGATCCGCCCGAATCGGCCGAATCGGACATCCAGCGCGCAGCGACCTACGGTCGTCAGGTACGCATCTCCATCCTTGACGGCGAAGGAACCGTCGTGGCAGGCGTTACGGCCGACATCGAGCGAAGCGGCGACGGGACGGCGAAGGCGAGCGGCGAAATCGCCATCCGCGATGCGAAACTGTGGAATCCTGGCGAGGCATATCTGTACACCGCGGTAGCGGAACTGCTGCCGGAGGACGGAGCGGAATCATCATCGCGCATCATCGACACATATCGGCAGACATTCGGCATACGCACGGTCGAAGTGAGCGGCACAACATTCCTCATCAACGGCAAACCGTTCTATTTCAAGGGATTCGGCAAGCATGAGGACAGCTACTTCCACGGCCGTGGCACCGATGACGTACTCAACGTCAAGGATGTATCCCTGATTCACTGGCTGCACGCAAACTCGTTCCGAACCAGTCACTATCCGTATGCGGAAAGCATGTACGATCTGTGCGACCGCGAAGGCATCGTAATCATCGACGAGGTGCCGGCAGTGGGCATGAGTTGGCTGCAGTACGCGAATCCGCTGGTCGCGGAGCGGCATCGCGAGGCGATTCGAGACATGATTGCACGCGACAAGAACCACCCGTGCATAGTGATGTGGTCGATCGCCAATGAACCGGGATTGGATGGCGACGGGGAACGTCCGCAGCAGGCGTATGACTACTTTCGTCCGCTGTATGAGCTGGCGCACGCCAGCGACCCGCAGAACAGGCCGGTCACACTGGTATGCTGCCAAAACGACTACACGACCGACATCACCGAACGAACCATGGATGTGGTGTGCATCAACCGCTACTACGGCTGGTACAACCTGAGCGGCGATCTTGATGCGGCCTGCCATGCGCTCAATATCGAACTGGACTTCTGGGAGAACATTGGCAAACCGGTCATGTTCACCGAGTATGGCGCCGACACCATCGAGGGCGTTCATGGCACGCATGGCGAAATGTTCAGCGAGGAATTCCAACGCGATTATTATGCGCGCATCAACGCCGAAATCGATAAACGGCCATGGTTCATTGGGGAGCAGCTGTGGAATTTCGCCGATTTCGCGACGTTCCAGGGCATCATTCGCGTGGAAGGCAATCGCAAGGGCATTCTGACGCGCGACCGCCAGCCCAAGATGGCCGCGCATTGGCTACGCGAGCGCTGGGCCGGCATTCCGGACTATGGGTATAAAGGCTGAGAGCTGAGCGGTCGAATTCACCCAGTAGCTGGCGGAATCACCCCGCCAGAGAGGCCTTCAGCGGGGTGATTCCGCCAGTGGCTGGCAAATTTACCCCGCTCAGAGGGGTGCCGATGGGGTGATTCCTCCAGTGACTGGAAGGATTGCCCCGCTAGGAGGCCTTTCAGCGTCCCAATTCACCCAGTCATTGGAAGAAACGGGACGCTGCATGCGTCGGCAACGTACAAATTCACCCAGTAGCTGGATGAATCACCCCGCTCAGGGGGATATCAGCATCCCAAAACATCCAGCGACTGGAAGAAATAGGACGCCAAGATGCCATCTGACGTCCGAATTCCTCCAATCGCTGGCGGATTTACCCCGCTCAGACCTTGATCATGGCGTATTGCGACTCATAGAGGCGGTAATACGCGCCCTTCCGAGCCAGCAGCTCCTCATGGTTGCCGTGCTCGACAATCTGACCGTGGTCGATATAGCAGATCTCGTCCGCATTCTCGATGGTAGACAGGCGATGCGCGATGATGAAGCTCGTACGCCCCTTGAGCAGGTGGTTGAGACCGGCCTGCAACGCCTCCTCGGTGCGCGTATCGATATTCGAAGTGGCCTCGTCAAGGATCAGGATCCGCGGATCGGCGAGTAGTACGCGCGCGAACGCGATAAGCTGACGCTGGCCCGCCGACAACGTCGAACCACGCTCCTCCACCACCGTGTCATATCCATCGGGCAGATCCATGATGAACTCGTGCGCATGCACCGCACGGGCGGCCGCCTCGATCTCGGCATCGGTCGCATCGAGCTTGCCATAGCGGATGTTATCGCGCACATTGCCGGAGAAGATGAACGTATCCTGCAACATCACACCCATCTGGCGGCGCAGCGACTCCAACGTCACATCACGCACGTCATAGCCGTCAATCGTAACCGAACCTTCCGCAACATCATAGAAGCGTGACAGCAGGTTGATGATCGTGGTTTTGCCGGCACCGGTCGGGCCGACCAGCGCGATCGTACGCCCCGGCTCGACATGCAGATCGACCAGGTTGAGGATGTTACGGCCGTCCGGTTCATAGCGGAAGACCACGTCGTTGAAGTCGACGCGACCTTCGATCTGCGGCAGATCCTTGGCATCCGGCGCATTACGAATCTCCGGCTGGACGTCGAGCGTTTCGAAGATGCGCTCAAGATAGGCGGAACAAGTGATCAGCTGGTTGTAGAAGTTGCCGATGCTGATCACCGGGTTCCAGAAGTTGTTCGCATAGCCGACGAACGCAATGAGCACACCCGTGGTGACGTTCACCGCACCGAAGCCGGTAACGCCCACATAGTAGATGAACGCGATGGTCATGACGGAAATCGTCTGGATGCCCGGCCACATGAGGAACTGGATGTGCACGGCCTTCATCCACGAGGCACGCACATCGTTCTGCTGCTCCTGGAAGGTCTTGAACTGCGCCGCTTCCTGCGCAAAGGTCTGCGTGGTCTTCACACCGGCGATCGACTCGTGGATATATGCGTTGAGATTGCTCTGCTTGTTGGACAGCACCTGATAGGCACGACGCTGAAAATGCTGCAATACCAGCACCCATGCGATCAGGAACGGGAACAGCACAAGGCTGAACAGCGCAAGACGCCAGTCGACCACGAACATGACCACCAACGTGATCAGGAACGTGAACACATCGGAGATCACATTGATCAGACCGGAGCTCAACGTATCCGAAAGCGTGTTCACATAGTTGACCACGCGGATCAGAATCTTGCCGTGAGGCCGCGAATCGAAATAGCTGAACGGCAGGGTCTGGATATGCGTGAAAATGTCGCGGCGCATGTCTTTGAGCATGAGCTGGCCGACCCGCGTGATTTCCACGGTCCGGTAGCGCAGACCCAGTTCGTAGATGACGATCAGCACCGCCAGCAGTGCCGCCAGGCCACCGAGTAGCGTGAGATTCTTGGCCGGAATCGCACTGTCGATCATGATTTTCGTCAGATACGGCACGACGACGGCGATGCAGCTCATCATCACGACTACGGCGAGGATGCGGGCCACACGTGCCATATATGGTTTCAGATAGACGCCGATACGAAGGATGTCATGCAGATTGATCTGCTCCTCAAGCTCCTCGTCTTCACGAAATGTGTTGCGTTTTGCCATGATGCTCCTCCTCCCTTACTCTCCGAAGCCTTGCGAACGACCGGCTTGCAGGCCAAGCTGTTTGTGATAGATCTCCCAGTAGCGCCCGTGGGCGGCGACCAGATCCTCGTGCGTGCCGCATTCCACTACGCGACCATGCTCAAGCACCAGAATCAGGTCGGAATCCTTGATTGACGAAATACGATGCGCGATGGTGACGATGGTCTTGCGCTCGTCCATCTCACGCAGATGCTGCTGAATCTCAGCTTCCGTCTCCATGTCAACGGCGCTGGTGGTGTCATCCATGATCAGGATCGACGGATTGTCAGCCAACGCACGCGCAAGGCTCAGCCGTTGCTTCTGACCACCTGACAAGCCGACGCCACGCTCGCCGACGACGGTATCGTAGCCTTCCGGCATACTGCGGATGAAATTGTCGGCGCCTGCGATGGTGGCCATGCGGCGAATGTAGCGTTCGTCATATTCGCGTTGTCCGCCAGCGCCGAAGCCGATGTTGCCGCCGATGGTGTCGGAGAACAGGAATGTGTCCTGCGCGACGATGCACACCTGCGAGCGCAGGGTGGCGAGCGGCCAGTCGCGTGCGTCGATGCCGTCGATGAGCACGCGGCCTGCGGTCGGATCGTAGAAGCGGGAGATCAGATTGACGAGCGTGGACTTGCCGGCGCCCGTCTCGCCGAGAATGCCGAGTTTCGCACCGGCCGGAATATGGAAGTCGATGTCTTTGAGAATCGGCGTAGCCGGATCGTCGGGGAAAGCGAAGCTGACGTGCTGGAATTCGATGTCACCGCCGATACGTTCCGGATCGTCCGGAGCCGCCGATTGCGCGATGCCGGTTTCCGGCTCGTTGCCGACCTGATTGACGATTGCCACCGCCTGTTTGACGGTTTCCTTGGCGTCCGGCTTTTCCTGAATGCGTGATTGTGCGGTGAGCAGTTTGCGGATCTTGATGCAGGAGGCGTTGAAACGCTGCCAGTCGTTGATCAGCCAGCCGGACTGGCGCACCGGACCGTCGATCATCCACAGATACGAATTGAATGCGACGAGGTTGCCGAGGGTCATGTAACCCTTGATGACCAGGAAGCCGCCAAGTCCGAGCGTGATGAGCTGCAGCGAGAATCCCAGGCCATCGAGCCATGGCATGTATCGGCGGCTGTTATAGGCGAGGTCCATGTTGCGACGCATGTAGTCATCGTTGTGCCTATCGAATTTTTCGGTTTCATACGGCTCGCGTACGAACGCTTTGACCACTCGGTTGCCCTCGATGTTCTCTTCGACCATCGAATTCATTTCGGCCAGCGAGTTGCGGATGGCGAAGAACAGCGGATGCGCGTGCGACGATAGGCCGCGCGTGAGGATGAAGATGAACGGCGTGACACAGGCGAGCGCCAACGCCAACCGCCAATCGATGGTGAACATCATGGCGAGCGCGCCGACGAACATGACCACACAGTCAAGCACCTGATAGCTCACCCAGCTCAAGGCGTGGCGGATCGCGTCGGTGTCGGAGGTCATGCGACTCATGATGTCGCCGGTGCGTGTGTGGTTGAAATACGTGAAGTCAAGCTCATGCAGTTTCTCGTACTCGTCGCTGACCAGGCGGAATACGGAGTTCTGTCCGAAACGTTCCATCCACATCTGGTAGCCGTAGCGCGAGGCGACTCGCACGACGGTGAAGACGATCATCATCACGCATAGTCGGGTCAGTTCGTCCACATGGCCTTGTGTGATGACGCGGTCTACGATGAGGCCGGACAGCAGCGGGATGATCAGGGCTATGACGTTGTTGATGCAGAACAGCACCACCGCGCCGGCCACACGCGGAAGGTCGGGTTTGCAGTATGGCAGGATCCATGTGAGGTTGCCTGCCTGTCGGTTGCGATTCGGATCGACGTACATACGTAGCGTTCCTTCGGATTGTTTGCTGGTACTTGGGTTGTGTTTGGGTTATGCGGCCATTCGTTGCCGCAACGATTCACGTCCGTCGTGTTTCGAGCGTCCCGTCACCGGCTCTCTCCGCCGGCCGAAACCCCTGTTCGGATTCGCAAACGCAGTTTATTCTATGCGAACCGTTTTTCAATGCAACACCTCTTATTTGGGCGTGTCGCAATCATAGTGATTCCAATACCTTTACCGTTACATTTTCGATGTGCGAAATACGTCAGAGACCGCACATCGAAGCGCTTCTCCGAGACTTGCGCGATAATGGGCGTCGAACCGATGCGATGCGCCGATGGCAACCATGACGGCGCCGACACCACGTCAACGAAAGGACGGCAATGACGACGAACCTACGTGCAGCATATGCGGAAAAATATGGTTTGACCGATGACATGCTCAAGGATGCGGAAGGCTGGACGGAAGTCGACGGCGATCTCGGAGATCTGTCAGAGGAACGCATCAGAGGCATTCTCGACATGCGTTTCAGTGCGATTGCGGTGGATACTCCACGCTCCGAACTGTGGCACACTCCGGAAAGCATTGATGTGATCGCCGATATCCCGTATCTGCCGGATGGCGGCTACGACAAGGAGACCGGGCAGTGCCGGGGGCATCTGCTCGACCTGTATCTACCGCATGACACGGTGTTGCGCGGAGGCAAATCGCTGCCGGCGTACATCGACATTCATGGCGGCGGCTTCACCTACGGGTACAAGGAGCTCAACCGCAATTTCAACGTGCATCTGGCCGACATGGGCTTCGCCGTGTTTTCATTGAATTACCGGCCCGCGCCACAGACCGATCTCAAGGGACAGCTTGCCGATATCGAAGCGGGCTTACGTTGGATCAGGGCTCATTTGGACGACTATCCGATCAATCCGAATGGCGTGTTCCTGACGGGCGATTCGGCTGGCGGCGCACTGACGCTGCTCACGCTCGCCATCGAGAACAATGCCGAAGCGGCGGCCGCATTCGGCATTGACGAACCTTCCGGCATCACATTCGCAGGTGCCGCACCGGTGTGCGGTGCGTACAGTTCGGCTTCGCTGGAAACGATGGGCTCGAAACTGACCATAGGCTATGATCCAAATCGCCGCATCGGACTGGAACGGATGCTGGGCGTTGAGTTCTTCGAAGGGCTCGAGGCGGCCGATCCGAAGTTCCTCACTGCGGAGGGTCTGGCGTTCAATGTGGACCTGCCTCCACTGTTCATCGTGACCTGCGGCGACGATTTTCTCGAAGCGGACAATCTGGCATTGGCGGCGGCACTCTCGCGCAAGGGAGCCGATTTCGAACTGTTCGATCCGAAGCCGTGCCGCCATGAGACCTTGGGCCACGTGTTCGTCATCGGCATGCCGTGGCTCAGGGAAAGCGTGGAGTGTTTCGAACGGCTACGTGCCTTCTCCTACTCCCGCTGCTAGTGCGCTTCGGCGGATTCGCCTCATCACGGGAACCACTCGACTTGCGCATGGCTCCTGTCGGTTGAACAATCATGAAGCCCGTGTACGATCGGCTGAATCTCAACGATCGCACACGGGCTTTCCCGTGAACATCTGCCCGGTATGCAATGGCTCCGGGGATGATGGGCGGTCTTTTAGCGGCGGACCATCTCCTCTTCAATCCGTTCGAGGGACTTGCCCTTGGTTTCGGGAACGAAATGCAGCACGAACGGGATGGACAATGCGGAGAACACGCCGAAGATCGCGAACGGACCGCCCACATTGTTGCCGAAGGCCGCAAGGAGCATGAGGAAGAACTGGGAGACCACGAAATTGCCAAGCCAGTTGGCGGCGGATCCGAAGGAGCTGCCGATGCCGCGCACGCTGAGCGGGAAGATCTCACCGATGAGCACCCAGGCGATCGGACCCCAGGAGAGCGCGAAGCCGAGGATATAGACGGCAATCAGAACCATGGTCGGCACGGCCAGAGTGGATACATCGCCGGTGAAGTTGAGGATGGCAAGCGCCGCAAGCGAGACGGTCATGACCACGGAGCCGAAGACCAGCAGCTTCTTACGCGGGAACCTGTCCATGATGAGCGTGGCCACGATGGTGGCGGCGAAGTTCACCACACCGATGCCGACCGACACCCAGATGGCGTGATTCTCGGGGAATCCAAAGCCCTTGATGAACACCTGCGGCAGGAAGTAGATCACGGAGTTGATGCCGACAAGCTGCTGGAAGAGCATGATACCGACCGCGGCGATGAGCGCCGGACGTGCGATGCGGAACAGTTCACGCACACCGCCTTTGGTGTCTTGCGCTGCGACTTCTTTGATTTCGTCGAGTTCGAGCTGCACTTGGGTCTGGTCAACATCCTTACGGATCAGCGTGAGCACCTTGAAGGCGTTGCGTTCATCGCCCTTGCTCACAAGGTAGCGCGGGGATTCCGGCAGCAGGATGCCGCCGATGAGCAGCAATGCGGCCGGGATGAGTGCGGAGCCGAGCATCCACCGCCAGTCGCGGACGCCTGCGATGTTATGGCCAAGGAAGCCCAGATTGGAGGCATAGGCCAGAAGAATGCCGAAGGTGATCATGAGCTGGAAGAGCGTGGAGAGCGATCCACGGCGCTCTTTCGGCGCAAGTTCGGCCAGATAGGCAGGGGTGAGCGCGGAGGCTGCGCCGACGGCGAGGCCGAGGATGATGCGTGCGGCAACCATCATGAGGAATCCGGTGGCGGTGGCGCACATGCCGGAACCGATGAGGAACAGGATGGCGGAGAGGATCAGCAGCTTCTTACGTCCGAAACGATCGGAGAGCGTGCCGATCGACAGGGCTCCTACGCAGGAGCCGATGAGCACCGATGAGGTGATGAAGCCGGTCTGCGAGACCGACAGGCCGAAGTCGGATTCGATCAGCGGCGAAGCGCCGGAAATGATGCCCGTGTCGAATCCGAACAGCATGCCTCCCAGTGCGCCGAATGTGAAAATGAACGCGCTGTTGAGCGGGAATCGCGTGGAGATGTTGCGACCCACGGCCTCTTCAACCGTTTCGATGGCCTCCTTGGCTTCCAATGGTTCGTGAACTTCTCGAGTTCCGGCGATTGTTGCGGAGCGTTGTATTGACGTCATGATTCACCTTTCATCTTCCTTGACGCTAGGTTCACACAAAAAAAGACCTGGAACAGTACGATTCCCGTACCGATCCAGGTCTTGCCTCGTATGAGTAGCAACCCTGCCAATAACGTTTGTATTGACCAGTGTAAACCTTGCAGACCCGCGACACTCCGAAAAACAGAAAACGTTTTCCAGCTATTTTTCGCGTTGAACGGGAGTGATTTGAAGCAGTCTCATCCGGTTTGCCTTCCGATGGGACCGCAAATGGTCGATATTATGGGCCAATTCCACCACGACTCGTCGTGGGGATTCGAGCAATCCCCTCATCGCAAGGAGGAACAAGAGTGAAAAAAAGAAAGCCGGCGGAGAGAAGGCCGCCGGCTGAGAGAGAAGAGAGAAGAAGGGTTCAGTTATGGGGTTCGATTGGGAACCTCGCCAACAGCCGTAACCGTTGACATGTTCTATATAACCGCCCGACCCTTGGAAGAACGATGTTTCTACCTGCCAATTTCCTGTGAATCGCGTAATGGGAATGTCATGACGTCCCACCACACGAATCAATGCAAGCGATTTCCAAATCAACGAAATCGCGATTCTTCTCGTTACAATGGGGAACGTCGAGAGAGTGCAGTGCCGCAGGGAGGCTCCCATGTTGGATATCAAACGCGCATTGAAGGCCTCGCCCAAGAAAAGGCGTTCCTCAGAGCCGCTGAAACAACTATGGACGCCTTGGGGCGAACGAATCCGCGATGAATGGCTGTGCGAAAACGCCGGAAACAAGGCGTTCCGCCCAATCGAAGAGGGAGAGCGCAAGCTGGAGGTCGGCCGAACGCCGATTCTTGGCGAGCATCCGCGCCCGACGATGATGAGGAACAACCATACGATGCTCAACGGCATGTGGGATTATGCGATCGTGCCGATTCCCAATGACGAAACCGGCTCGCGCTGGTCGTTCTCCCGTAACAAGGCCACGCCGGCGCTCACTCGCGATGAGGCCGTGGAGGCTGTCAAAGAGGCCGCCATCCCGGAAACGTTCGACGGGAAGATCCTCGTGCCGTTTTCACCGGAATCCGCACTTTCCGGCGTACATCAGACCATCTACCCCGACGACATGATCTGGTACCGCACCGTCGTGCATCCGGTGGCGCTCGGCAGTGAGGAAACCGTACGGCAGGTCGGCGATGCGAACCGTCTGATCCTGCACTTTGAGGCGGTCGATTGGGTGTGCGCCTGCTATATCAACGGCCAGTTCGCCGGCGTGCATGTTGGCGGCTACCTTCCGTTCGACGTCGATATCTCGGCGTTCATCGACCCTGACGATGTGTTTGAGATCGCATTGTGCGTCTATGATCCGAACGATTCAGGCACGCAACCGCGCGGCAAGCAGAAAATCGAACGCGATGGCATCTGGTATACCGCGCAGAGCGGCATCTGGCAGAGCGTCTGGCTGGAAATCGTGCCGGACGCCTACCTGCGCACGCTCATACTGAAAGGCAGTGCCGATGGCAAGCTGTTCATACGGGCGGAAATCGGCGGTGACCGGCCGAACGCGAAACTGCGAATCGTCGTGACCGAGCCGTCGGATGGTTCGGTCGTTGCGGACACCATACTGCCGGCAGGCGCGCGCAAGGTGCGCACCGAAATCGAGACGAATGCCGAGCATATGTGGTCTCCCACGGACCCGCATCTGTACGATGTGACGGCGACGCTGCTGTTCGGCACGACGGCGAAAACGGCAGAGGCTACGACGAAACCGCAATCCGCAGACGTAGTGAAATCGTATTGCGCGTTCCGCACGGTGGAGGTCAAGCCCGACATGAAAGGCGTGGCGAGATTCCATCTCAACGGTAAGCCGGTGTTCCTGAAGGGCGTGCTCGACCAAGGATATTGGCCGGACGGACTGCTGACCGCGCCTTGCGACGACGCGCTGATTCATGACATCACCGCTATGAAAGCATCCGGCTTCAATATGCTGCGCAAGCATATCAAAATCGAATCCGCGCGCTGGTACTACCATTGCGACCGTCTCGGCATGCTCGTATGGCAGGATGCGGTTTCCGGCGGCGGCGAATACAACGCTTGGCAGACCAACAAAAAACCGACGCTACTGCGCTCCAGCTGGAACAGACTCCGCGACGATACCGCACAGCATTTCGACGCGCTCGGCGCCGACGATTCGAATTACCGCCGCGACTGGTCGCGTAGTGCCGACGCGATGGTGCACATGCTATCCGGCCATCCGTCGATCGTGACGTGGGTGCTGTTCAACGAGGGTTGGGGCCAGTTCAATGCGTGTGATGCCGCCGAACGCATCCACGCACTCGATCCGACCCGTCCGATCGACGCGACGAGCGGTTGGTATGACCAGCATTGCGGCGACTATCACAGCGTGCATAACTATTTCCGTCCGCTGGAGGTCTACCCCGACAAAGGGCCGTTACGCGGATACGCGGCGGAATATGAGAAACGGCATAGAAGGCGTCGCCGTGCCGAGCATTACGCGGTGTTGCCGGTAGCGCAGCATGGCGTGCGCGCGTTCATGCTCTCGGAATTCGGAGGATTGGCGCAGCTGATTGCCGACCATTCCGCAGTGTCACGAGCCTACGGGTACGGCGAATACGATTCGATTGAGGGTTGGCGATCCGCGGTACGTTCCGTTTTGGCGTCGGCTGCGGCATTGGAATCCAAAGGATTGGCCGGCTACGTATACACGCAGGTTTCCGACGTGGAAGAGGAACTCAACGGGCTGCTGACATACGATCGGCGCGTGGACAAGCTCACGGAATAAGCACAGGCGCCCTTTCGGCCATCTTGCCTGCATGGTCTGCGATGCGTGCGCAGGCGGCGAAATTCCCCCGGTCGGAGGCCTCGCCGGTACCCGCACGTACCGGGTGGTGCTCGGGAAGCGATTGGATGATGCTCCGACCCGACCGGATTGAGAATATGGACCTAACGAATGGTTCGGCTAGAATCCTAGACGCGAGTAGGCACCACAGCTCCACCATAGGCGGCGTGGCGGCCAATTGGCAGCCTTAACTCGGTTAATAAACCGGGTTCCGGCAGGTTCCCGATATATACGTCTAGGGTGATGCGCGAGCGTTGCAAGTCCGGTGGCGCAGTCGGCCACCTTCGCCCCTTCCGTGGAAAGACAGTTGCACGGAAGGCGAAGGCCGCCATGTGGCGCCCCCGTTCGCCGACAAGACGGCGGGAGCGTCCCGGAGCCGTTTCAAGACCTCGGGGCGTCCCGTACGTCTGCGGGCAAGACGGCCGCCGTGGAATCCAGCGGGGCCCATGGCCCGCCGGCGCGTGGGTTGGCGCGGGTGGACCGGATGGCGTGGAGGCCGCCGGAACGGTTCCGTACGCCCATGGCGGTTCGGCGCATGGCATAGGCGGATGCGGAAAGGGCCGCCATCGCCGGTGCCATCAGTCGACGGGCTGGAGCACGATGGCGACCGTGCCGTCAAGGCAGGAGACGATGTGGCATCCCGTCATATCGGCGATGCTTTGCGCAAGAACATCCATGAATGGATCGTCCGTCCATGAATCATGCCATGCGAAATCGAACGTTTCGCATGCCTTGCGCGGGGTGAGCGTTCCGACCACCCTGAAACGGCGCCCCTTGCGCACGATGATTTCGGCGTCGTCGATGCTGTTGCTGTCGTTGTTCATGTTGCTGTTGCCCATGGTCCTTTCATGCGTCCCCGACTTGCCGGTATCGCCAAACGCCGTCGGGAAACCTTCGTCGGCGTTTGGAATGGCCCGCTCAGTACAGGTCGGGATCCCGTCCGCGTGCAGTTCGTCAAGCCGGCTGTCCCATGAACGGGTCGAATCAAGCAGGATCGTGGCGAGGCGTCGTGGGTCGTCCGAGAGTCTCTCGAGCGTTGATGCGAGCACCATCCTCGGCGCGGGACGTTTGGATGAATATGGATTGCGCATACCTTTCCTTTCGTTCGGGATCGTCTTCACCGTTTTCCATTCCGGCAGACTCCCCTATGCGTCCCCACCGTTGGATTTGCGTCTGGAACGTTCCGGTCCGCCCATCGACATGAACAACATTCCCGACCACGCATCGTCCGCGATCGCAGGACGTAGAGGACGACGACCTTCACACCGACCGGACCAGAATCGAAACCATCGGACGGAAAGACCATGCCCCATCCCGAAACAGGAACGGGCGCGGCCATCCATCCAGGCCGACCGACTGGCATACGACACGAAACACGCATGCAGCCAAGACCATGCCCACACAGACGAAGAACAAAACCCCTGTCCGTTTCCAAACGAAATCCGCTACATGGCGGAATCCTCGACAAACGACGGCTCCACCGCGTTTTAGGGGTCTCCGGGCGGGATGCGCACGACCCTTATGAGGGCTCATGGATGAGGGCGCGTGTCGACGTCCGCCGCCGCATGCGCGCCGGGTAGAGTAGATGGGGCACACCGTTCCAAAGCGTCTTCGGAAAATCAACCATGGCCGTCAGTGTCGATGAGGTATTCGACAGCATCGTCGAGGAGTCGGTGGACAAGCGCCAGCAGGGCACGAAATGGGAACGCGCCGTGCAGTGGTTCCTCACCCAGGATCCGGCATGGAGGGACCGGTTCGATCATGTGTGGATGTGGGATGACGCGCCCACGAATCCTGGCAGGCAGGACACCGGCATCGACTTGGTCGCGCAGGACATGGACGGCGAGTATTGGGCCATCCAGGCGAAATGCTATTCGAACACGCTGTCGGACAAGGACGTGTCCACGTTCTTCATGGCATCGATGGCCGACACCCGCTACCGGCATTTCATCATCGCCGACACCGCGCCCGCCATCAGCCTCGCTCGTGTCGCAGACCATGCGCGGCTGGGCCGACAAGGACTGCCCATGTCCATGCAGCCAACTCAAATTTAGATATTTTTTCGACTCAAATTTAGATATCCACTGATCGGAAGAGCGAAAAAGCCGTTTTGCAAGATGACCTGTATGAGCCAGCGGGGTCTGGGCAAAGCCGTGGGATTGAGCCAGGGAAACATCAGTGACTACGAGACGGGCCTAAGGCGAATCGATACCATGCCTGCGGGGAAATTCGTCAGGATCCTGCGCGCCCTCGGAGGCATCGACCCGTCCATACTGCTGGATCAAAAAGAACCCGTCGTGAAAACGGAGGCCGGCAGCCGTACCGGAATCGAGGCGGAGGATTACCTGAGGCATGCCGACGACGCGGTGAACCCATCCTTAGCACGGCCGAAGCCCGTGAGAAGGAACAGTACGACAGGCAAATCGAGAAATTAGAAAGACGGATGAAGACATTGCGGCAACAGCTGGACGATGTGAAAAAGGAACGTGACGAATTCATACTCCAGCACGTTCCGCCGAAACGGAGGTGACGTGCTTCCATTCCTGCGGTAGGGACGTCGGCCAAGGACGGGGCTTTCCCTTTGCCATTAGTTTTTCTAGGACGCATCCCTAGTTGGTGTTTAGCGGACGTTTTCGCGCTCCTGCCATGATGGCAATGCCTGCGATACGTGCCATGGTTACCGTGAGTATGCGTCCGAGGCTGTTCCCGACGTATGCCGCCGTCGGCCATCGTCTGCTTTTAAGGGCGGAAACGCCGCGTATGCTGGGCATGTCGAACAAGGTTCTCGCGGAAAGGAGTAGACATGGGCGTTCCCGTCGTGTACACGGATTTCGACGGCGTGCTGAACGCGTTCCCCGACCGCAAGGTCCTGCAACGCGGCGGCGTGAACCGCACGCAATGGCTGAAGGACGGCGATCCGCGCAAAGCCCTGTACAGTCCCGAACGCGCGTTCCACCTGGACGGCAACGCGCAGGCGCGTCTTTTCGTGGGCCGGTTCCGCATCCACTGGTCGCGCGAGCTGTCCGACGCCATGTACGGGCTCGCCAGGAACGGCCGTATCGAACTGAACTGGCTGACCACCTGGCAGCCATACTGCACGAACACGTTGGATCCGATGCTCGGCTGGGATCCCGGAATCGTCCGTACCGTCCCCTGGTACGACCCGGTCACCATGGAACGCAGGCTGACGGGCAAACGGTCGACGATACTGTCGCGCATCCAAGCGGAACGGAAGTCGGCGGACCCGTCGCCGGCCATATGGATCGACGACGAGGAATGCGACCAGGCCGCCATGGCGGAAATCAGAGCGGCCGAGCCCGCCGCTCCGGTGCTGATGGTGCGGCCCGACTGGCGTATCGGCATCAGCCGCCGCCAATGGCGGCTCGTCAACGACTTCATCGACTGTTGGGACGGTTTTCCGTCCGTCACGTTGGATGCGGAGGACGGCAGGCACGGCCACGGCGGCCATATCGGACTGTAAGGGAAAGGCGAATGGAAGATATCGGGAACGAGGAACGGCACGGCGACGTTCCCGAATGGGGTTTGGAGGATCTGACCGACAGCGTCCTGTACGACGTGTTCTACGAGTCGACGACCATGCTTGCCGGCAGGATGCTCGCCCAGCAACGATTGGCGGCGGGCCAAGGCAACCGGTACAGGGAGCATTGGGCCAGGATGAACCGGTACGGGCTGCTGTCCGACCGGGACAGGGTCGACCCGACCGACCGCGAGGCGCTTGTCATGTCCACGCCCGGCATACGTCCGCGAACGCCTTCAGCCGCTCCCCCTCGCAGATGGCTTCGATGCCCGTGGGCATGATGGCGTTCAGCCGCGCCTCGGCGCGCTTCCGTTCGCCGTCCAGACCCCGCGGCATGGCAGGCATAGTCATGCCGCCGACGGCGGCGTCGACCACGTCCACGGCCCAGTTGAGCAGTGCACATGACGGCAGGAGCCTCGCCGGGCGGGGAAGTGACGCCATGGCGTCGGCCATGCCCTTCCAGTCGAGCCGTTCGGCCGCTTGCGCGAACGCGTACCGGACCTGCCGATAGTGGAGCTGGGCCGGGTCGTCCGGGTCGGGTTCGTATGCGTCGAACAGGCGTTGCAGCGTGCCGTCGTCGACCGCATGCGCGACGGCCAGGCGGGCGGGCGGACCGTCCGGTGTGAGCCGGTGGGCGAGCGTCAGGTCCGCGGGTACCGCATGGACCTGGCCGGGCGTCAGGTTCTTGCATGTCATGATCCCTCCGTCATACGTGGTCCCGACGTCGTACGACGCGGCATTGCCGTGGAAGTCGCGGTGGTTCACCATGACGACGAAGCCGACGCCGTGGCAGTCGGTCAGCACGCGCACGAACCTGCGGAATTCCCCGTCCATACGAACCACCTTAGCCCCCGACGCCCGTCAGCACCGCCATCAAGCTCCGAGCTGCCCTGCGAGCCGACGGGCGCTTCGACGCCATGCATTGGATTTCCGTCGAGCAGACCATTCGTCACGGCCTGTTCGAGTGCCTGGGTCAAGACCGTCCTGTCCATGCAGACCGTCCGGTGTGAATACAGCCTTTCGGCATCGGCTTGCCATTTGGTGAGCAGTTGGGGAGTGAGTCGGTCGAGTCGCGTTTCGCCGATGAGACGGCTGACGCGTCGGCATGCGCACATGTAGATCTCCTGCGTGCTGGGTCGTAGTCGGTACGCGCGGGTCTCCCGCCAATGCGTGAGCCATTCGGACAGGGGCGGCAGCTGCGCGTTCTTGATCTTCGTCTTCAGACGTTCGACGGCGGCCGCGCGGCTTTTGCCCTTTGCCGTCAGCCGACGTCGTTTGCCGGTCCGTGGATCAGGAGGTAGTTCCTGGGTGGCCACCCAGACGCCATCCTTCCGTTGGTACAGGCTGCCTGCGCCGCGCGTCCGTCGTTGATTTTTAGCCATTTTCAGGCTCCTTCCGCATCCTTTCGCGGGGTAGCCTAAGGGTAGGCATTTATTGATGCCTGTCGCGAGGATCCGCACGAAAACGGCCCCTTCGCAGTGTTTTTCCGGTGCGGGGTCAATCCTCGTAGAACGGCGGAGTTACGCCGTTCTACGGGCGTCCATGCGTACTGGATCCATAGTATCCAAGTCAGGAATATCCGGACCGCAGCCATGCATGATTCGTGAAAAGCGTCGGCTGTGAGGAATCGTGCACGGTCCCACCCAGCCTTCGGGAACCACTACCCCAAGGAATGGCGGAAGCCCAATGGCTCCATCCCCATAAAGAATGGGTTCCTCCGAGGCGAATACCCATTGGGCACGAAAATAACAACACGATCCCGGAAAAGCGAAGTTTTCCGGAATCGTGTTCTCGTCAGAAGAGCGGATCAGGCTTCAATCCGACTCAGCCCTCCAGCTTGGCCTTCTCGGCAGCCAGACGGGCGGCCTCGGCCTCGCGACGGGCGGTCAGCTCGGCATCGAAGCGGGCGAGTTCTTCCTCAACGGCCTCCGGCGGAATCTTCGCGAAGATCGGATGCGGCTTCGGCACCGGGGTACCGGCCACAATCGGTTCGGATGCCCATGGATGCACGGTCTCGCCCATCTCGTAGTCACCGGTGATAATCGGGTACATGAAGCCCGGTTTGTCGAGATCCTCAACCTCTTCAAGACGTGGCAACGGCGAGAACGTGCCAGTACCGCCCAGCGCCTCCCACACTTTCTGCGCGGAGTGCGGCAGGAACGGAGCCAGCAGATGGTTGGCATCGGACACGGCCTGGGCGGCGACATGCAGTACGGTGCCGAGACGGGCCGGATTATCCTTGATCTTCCACGGTTCGGTGGCGGAGATGTACTTGTTGATGTCACCGACCACGCGCATTGCTTCGGACAGCGCATTCTTCTGGCGATGGTTCTCGATCAGCGAACCGATGGAGTCGAAGGCACCTGCGGTCTCGGCCAGCAGGGCACGGTCCTCATCGGTCATCGAAGCCTCATCAAGCGCTGGAATCTCACCGAAGTTCTTGTTCATGAGGTTGGCCACACGATTCACCAGATTGCCCCAGGAGGCGGCGAGCTCCTCATTGTTATGGCGCACGAACTCGGCCCAGGTGAAGTCGGAGTCAGAGCTTTCCGGACCTGCCACGGAGATGTAGTAGCGCACGGCGTCAACCGGGTAGCGCGACAGGATGTCCTTCACGTAGATCACGATGCCACGGGAGGACGAGAACTTCTTGCCCTCCATGGTCATGAATTCGGATGCCACGACCTGCTCCGGCATGTTCAGTGGGCCGAGCTTGCCGGTTTCGCCGCCCTTGGAACCCTGACCGTTGTAGGCCAGCATCTCGGACGGCCAGATCTGGGAGTGGAACGTGATGTTGTCTTTGCCCATGAAGTAGTAGCCCGGAGTGGTCGGGTCGTTCCACCAAGCGCGCCACGCGTCCGGCTCGCCCTTGCGGCGGGCCCATTCGATGGATGCGGACAGGTAGCCGATCACGGCATCGAACCACACGTACAGCTTCTTGTTCGGGTTGTCGATCCAGCCGGCGACCGGAATCGGAATGCCCCAGTCGATGTCGCGCGTGATGGCACGCGGCTTGACTTCCTTAAACAGTCCGATGGAGAAGTTGATGACGTTGGTACGCCAGCCTTCGCGGGTCTTGAGCCATGCGAGATTGGCCTCGGCGAGCGCCGGCAGGTCGAGGAAGAAGTGTTCGGTCTCCTCGAAGCGTGGGGTTTCGCCGTTGATCTTGGATACCGGATTGATCAGCTCGTCCGGGTCGAGCTCGTTGCCGCAGGTATCGCACTGATCGCCTCGGGCACCGTCGGAGCCACAGATCGGGCAGGTGCCTTCGATGTAACGGTCCGGCAGGGTACGTCCGGTAGACGGCGAAATGGCGACCTTTTGCGTGCCTTTATAGATATAGCCGTTCTCGAGGCACTGCGTGAACAGTTCCTGCACGACCTTTTCGTGATTGCCGGTCGTGGTACGGGTGAACAGATCGTAGCTCAGGCCCAAATCGCACAGATCCTTGGCGATCACACGGTTGTAGCGGTTGGCGAGTTCCTGCGCACTCACGCCTTCCTTGTCGGCTTCCACCAGGATCGGGGTGCCGTGCTCGTCGGTGCCGGACACCATCAGCACGTCATTGCCCTTCATGCGCTCGTAACGCGCGTACACGTCGGACGGCACGCCGAAGCCGGCGACATGGCCGATATGACGGGGGCCGTTCGCATACGGCCAAGCAACATTCACCAAAATATGACTCATAAGGCACGATTATCGGCTCAGATAGCGACAGGAAGGCTCTGCAGCGTACCTATGCTCGCATGACGACCACGTCAGTGCGCAATCCCCCTGATTATGCACATTGTTGTATGATGAAACAATCGTTGTCCACATATCCACGGATTTTCGTAAGCCGATGGCGCAGACGCCGACCATCCGTTACGGTACCGTCATGGATATCGCAATGACGCTTGCCACGGGACCGCTCGCACCGCTGCTGCGCGACGGCGATCTGCCGGGACCGATGAATCTCAACAGATTGGCCGATTTCGGCACACTGTGCAAACTCGACAGTGCCAATGCCTATACGTTGCAGGATTCGACCACGCTGTATGGCCGTGCCACCATCGTCGCGACCGTGATGCCACGCAATGCCGTAGCCTGCGGCTTCACGGCCGCATGGCTGTGGCTGGGCGGATTGTTTCCGGAAACCATTGACATTCTGTCCTCATCGCATTTCCGCACGTTGCGGCACGGGCGAAAGGTGCGGGTGTTCAATCGCAAGGCACCCCCGGACCATGTCATTCAGGTCGGTCCGGTACGCACGACCACGCCGGTACGCACCGCCTGCGATCTGGCGTTGATCGCCACCGACGAGACGAAAGACGTCATGCATGAAGTGATCTGCATGCTCATGCAGGAATATCGTTTCCGGCCCGACGACTGTCTGCAGGCGCTGCAGCAGAGTCGGCATATCAGGAATGCGTCGCAGGCACGCACCCTGTTTCATGGAATTGCGGGCAGAGCCAATGAGCATCCGACGGCGCAATAAGCGGCATCGAAGTCCGCCGGAGTACCGGCCGGAACCCAAGCCGAGGGCTCTGGTGGAGCCGCCACGCCCGCCACTCGAATTGACGCCGCTCATCGCCTGCAGTCCGGAAACCGACCCGGAAGTGCTCTGGCATATCGCGCGGGAGTCTCCGTCGCTACGCAAGTGGTTGGTGGCGAATCCGGCGGCCAGTCCGGCGATGCTGGAGTATATCGGGCAGGTCGGCGGCCCAGGCGTAGGCGAAGCGTTATGCATACTGCTCGATTCGCTGGATGGCCGGGCCGACTCCGCCATCAGCCTTTGAGAGCGAGCACTGCGTTGTAGACCTGCTTGCGATTGGCGAGGGAACCGTCGGCCAGCGGATGCTCAGCCACGACCTGCGCAATGGCGTCCTTGATGCGCAGATTGTCTTCCTGCGCACGGTCGATCGACAGTACGGCCAGATCTTCTACGGATAGCGAGGCCGGCGCGGCCGCGTCGGCCTCCTCATCGGAGGCACCGGCGATGACCAGTACCATTTCGCCGCGAGGCGGCTCGTCGATGACGCTTTGGTGGATTTCGGCGATGGTTCCACGGCGGATCTGCTCATAGTCCTTGGTCAGTTCACGGCACAACGCCATGCGCCGATTCGGCCCGAGCACTTCCAGCAGGTCGGCCATGGAGTCGTCGATGCGATGCAGGGTCTCGTAGAACACGATGGTGCGGCGCTCGGACTGCAGTGCGCGCAGATGCTGCACGCGTTCGGCATGTTTGCGTGGCAGGAATCCCTCATAGCAGAAGCGGTCGGTCGGCAAGCCGGACAATGCGAGCGCATCCAGTACGGCAGAGGGGCCGGGCGCGCAGGTGACCGGCAGGCCGCGTTCGATAGCGCGGCGCACGATGGCCAGTCCCGGATCGTTGATGGTCGGCATGCCCGCATCGGAGACGACCAGCACGGTGGCACCGGTTTCGACCTGGTCGAGCAGACCGTCGGCCTTATCCCGCTCGTTATGGTCGTGATAGGCGACCACACGACCGGACACATGGATGCCGAGACGGTTGGCGAGCGCATACAGGCGGCGCGTGTCTTCGGCCGCGACGATGTCGGCTCCTTCCATGAGCGCAATCAGTCGGGCGGAGGCATCGGCGGTATTGCCGATCGGCGTTGCGGCAAGAATCACCGTACCGCGCGGAATGCCGACGCCGTCCACCAACGCATCGAGCGCGCCGGCGGCGGTAATCCGGCCGCCGTCATCCGTCCCGTCCGTGAATTCGGTTGGCTCCTGTGTTGATTGCGCTTGTATGCTCTCCATATCTTCCAGTATCTCCTACTGTGTATCCAAGGGCATGTCTTGCGGGCGAAATGAGGCGACGATGAGTATACAGACGGTCAAGGCGAATGCGCGATACGCCGCACTCCGACGACGGTGGCATCAACGTGACGGCTCCGATGCCTCTCCCGAACCACGTTGGACCGCCTCCAGGCCTTTCGCATGGCTGATGACGATTCTTGTGGCCGCTTTCGGCGGAATCCTGCGCTTTGTGAGACTTGGCTCCCCTCGCGCGGTGGTATTCGACGAAACGTATTACGTCAAAGACGCGTGGACCATGCTGAACACCGGCGAGGCGCGCGATTGGCCGAAACTGGTGACCATCGACGGCGTGGATGTCGAAATCGACCGACTGTTCGCAGCCGGCGACACCGACCGTTGGCTTAATACGGCCGAATATGTGGTGCATCCGCCGGTCGGCAAGTGGATGATCGCGGCCGGGCTGAAACTGTTCGGCGGCGCCGACAATCCCGTCGCCTGGCGTGCGAGCGTTGCCGTTGCCGGTGTCGTCGCCATCGTGCTGATCACCCGCGTGGCCTTGCGCCTGTTCCACAATCTGCCGATTGCGTTGATTGCCGGCCTGCTCATGTCGTTGGACGGTCTCGGCATCGTGATGAGCCGCACCGGCCTGCTCGACAATTTCATCATGGTGTTCGCCTTGGGAGCGTTTTCGTTGATGTTGATGCATCGCGATTGGGCCCGTGCACGGCTGCGACGGCAATATGCGATTGATGCGGCCGCCCGTACGGCACGTTTCAAGCCGGGAAGGCGCGGCTTGATACTGCAACGACGCGGACCGATGATCGCCTTGTCGTGGTACCGCGTAGGTGCGGCCTTCCTGCTTGGCATGGCGACCGGCGTGAAGTGGTCGGGCACATATCTATTCGCTGTGTTCTGCGTAATCTCGGTGCTATGGGATGCGTGGGAGCGCCGGCGGATCGGCTATCGCGCATGGTTCACGACCGGTTTGGTGAAGGATGGGCTCGTGGCGGCCTGCTACATGGTGCCGATCTACGCGCTTACCTATTTGGGTGGATGGCTCAACTGGTTCCTGCATGCCGACTCGTATATGCACGATTGGGCCGCGAATCATCCCGGCGAGGGTGTGACCTGGCTGCCGGAATCGTTGCGTTCCTTTGTGGCCTACCATGCGCAGATGTGGCAATTCCACACCACGCTCGACGCGCCGCACGACTACAAGGCGAACCCGCTTACTTGGCCGTTGCAGGTAAGGCCGACCAGTTTTTATTGGGAGAAGCTGTCCGGGCATCCGGGACTGTGTTCGTTGGCGCCGGATTCGCAATGCGTGGCAGCGATCACGTCGCTCGGCAATCCGCTGATCTGGTGGGCGGGCTCGCTGTGCACGGTGACGGCGATCATCATCGCCATCGCCGGTCTGGTGCGCGGGCGTATTCGTGGCGGCACTACCCGCGAAGATGGTGGCTATTGGCGAATTTGGGCGGTTTTGGCCGGCTTTTTGGGCGGTTGGCTGCCGTGGGCGCAGTATCTGAATCGTACGACGTTCACGTTCTATTCGATTGTGATTCTGCCGTGGATCGTGCTTGCGATCTGTTACGTGCTTGATTGGTTGCACACGCATGCGGAAATCGGCACCTATCGTCTGACCGTCGGACTGGGCCTTATGTTGATCATACTGGTTTCGGCCTTCTTCTACCCGATCTGGACGGCGATACCGGTGCCTTACGAATTCTGGCTGTCCCATATGTGGTTCAGATCATGGATCTGACCACATATGGGACCTTACGCGGCAAACCGCTCACTTCGCCTACCGGCAGTCCACCGGACTACCGGCCTAACGGCTCAGCATATGTGGTTCAGATCATGGATCTGACCACATATGGGACCCTACGCGGCAAACCGCTCACCTATACAGAGGCGGAAGGGCGTCGGCGAGACGCATGAAGTCGTGACGGACGAATCGTCTGAAATCATCGGCATACCGCGAACCGGCAACGGGCGTGCCGTATGCTCCGGTGCCAGCGGCATCCGGATCATTGCGCCACGGCAAGTACCACAGTGCGCGGCGGGCGTATTCGTTGGCGAGCGCGGCGGTCAGCAGATACTTCGTCCATGGCGAATCCGACAACGCTGAGCCATCTTCGGCCGCAGTGTCATCATTGGCGCCGATGATGGCGAGATCGTGGGAGTCGCAGACGTACGAGTCGGCGAATATTCCCGGAGAACCGACTTCCGTGGCCGCGGCCAGCTTGCCGCGCTCCTTGCCGAGGCGACCGACCAATGTAAGCATCGCAATCAGATCGGCATGGCGGGCCTGCGGATCCTCCGCGCTTTTCTCGGCGGGCGCGATGTCCCAGTAATCGTCGAAGCCGAGCACATCGACATAGTCGTCTCCGGGATAGGCATACAGATAACCGGTCTCCAACGATTCCGGCGTGCTCATATCGATGCGGCTACGGTCGGGCGAGTAGGCGTAGAGCACATTGTGCACATGCTTGACGTCACGCAGGTATTCGATGGTCATGCGCCACAGTTCGACGAACTGTTCGGGCGTGGTGTCGGTCGGACGTGCGGGAGAACCGGTACACCACCAGAACCAGTCGCCGGTATGCTCATGGAACGGGCGGAAGACGATGGGAATCGGTTCGCCGTTCGTGTCCGTGACGGTGGTGAGCGCGGCGGCAATGCGGTCGAGCCAGCCGAGGAACTTCTCATGCGCTTCACCGCCGGGCAGCACCGCTTTGACGGTACCCTCGGCCATGTTATGGCCGTAACCGCCGAGGGTGAGCGGGTTGGCGGAATGCCAGCTGAGCGTGTTGACGGCGCCCATGTTGAAGGCTCGAAGCATTTCGTTTCGGATGGCTTCGGCTCCGAATCCGTCGAGATTGCGATTCCGGTCCAGCTCGACGCCGCCCAAGTCGTTGCCCCACACAGCCGGGTAGGAACCGGTCACCGCATGCACATCGGAGTCGGTATGCTCGCCGATTACGTTGCTGGTTTCGTTCTGATGGCCGAACATGGCGAATTCGCCCGTTGCGCGGTGCAATGCGTCAAACAGCGCGCGAGTCTTGGCATTGAGATCGTCATCCACCGGCTTTGACTTCATGATGGTGCCTTCTTCGGCCATACCAGCGCTCCTTCGTGTCGCTCCATGTCTCTCACCCCTACTCTACCGGTGTCCGCCCGTGCCCGCCTCCGCCATGCCGGCGATTCGGATTTTCGTCCCTATGGGATTCGGATTCCCCTTTCCTACGATTCGGCTTTTCCCAGAACACCACGGAATGAGGTCGGAATGAACCCACGCAACACGGTCGAATCACTTATTTATAAAGTTATAAATAACGTGGTATCCTTATGGGGAATGCAATAACCAACGAACACTGGCCGTAGCCGCGCGCAACGCCGCCCCGCGTATGCCCACGCCCGCAGCCAGGAGCCGCAACGAAGCAGTCTGAAAGGATTCCCATGAAGTACGGCCACTTCGATGATTCCGCCCGCGAGTATGTAATCGAAACTCCGGCAACCCCACTGCCATGGATCAACTACCTCGGCAACGAGGACTTCTTCTCCCTGATCTCCAATACCGGCGGCGGCTACTCCTTCTACAAGGACGCCAAACTGCGTCGCATCACCCGCTACCGTTACAACAACGTGCCCGGCGACAACGGCGCGCGCAACTACTATCTGAGCCTTATGGACTCCAACGCCGTCAACGCCAAGCCGATTGACACGTGGTCGCCGACCTTCCTGCCATGCAAGACGCCGCTCGACTCCTATAAGTGCCGTCAGGGCATCGGCTACACCGTGTTCGAAGCCGCCAAGCACGGCATCGAATCCAAGCTCACCGCGTTCGTGCCGCTGAAGACCAATGCCGAAGTCAACCGTCTCGACGTGACCAACACCACCGACGCACCGGTCGTGCTCGACGTGACCGGTTCCGTGGAATGGTGCCTGTGGAACGCAGTCGACGACTCCTCCAACTTCCAGCGCAACCTGTCCACCGGCGAAGTGGAGATCGAGAAGCAGGATGACGCCACCCTGATCTACCACAAGACCGAATTCAAGGAACGTCGCAACCATTATGCGTTCTTTGCCGTTAACTCCCCCGTCGTCGGCTTCGACACGAGCCGTGACGAATTCCTCGGCAAGTTCAATGGTTGGGGCACTCCGCAGGTCATCACCGAAGGCCAGGCCCACGATTCCGTGGCCCACGGCTGGTTCCCGATCGCCGCCGACCGCGTACGCCTCGAGCTCAAGCCGGGCGAGACCAAGTCGCTCGTATTCGTGCTGGGCTACATCGAAGTCGCCAAGGAAGACAAGTGGGAGGATCCGAACGATCCGGCCAAGGTAGGCATCATCAACAAGAAGCCGGCGCATGAACTGTTCCGCCGCTTCGCCACCGTCGAGCAGGTAGAGGCAGCCCTGAAGGAGCTCAACACCTACTGGACCGAACTGCTGACCACCTACAGCGTGGAATCCGGCGACGAGAAGCTCGACCGCATGGTCAACATCTGGCACCAGTACCAGTGCATGGTCACCTTCAACATGTCCCGTTCCGCCTCCTATTACGAGTCCGGCATGGGCCGCGGCATGGGCTTCCGCGATTCCAACCAGGATCTGCTCGGCTTCGTGCACCTGATTCCGGGCCGTGCGCGCCAGCGCATCATCGACATCGCCTCCACCCAGATGGAGGATGGTTCCGCGTGGCACCAGTATCAGCCGCTCACCAAGAAGGGCAATGCCGACATCGGCGGTGGCTTCAACGATGACCCGCTGTGGCTCGTGGCCGGCGTGAATGCGTACCTCGCCGAGACCGGCGACGCATCGATTCTGACCGAGCCGGTGCCGTTCAACAACGTGGAAGGCTCCGAAGTACCGCTGCTCGAGCACCTGCGCCGCTCCGTGAACTTCACCATCACGCACAAGGGACCGCATGGCATCCCGCTGATCGGCCGCGCCGACTGGAACGATTGCCTGAACCTCAACTGCTTCTCCGACACTCCGGGCGAGAGCTTCCAGACCGTGGAGAACAACGACACCGGCGTTGCCGAATCCGTGTTCATCGGCGGCATGTTCGTGCTGTATGGCGGCCAGTATGCCGACATCATCGAACATTACGGTCAGCTCACCGGCATGACCGATGCCGAAATCGCCTCCGAGGCAGCCAATGTGCGTGCCGAAATCGGCCAGGTCTCCGAAGCGGTCAAAACCGCCGGATGGGACGGCGAATGGTTCGTGCGCGCCTACGACGCCTATTCGCGCAAGGTCGGCACGCACGAAGACACCGAAGGCCAGATCTACATCGAACCGCAGGGCATGTGCGTGATGGCCGGCATCGGCCTCGATGACGGCAAGGCCCAGCAGGCCCTGAAGTCCGTGAAGGACAAGCTGACCTGCGATTGGGGTACCGCCATCCTTGCCCCGGCCTATTCCACCTACCGCATCGAGCTGGGCGAAATCTCGTCCTATCCGCGCGGTTATAAGGAGAACGGCGGCATCTTCTGCCATAACAACCCGTGGATCTCCATCGCCAATGCGCTGACCGACAACAACGAGGAGGCCTTCGCGGTCTACCAGCGCAACTGCCCGGCCTACGTGGAAGACAAGTCCGACATCCGCAAGGTGGAGCCGTACGTCTACTGCCAGATGGTGGCCGGCCCTGAGGCCCCGACCCCGGGCGAAGGCAAGAATTCCTGGCTGACCGGCACCGCCGCATGGACGTTCGTGGACGTGTCCCAGTATCTGCTGGGCGTGCGCCCGACGCTCGACGGTCTGGCTATCGAACCGCATCTGCCGAAACAGTTCACCGACCTGACCGTGACCCGTGTGTTCCGTGGCGTGACCTACCGCATTGCCATGAAGCGCACCGGCGAGCGCACGGTGAGCGTCAATGGCGAGCAGCTTGCAGGCAACGTCGTGCCGGTCCCGACCGACGACACCAAGTTGGTCGAGGTGGCAGTCACCTTCTGATGGCCGAACGGCAGCCAAGTAGCTGCCAAACGGCTGAAACGGGGCGCATGGACGACATCACGTCACCCATGTGCCCCCCTTATGAATTGACTTTACGAATAGGATGGATCCATGCAGTATTTCGAACATGAGATTTCCGGCATTGACGGCACCGCCGCCAAGTTCGTCGGATATTGCCTTGACAACAGCGAAGAAGTCATCCCGGATTACGCACGCCCGTCCGTGCTGGTGATTCCCGGCGGCGGATACGAGATGACGTCCGACCGTGAGGCCGAGCCGATTGCAATGCAGTTTCTTGCGGCCGGCTACAACGCTTTCGTCCTGCGATATTCCGTGAAACCGTCCGTCTTTCCGGTTGCGCTGTTGGAAGCGGCCGAAGCGATGAAGCAGATTCGCGAACATGCCGCCGAATGGCATGTCGATACGAACGCCATCGCCGTGATCGGTTTTTCCGCAGGCGGCCATCTCGCCGCAAATCTCGCCACTTCCGCCAGTGACGAGGTGATCGCGGCGCACGGCTACGATCCGGATGCGGTGCGTCCGAACGGCCTGATGCTCGCCTACCCGGTGATCACGTCCGGCCCGCTCGCACACCGCGGCAGCTTCGATTCGCTGCTCGGGGAACGCAAGGCCGACCCGGAAGCACTCGAATCCGTGTCCATCGAGAAGCATGTCGATGCCAAGACGCCGCCGGTGTTCGTGTGGCATACCGTTCCGGACGACTGCGTACCGTATGAGAACACGCTTATGCTCATCAATGCCTGCAAGCAGGCCGGCGTCAGTGTCGAGGCGCACCTGTTCCCCAGCGGCGGCCATGGCCTGTCGCTCGGTACCGCCGAAACGGCATGGCAGGGTGTCCACGGCATCGAGGAATGCGTGCAGGTGTGGCCGCAGTTGGCTGCCGCGTGGATGCGTAGGACGTTCGCCAAATAGGCTCATAGCGAGCGGCACAGCGTGAGGGTCCCGGCCAATAGGCCGGGACCCTCACGTTTCAGGTGGCTTTTGCCTCGAATGATACCGGGCTATTTCTCACGGCTCGCATACTCCTTTTCGATTGCCTGACGCGCCTTGAACATATCCTTGGTGTTCTTCATGTCGACGTCATAGACCTTCTTGTAACCGAGACCGTCAACCTCTTTCTGCATCTTGCTCCAGATGGAGTTGAACTCGTCATCGCTCTTGGAGAACACTGCCTGCCAGCAGGCGTTCACCACGGCGGTCTTCAGCTGTCCACGGGTGGTGGAGATCACGGAGTCTTCATCCGGAGTGGTGTACGAGGCTCCCGGAATGACCGCGAGTTTGCCACTCTGCTCCAGATACTCCATGGTCGTGCGCGCACCGCCCATATGCTCTTGCCAATCTTTGTCGAGTGCGGTATCACGCTTGGCGAGTTCGGAATCCCACATCTGATAGTTGTACGGCGCGTTGGTTCTCGGATCGATGTCCTTGTTGAGCACGGTGGAGACGTTCAACTGGGATGCGCCGTCAGAGTAACCGCCACCGCCGTACTCCTCCGGAACGTTGACGCTTTCGCCGCCCATGGCTTTGACACCGAAATCGGTAAGTACCGGTTTGCCGTCCTTGATGTCCCAGGTCAGACCCTTTAACCCGGCAGCGCCATTGGTCTGGGAACCCGCAGCTTGGATACCCTCAGGCGAGTAAAGCCAATCAATGAATTTGACCAGACGTTCCTTGTTCTTGGCTTTTTCTCCGACGCCGATGAACGTGGTGGTGCCGTTCGGCTGGGCACCCTTGGATGCGATCTTCATGTCATCGATGCTCAGCATCATGAAACCCTTACCGTCCTTCTTATGGGCGTCCGTGTTATAGGCCGCTTGGCCGAGCCAAGGCCAGAAGGAGAACAGGATCTTGCCTTCCTTGTACTTGGAATACATGGTGTCGTAGTTCTGCGTGGTGGATTCCGGATCAACCAGACCCATCTGCTCGGCCTTGTTATAGAACTTCAGCGCACGCACGTAAACGCCATTCTCGTCGATCAGCGATTGAGCATCCGTACCGTCGGCATTGCTCATCACGTAACCGGTCCCTTCGGCATAGCCATAGAACGCCGGAAGCTGGAAGCCATTCTGCATGGCCTGATCGTCCCAATCCTTGAACAGACTCAGCGCGTAGACGTCATCGCTGCCGGTCTCTTCGCGCGCCTTGTCCTGCATCTGCTTGAGGACCGGGAGCAGATCCTCAAGCGTGGCAACCTTGGGGTAGCCGATCTCCTTGTAGTAATCCCAACGTACGAACGGGCCGAAAGTCGGTTCGACACCTTCGCTGGACTCGGTCGGAGACAAGGATGATACCGAGGTCGGAATGCCCCACATACCGCTCTCCTGGTTGGCATCCTTCGTCAACTGATCGATGGCCCCCTGATAAGTCTTGAGATACTTGGTGTTTTTGATATACGAACTCAGGTCAGTGACGAGTTTGGATTTGACCACTTTTTCGGCCTGACCGCTGCCAGAGCCGATGATCACAATGTCGCCCAGATTGCCTGCAGCCGCGCGGGTATCGAACAGCGTGTTGCCGCCGCCTGCGACGTTCGGAGCCACGATATTGAGCTTGATGTTGAACTTGTCCTTGATGACCTTGGCGAACCAGCCCTTCTGCTCGCCCTGATAGTTCGCCAGTTGGTCGAACACCTCGACCGTCATCAGCGAATTGTCATCGGCATCGCTTGCGGTGTCGCCGCCGCAGGCCGCCATCGTGCATGCCATGGCAAGCACGCCACACGCCGCGACGAGTTTTCTTCCGACACTACGCATCTTCCCTCACCTTGTCCTTTCGTAGCTATTGTCACGAGCATGCAAACGTCCACAATCATGACGATTCCGTCGTAAATCGCGCGTAACCGCCGCGAATGCGCGTATACAAGCAACCCTGCATTTGCTCGTCCTATGGCTTCCTCACCATGCCGTGGACGTTTACGATTTCAGGGTACAAGGCCTTATCCTTCATTGTCGAATCGTTTCGACGATTTTCGACAAAAAAGCTTGCGGCACATTCGATTGCGCCGCCTTCCTTCACGGGCAGAGGAATATCACACACCTTTCGAAACGTCATGCACCGAACCTCGACTCAAATACTTCACCGCAATCAGTTCCTTTGTCCCCTGCTCGGACATCCGACGCTTCCCCTCGATGATCTCCATCAACACATCCACCGCACGGGCACAGGTGGCGTATGGCCTCAGCGGAATCTCATCAAGCGGCGGATTCATCACTGACGCCTGACCGAAGGCACCCAACTGGATGACGGAGATATCCTTCGGAATGTCATAACCACGCGATTGCAAGGCCGACTTGAGATTCGACATCGCGATTAATCCAACTTGCCCGAGCACCGCAGTTATCCGCGGATCCGAAGCAAAGGCCCTTTCAACCACACATTCCATCTCATCAGCGTCACCGGTATCGATTACATCGCACGTCAGCCGCATACCGGCCTTCTCAGCACAGATCCGCACCGAATCACGCGTACGGATCAGAAAGTTCACGCCCTGCTCGTATGCATGGGAGTTCGCACCGAGAAACAGTACATGACGATGCCCGGCCTTCATCAGTTTTTGTACCGCCATCTCCCCCATCTGCTCGAAATCCAAATCCACCGCATAGACTCCATCCAAATCGTCAGGGCATCCAATCGATGCGACTGGCACCCGGGATGTCTTCGCCGCGCGGGCACGCGGGTCGCTCATCGCAACATCCAACAGCAGTACTCCATCCACCAAACCGGAGTCGGACATGCGCACCAACTCCTCGTTCTCATCCTCACCCATCAGCAACAACACGTCATAGCCATAATGGCGCAGGCGACGGGCCACCCCGAAAAAGAACGGCGACCAATCGCCATATGCCGTCTCGTCACTCATCGGAGAACTCAGCGCGACGAGCCGCGTTCTTTCCCCACGCAGCATGCGGGCACCGGCATTGGGAAAATAGTTCAGCTCGCGGGCGGCCTGCATCACCTTGATCTTGGTTTCATTCCGCACTGAACGCTTGCCACTCATCACATACGAAACCGTACTGATGGAGACCCCCGCGCGCACCGCAACATCTTTGATTCCCGCCATCAACACCCCTTATCACGAGATGGTCATCATCCATGATGCCGTAAGCATACTGTCCTACAAAATTTGTAGTCTTGTCTTGCGTAGATTTTCAAGTATTTCGACGGATTTCGGATATAATCAAAAGAATTGACGAATGCGTCATCCGGCAATCTTCGCGCCATTTTGCAAAGGAGGAGGGGCAATGAGCGTTGCAGCGTGGTCTCAGTTTTTGGAAGCCCAATCCGGCTCTGGCCCGGACACCTCCAGCACCAGCATCACCGCACGTGACACCACGTCAAAGAAAACCTTTGAAAAACGCAAGCGCATGAGTCAGGAAGAGCGGCATCTGCAGATTCTGCAGGCCGCAGCCAAGATCATCGCCATCAAAGGGTTCTGGGGTATGTCGCTGCAGGATATCTCAGACGAGCTCGGCATCACCGAAGCCGCACTCTACCACTACATCTCCTCGAAAGACGATCTGCTCAACATGGTGCTTTCCGAAGGCTATGACACTCCGGATGCAGATGAATACAATGCCGTGACCGCTGCGGTGATCGACGCTGACGGACATCGCGTCTACTATTATCCCCGATATTGCCTGAACATCGTTCGCTATAACCTGCAGCGTCCGGAAATGGTGCAACTCTATTCCGTACTCAACGGTGAGGCGCTCAGCCCGGAACACCCGGCACACAGCTTCTTCATCGGCCGCCATATGCGCAACTGGGAAATGATCTGCTCCATGAATTGGATACTGCCGGAGTACGTCGACGAGGAGCGCTTCTACGACCTGTACACGCTTGCCATGAGCGCGATGGACGGTCTGCAGTACCGCTGGCTGGGCGACGATTCAATGAACCTGCTTGAGCAGTGGATTTCGATTTCCGACATCATCTTCCCGCCGAGCGAATGGGCCGGATACACCGATCCGAGCGAATACGAGAGCGCCAGCGCAGGTTGCCTGCTACCGAAGACGCTTTCGGCACGGCAGTAGGCAACCTGCATATTCGGGCTGTTCACAGTCAACTTCCACATGGGGCCACCAGCCCGATGGCCCCACAGCAGTCCGGATGGATTCCGCGCATATCAGAACACGTTGCATCTCATATACGCTACCCACTGAAACCGATACGGGATGTCCCGCAGAATCAGTCCTGTGGGTAGGAATCGTCGAAGAAGCGGCGTTCCAGATGCACGATGGTGCGGAATACCTCGGCTTCCGGACCGTCGATGGAGCAGTATTCGTTGACCAGCGCGATGAGATCGCCGACCCATTTGCGGAAATGCGCGCCTTCGTGCAGGTCGACCCATCCCTTGTGTGCCGGGACCTGTTGCACGACCCCGGCGTCGACCGTGCGCTTGGCCCATGCGAGATACAGCCATTCCATGCAGCAGATCGCGGTGATCAGTTCCGGCCAGCTCTTATCGGACAACGTATCGAGGTACGCACCGTAATCTCTGTTCGCCTGGGTCTGTTCGGTGTCGTCATACTCCTGCTGGCTGACGTGGTAGGCCTCGAGGAAATGCTGGAAATACGTGGCCTCGTTGTCCGCGAACCATTGCGACTGGGCGGCGAGCATGTCCTTGGTTTCCTGACGCGGAGCCAACTTGATGAGCCGGGCCATCATGCCGTTGTTGTAGAACTTGAAATCCTGAATCAAATATGATTTCAATATCTCTTCCGGCAGGGTGTCATCCAACAGCTCGTTGACGAAACGCGAGTTGATGGCTTCTCGCCAATCCTCGGTATTCAGCATGTACATCCGGTCGGCGACGGAGTCCGACTCCGCGCCCAACCAAGCGTAGTCGCCGCGCGCCGGCTCCAGCGCTTCGGGTACGTGAATGGTCATGATTTTCCTTTCCTTAGTGATGCCGCCGACGGATGCACCGCCTACGACATGCATAAAGGCACGGGAAACAAGAGAGACGTCCGTGCGCCGGCATTACCCGGTATACGTTCAAACGGTCGAAGCGGATGCTTCCTCTCAGCCTTGCGGCCCCCGTGTCTGTGCCCGATAATACACGGGCATATGCGCCCTTATGCCGGAATTTCACATACCGGCCAGCAGAATCCCATTGCGATCATGTGAACGGGAATGATCAACCTTACGTTGAAAACCGAGGTGGTGCCATCCCCGGTACCCCCAGTAGGGAGCCCAAGAAAACGGCACCACCTCGAAATCAATCCGCCTCTGTACACGCTACGGACATATCACGCCGCAACCCAAGAAAATCAGTACAGCTCCTTGAAGATCTTGAGCACGCGATCGTAATCGAGCGGCACGAAGCAGTTCTTCATGAGTCGCTCCTGCGTCTTGATCACGCGATCGGCGAATTCCGGCAGATCCTGTTCGGTCACGCCGTACTCGTGCAGCGCCTTCTTCGGCAGCAGCTTGTTGATGAGCGTCTCCAGCTCGTCGTACACGTCGGCCACGTCGCAGCCGAGAATGTCGGCGATGAACTGGTTCATCTTGAGGATCTCGCCTTCCGGCTTGATCTCCATATAGTTGCGTAGCACGCCGGTGAACATGGCGTAGTTGGATTCGCCGTGGGGCACATGATATTTTCCGCCCAGCTGATAGCTCAGCGCATGCACGGCAGCGCACCCGCCGGTATCGAAGCTGATGCCCGCATAGTCGGAGGCGATCAGGAAGTCGCGCATCAGTTCGTTGCGCTTGGCGCGGCGCTCCGGCGAACCGGCGGGACCGGCTTCGGCAACGGCCTTATAGCCGGAGATGATCATCTTCATGGCCTCATAGCCGAACATGCGCGTGTATGGCGTGGAGTTCGGCGAAAGCGTGGATTCCACGGAGTGCACGAGCGCGTCGAGCGAGCTGGTGGCGAACACGTGATCGGGCAGTCCGTAGAGCAGCTCCGGCACGAGCACGGCATCGTCGGCGAACATCTCAGGGCCTGCGATTCCGGCCTTGCAACCTAGGCGCGTACGATTGATGGCCGCGATTTCGGTGACCTCCGAACCGGTGCCGCAAGTGGTCGGCACGAGCACGAGGCGTACGGAGCGCTTGAAGTCGGGCAGATGGTCGATTACGTCGTCGATGGAGGCACCGCCGGCCACCGCCACGACCTTCGACATGTCCATGACGGCACCGCCGCCGACTGCCACGATGCGGTCATAGTCGAATTTGCCCGCATCCGCGATGAATTCGTCGATCATCACATCGGTCGGCTCCTGCGCGCCGTACTTGTCGACAAGAATCACGTTCGCACCGTTTGCATACGGTTCCAGGAACTGCTTGTAGATCACTTCGATGCTGACCAGCAGGTCCTTCGGTCCGAGTTCGAACGATGCGAAGAATTCCTTGACCGTATCGTAGGTGTAGATGTTGTCGGGTCCGACCGTCAACAGTTTCATGATGCGTCCTTTCCAAAACGTTGGCTGCAACCGCGCCCATTCCGGCGATTGCAGCCAACTCTATGCCTGTTTGCTTGAGGGTTCGTTATCGGCGATTTCGTTCGCCCGCAACGATTGCGTACTTACTTGGCGCTTTCCTCGACGATGATCTCCTTGAGTACCGCCAGCGCTTCGTTCAGCTCGTCATCGGTGATGACCAGCGGCGGCAGCAAGCGGATTACGTTGCCGTTGATGCCGCAGGTCAGCATGATCAGACCTTCTTGGATGGTGCGCTTGGCGATGCGGCCGACCAGCTCCTTATTCGGCTCCATGGTGCCCGGCTTGACGAATTCGACACCGATCATGGCGCCGCGGCCGCGTACTTCGGCCACCGCCGGCACTTCGTCGACCAGCGGACCGAGTACGGATTCGACGACCTCACCGATATGTGCGGCCTTTGCCGGCAGATCCTGCTCCTCCATAATGCCGATTGCAGCGAGCGCAGCGGCACAGGAGACCGGGTTGCCACCGTAGGTGCCGCCGATGCCGCCAGGCTGCACGGCGTCCATGATTTCGGCGCGACCGGTCACGGCCGCAATCGGCATGCCGCCGCCGAGTGCCTTGGCGGTGGTGATCAGGTCAGGAACGACGCCGTCGTACTCGCAGGCGAACCATTTGCCGGAGCGGCAGAAGCCTGCCTGAATCTCGTCGGAGATGTACAGCACGTCATGCGCGTGAGCCCATTCGGCCAATCCAGACAGGAAGCCTTCGGCCGGCACGATGAAGCCGCCTTCGCCCTGAATCGGTTCGGCGATCACGGCGGCCACGTTGGCGGAACCGACCAGCAGCTCGATCTTGGCGGCGGCGGCCTTCGCGGCGGCCGCACCGTCCGCACCGAAGTCGTCGCGCAACGGATAGGAGAACGGTACGCGGAAGACGTCGGGAGCGAACGCACCGAAGCCCTGCTTGTACGGCATGGACTTGGTGGTCATGGCCATGGTCAGGTTGGTACGGCCGTGGAACGCATTCTCCATCACTACGATGGCGGAGCGGCCGGTGTACTTGCGGGCGATCTTGATGGCGTTCTCAACGGCTTCGGCGCCGGAGTTGACCAGTACGCTCTTCTTGGCAAAATCGCCCGGAGTGTGTTCGTCGAGCTTCTTGCACACCTCGATGTAGTTGGCGTACGGGGTGGTGGCGAAGTTGGTGTGGGTGAGCTTAGCCACTTCCTCCTGCACGGCCGCGACGACTTCCGGCGCGCAGTTGCCGACACCGGTCACGGCGATGCCGGAGGCAAGGTCGATGAAGCGGTTGCCGTCCACGTCGGTGATGGTGGAGCCGCTTGCGGTCTCGGCGAACACCGGCATGCCCTGGCCGACGCCGGCGCTGACATAGCGGGTATGTTCGGCCTTAAGGGCTTCGGACTTCGGGCCCGGAATGGCGGTGACGATCTTGCGTGCTACCTGTGGGACTGACATGATGGCTTCCTTTCGATCCGTTCCTCATCACTGTTGGTTGTCACGTTAGAAAGTTTGCCCATAATTTGTTATAGACGAGTTGTCGAAAATATCGTCAAAATATAGACGAATCCGTTATGATTCGCTGTCGGCCGGCTAATCTGAAGCCATGGCGATTACCGTACGCAATCTGCTTGAGCAACGCTCCCTCAACCTACGACTGGCTGTGGAAGGTTCCGGCGCGACGCTGGACTCCCCCATCTCATGGGTGCAGGTATCCGAATCAGCCGACCCAACCACATATCTGGAGGGCGGCGAGCTGTTACTGACCACTGGTCTGGTAATGCCGGACGGCACGCCCGACGCGGCTCATCGAGAATATGCCTCCCGTCTTGCGGAGATTGGCGCACGTGGAGTCGGATTCGGTTTGGGCATCCAGCATGAACATGTGCCGCAATGGCTCATCTATCAATGCGAAGCGGTCGGCCTGCCCTTGTTTACAGTGCCATTGGCGACACCGTTCATCGCCATCTCCAAAACTATCGCGCGCGGCATCTCCGATGATACGCATCGCAACGTGGAACGAATGTACCGCAATCAGCAACGGCTGCTCCGTAGCGTGCATTCGCTCGATCCGGTGAGCACGATCATCTCGCGTCTGGCCGAACTGATCGGCGGCTGGACCGCACTGCTCAATCCGGCGGGCGGCATCATTGAATCTTCCCATCACACGCTGCCGGTCGACATGGACTCCTTAAGCGACGTGCTCGCGTTCAGCGTACTCGGCGAGGCGAAGTTCACGGTGGCGAAAGGCTACGACATTGCGATTTTTCATGTGGCCTCTCCCAACCGACAGACACTGGGCTATCTGGTCGCGGGTCGTAAAGGCGAGCGCGGCGCCATCGACCATCCGTTGGTGGCGGAAGCCGCTTCACTGTTGTCTTTGGCCGTGAACAGCGAAGCGGCATCCAATCGTGCGCTCACGCACCTGCGCTCCAGCATGACCAGGCTGTGCCTGGAAGGCGAATCGCAGTCGGTGCGTCGTTTCGCGGACGACGTATGGAACGGGCTGCCGGTGCAACCGTTGGCCGTATTGCGCATTATCGGACAGCAGGATGCGTTGGAGGATGCCGGCCGGCTGTTCGAACCGTTCCGACGTACGGTGGCGAAGAACGACAATCGTGTGGTGTTTGGCATTGTGGACGGCGATATGTGGGCGATCGTATCGCAATCGAATGCGGCGATGTGGACGCAGCAGCTGACCCGCACGGGTCGACTGACCGTGGGCCAATCCTCAGGTGCGACCTGGATCGATATGCCCCGTGCGCGACATGAGGCATATCAGGCGGGCGCGGAGGCACTGACCAGCGGCAAGGCGCTGGTACAGTACGGCGACGGCGAGGGCGGTGCGACGCTGGAAGGCGTGGTGGAGCCGTCGCTGATGCGTGCGTTCGCGGATCTCAAACTCGCGCCGATTGCGAATCTCACGTTCGACCTATCAACCGGACCGCACACCAAGGCGGGAACGGCACGAACGACGGAAGCCGCACCAGCAACGGAATCGTCAAGCGACGAAACGGATTCAGGCACGCAGGTACGTGCCATCGACGTGCTGTGGGCATGGCTGCAAAGCCGCGGCAGGACCGAAGAGGCCGCGCGGATGGCCGGCATGCATCGGCATACGCTGACCAAATATCTGGGAGTCATCGGCAAGGAGCTGGGTGCCGATCTGAACGATCCGGGCACTACCGCGGAACTGTGGTACGCATGCCGGTTCTCACGGTTTGGCGGCACGCTGAAGTGACATTCGGAGCACAACGGCGTTGCACGGCGGCAATCAGCGAATCGGCACTTTCTCCAAGCCATCGACTTCGGTTTCGAAGGCGTAGTAGGCTCCGATCAGGCCGGCGTTGTTGGTGTGGCGGCAACGCTTCACGGACGTGCGGAACGAATCCCATGCTGGAATCTTGTCAAGTGCCGCATTGACCAACGGCAACAGCTGCTGCTCACGGCAGACGCCTCCGCCCAACAGCACGCATTCGGGATCGGCGACCGCGGTAATGTTGAACACGGCAATGGCAAGATAGTCGATCCATTGATCCACGATTTTGCGCACATGCGGGTCATCCAGCTTGTGGAACAACGTCGCCGGCACGATAGACCCGGAAGGCACGTCCAATTCCTCCGCATAGCTTTCGGCCAGCACGATGGTGGACAGATAGTTTTGCAGGGTCTGAAACCCTCCGTTTTCATAATTCGGAATCATCATACCGAGCTCGCCGGCGCGCCAATCCTTGCCGCGTCGAATCTTGCCGTCAAGGAACAGGGCGCCGCCGACGCCGGAATCGATGGTGATCAGCGCGAAATCATCGAGCTTGACGGCATTGCCACTGAGTTTCTCCGCCATCGCAGCACAATTCGCATCGTTTTCCATCCATGTCGGCACCGGATTATCGAGATATTTCTGCAGCTCTTTGCCGATTTCATGCTTATACAGCATGCCAAGCGCGCCAGCGGTGACGGCCAGCTGCCTGTCGATATCGATGAATCCGGGCATGCTCATGGCGATGCCGTCGAGCGGGAAACGTTGGTTGTTGGCGATGTGCGCGAGTGCCCGATAGAAGGATTCCGCACTGTCCACCGGCGTCGCGATAGTGCCGGGGATGCCCATACGGCCGTCTTCGAAGACCACATAACGGGTGAAGAACGTGCCGATTTCGAATGCCAGGATATGCTTCTTCGCCGTCATTTCGTCATCTAACCCGTCTATGTTCGCCCGATGGTGCTTCTTCATTGTAGAACCATCCCCGACACTCGCGCACACCAACCTATAGTTTGATGACGTTGACGCCGTACGGCCTGAGTTCGATCGCATCGTCGATGCGGCCGCCCGACAGCAGCTCCTCACCGCCGTTGAGTTCGCTGACGCACAGGCGCTTGTCGGTGTTGCCGTTGTTGATGAGGAACGCATAGCGTGTACCGTCATCGGCGTAGCGCACCGACAGACTCACATCTTCCGGGGTGTCGATTGGTCCCAAGCCCAGTTCGCTCACGATTGATGCCATGAAGGCATCCATGCCGGTTTCGTCGAGCGGAGTGCCGACGAAGTAGGCCTTGCCGGAGCCGAAATCGTTGACGGTGAGCGCAGAATGGCCTGCGTAGAATTCGCTGCCACCATAGGTGGCGAGCCGGCGTGCACCTCCGCGATGGATGATGCTGGCCACGATCTCGCCCGTGGCGTCGACCATGTCGCCGTGCACTTCGATGGTTTCGTTCGGCGCGAGTGCGTCGATCTCCTCGACCCATACGCCCATGAGCCTGCGGAGCTTGCCAGGATATCCTCCCGGCACCACAAGATCATGCTCGTCATGCAGACCCGCCATATAGCCGGTCACGAAGCTACCGCCGTCGGACACGTAATGTTCCAACGTTTCGGCAACGCCCGGCAGCACGGTGATGAGTGCCGGCGCGATGACCAGATCATACTTCTTGAGCTCATCGAGCGGCGTAGTGCTTTCGATCATGTCGACGGGCACATTGCGGCGCCACAGCGCACGGTAAAAACGATGCACCTCGTTCGGATACGAGAAGCCGGCAGTCGGGCCGACGCAACCTTCGAGCGACCAATAGCTCTGCCAATCGAACATGATGGCGACTTTCGCGCGAATCTCGGAACCCATGATCCACTTGCCGATGCGCGCCAGTTCGTCGCCGAGCGCCGCAGTCTCCTTGAACACGCGGGAATCTTCGGTGCCATCGTGCGCGATGACCGCGCCATGGAAGCGTTCGCAGCCGCCGATGGACTGCTTCATCTGGAAGAACTGCACGGTGTCGGCACCATGCGCCACGGCCTGCCAGCTGAGTTTTCGCACTTCACCGGGGCGCTTGACCTTGCAGAACGGGAACCAGTTCTGCTGGTTCGGAGTCTGCTCCATGAGCATGAACGGCTTGTTGCCGCCGATGCCGCGCATGAGGTCGTGGCACATGGCGGTGAAGCTCGACGGAGTGTCCATGCCCGGGTAGTTGTCCCAGCTGACCACGTCCATCTCCTTGGCCCATTCAAAGTAGTCGAGATCCTTGAACGTGCCCATGAGGTTGGTGGTGATCGGCGTGACGGCATCGTATTCACGAATCGCGTCACGTTCGTTCTTGTAGCATGCGAGCTGCGCCTGGCTTTGGAAGCGACGATAGTCCATCTGCAGGCCGGAGACCACGCATTTGGCGTCGCCGATGCCATCGCCATAGCTGACGGGTGGCACCACGTCGGCCCATTCGGTGATGGTGTGGCTCCAGAAGTTGGCGCACCACGCCTGGTTGAGCGCTTCGACGGTGCCATACTTGGCCTTGAGCCATGCGCGGAAGGATTCCGCACACTGGTCGCAATAGCACAGGCCGCCGCCTCCGCCGTATTCGTTGCACACATGCCAGTTCACCAGACCCGGAGTGCCGGTGTAGCGTTCGGCCACATGTGCGGCGAGCGCGCGGGACGCTTCGCGGAAGTACGGCGAGGTCGGGCAGAAGTTGTGTCGGCCTCCGAACACGTGGCGAGTGCCGTTCTGTTCGGTGCGGATTACTTCAGGGTGCAGGCGCACCATCCAGCCGGGCAGGGCCGCGGTGCCGGTGGCCATCACGATGTTGAAATCGTGTTTGACGAGCAGCGCAACGATCTTGTCGAGCATGGTGAAGTCGTAGCGGTCTTCGGCCGGCTGCAGCAGCGCCCACGAGAACACGTTGATGGTGACTTCGTTGATATGGGCGTCTTCGAGCATTTCGATGTCATGCTCCCAAGTCTCCTCCGGCCACTGTTCCGGGTTCCAATCGCCGCCGAACAGGAAGTGGTCATAAATCGGCTTCATCTGGTTCTCCTTCTTCAGACTGAATCTTGTATGTGTTCACTTGGCAACGGCTGCCGTTACTCATCGGCGACGCCACTGCCTGCCTGATAGTGCACTTCGTTGAAATCGACGACGCCGTCACCATGCGCATAGACGCCAAGCAGGATTCCGGTGAATCCTCCGGCGTTGGTGAAGCTCAGCACTTTGCCGGGAACATTGCCGAGCGTGGTTTCGTCGGAAGCGGTGCCGACGGCGAAAGTGTAGCCGTAATCGTCACCTCGGACGATCAGTCGTACCGGTCCGCCCGCTGGCACATGCACACCACCGACCCGTGATATCAGACCCGCATTGTGTACGGTTGCATCGATCGCGACGGTATCGGCTTCGGCGGCATGCACTGCGATGGTCATATAGTGGTTGGCATTCGCGTAAATCGCGATGCCGGCCGTTCCGGAGACAAGTTGCGTCGGATCGGCGATGGTCGCCGTGAATGCACAACGGAAATCGGTCTGCCGTGTGCCGATCATCGGCGCTCCCACCTCCAAACCGAAATCCTGCCGCGCGGCCGTGACGGTGATATGCGAGCCCGCATCGTTCATCGTAAAGCGATGCGCCTTGTCGATGCTCGGTGTGATCCATGCGATCTCATGCTCCAGGGCCTCGCCGCAACCGTCGAGAGGGCAATCGTAGGACTGGTCGGCAAGATCGGGCCAACCGTCCTTCCACGTGAACCACACTCCATACGGCTCACGGCCAAGCCAGCCTTGGGCAGGATACTCGTCGTTGTTGCGCGTGCCATGGAACACCATCAAGGTTCGATCGGCATCGAAATGGGCGCAATCGCAGTGGCCGATGGCCTGCAGGGTCAAATGTGTGCTGCGGTTGGTGATCAGCGGATTGCCCGGATACATCTCGTACGGCCCAGTCGGACTGGACGAGCGGGCGATGTTCTCCATGTGCCCGGATTCCGTGCCGCCTTCGGCCCACATAAGATAGTATGTGCCACCGCGCTTGTACATGTGCGGGCCTTCCGGATTCGATCCGGTGATGCCCCCGCAGATGCGCTGACGTTTGGTCAGCACGGTTCCTGTGGCGACATCGATGCGTGACAGATAGATTCCCGCGGGTTCGCGTTCACCGTCGTCATCCGGCTCGGAACCTTCGTTGCCGCAGATGTAGACCGAACCGTCGTCATCAAAGAACAGACTGGGATCGATGCCCGGCCATCCCTCCACCCAGATCGGATCGGACCATCCGTTATGCGGATCGTCGGTGGTGAGGATCATGTTGCCTTTGTTGACGTTGGTGACGATCAGATAGTATCGGCCGTCATGGTAGCGCAACGTCGGCGCGTAGATGCCTTGGCTGTTGCCCATGGATTCATAGGGGAACTGGGACTCTCTGTCCATTGCGTTGCCGATACGCCGCCAATGCTCGCCGTCGGCGCTTTCGAACACGGGCAGTCCCGGAAAGAATTCGAAGGAACTGTTGACCATGTAATACGTACCCTGAGGGGTTTCGCAGATGGTCGGATCCGGATGGAAACCTGACGCGATACGCTTGGCTTCGGTTACGTTGAAAAGGGTCATTGCAGGGAACTTTCTTCGTTATGGGTTGTGTTATTGTGCCACCGACATGGTGCGCGCCTCTTGGTAGATGGCTTCGACCGCGGCCACTTCCTCGTCGCTGCCCCACACGTCGACCGGCGTACACCAGTCGCTGTCATGTTCGGCGAGCACGAATTCGGCGGGCGAGTAGTAGTGGATCGACACGATCAGGTGATCGTCGACCGTGTCTTCCGGCAGTCGGAAACGTTCGTCGCAGGTCAGTGCGGTGTCGGTGTTGTAACCGGGGATCAGGAGGAATCGGTCGGCATTGTTGCCGCCGGAGGCGCGCACGATATCGACGAACAGTTGATTCAGCCGGTTGAGCAGTTCGTAGGCGGTGTCCTGATGGGCAACGTGCGGGAAGCAGATCTCATTGCCGCCTTCGAAAATCAGATGATGATCGTAATCACGGAATCGTTCCGCAATCTGATGCCATAGTGCGGAGAAGCGCGCGCAGACACCCGGATAGTCCTCGCTGGCGGTACGGATCCATCCGAACGGGCCGTTGCCGCCGTCGTGATGCACGTCGACGATCACGTTCAATCCGGCCTCGTAACTCCAGTCGACGGCTTCCTGCACGGCAGCCATCCATACCGGATCGACGTTGCCGGTGTACGGGTCCTGCCAATCCTTCCACGTGACGGGAATGCGGATGGTGTCGAAACCCGCTTCCTTGACGAAGAAGGCGCAGTCGCGGGTGAACGGCTTGTTGCACCACAGTCGCTGCTGGTCTTCGGGCGTCCACACTCCCCCGGTGGTGATTGTCTTGTTGCGTTCGTCGTTCAGCGGAACCGGGTCGAAGGTGTTGCCCAGATTCCAGCCAAGTCCGAGGCCGCGCACAAACTCAAGTGCCGTGGTCATTCGTATTCCTCTCTGGTACTGCTGACGCTCTCGTCGGGTGCAAGACCTTGGTGGGTCTTCCACCCGACGAGAGTCATATGGATTCGGTTATGTTGCCTACTTCAACGCCACCGTTTCGCCGGCAATATTGAAGTTGACGTCGAGCGTTTGGCCGTCTTGGAACGTGATCGTGAAGGTCACGTCGCCGTCGGTCACTGAACCGTCGTCGAAGAAGGCCGGCAGCACGGTCAGCGTACCGCTTGCACGGTCGGCGGAATCGTAGTGCACGCTGAACGATCCGCTGTTCTGCAGGTACTGCCACCAGCCAGAGTTCGGTCCGACGCGATTACCGTTTTCGGTCGCGGTGATGTTTTTCAGCTCGGCACCGTTGAAGGCCATCGGAATCGTCAGACCTTCACTCTTGGTGCCGGTCACGGTTCCGGTGGCGTTCACGGCCGGAGTACCGGAATGCACTACGTACTCGTGCCAGTCGGCACCTGCGGAGAACTTCAGCGTCAGGTCGGCGATGATGCCGTAACCACCCTTGGCCTCGTACATCTTGGCTAGATAGCCCTGCTTGAGCGTGATTGTGGCGCTGGCTTCATCGTAGGTGTAGTCGGAGCCTTCAGTCAGTCCCTCGATGCCCTTGAATTCGTTGCCGTTCAAGGTCAGCGGCAACTTGACGTCGCCGGTCGGATCCTCTTCGAGATACAAGGTGTCCAGTCCGGTTGCATAGGAAGAACGGCCGTTGATGCTCGCTTCGAGCATCTTGCCGGCAAGGGGCTTCTTCCACTGGTAGCTGGTGCGGTCGATGCCCGAACCGTTATCCCAGAACATATAGGAGAAGCCGTTCTCGTTGGCCATTGTGCCCATGTACTCGTAGTATTTGAGCTCCTCGCCCGCCTGTAGTGCGCCGTCGGAGGAAGAATCATAGGCCAGCAGACCGTATTCGCCGATTACCAGACCGATGCCGTTCTCGGTGAAGTACTGATTCATGCGGTCGGCGAAGGAATCGATGACGTTGCGCGGGGTGCGCTCGTCGCCGTAGATGGATTCGTCGAAACCGGTGCGACCGAGATTGGCGCTGTACACCCATTCGCTGTAGTAGTGCACGGTGGCGATGACGTTCGCATCGTTCTTGAGATCCTTGTGGATGAAGTCGACCGTCGCCTGCAGTTTGGCGGTGTCGTCATGTGCGGTGCCGAGTGTCGGAATTACGATCATGCGTTGTTCGTTGCCTGCGGTGGCGCGGATGATGTCGTATGCCGCCTTGCTGACGGCATTGAGCTTGGCCTGCGCGTCGCCATCCGCGAACTGCGGTTCGTTGATGGTCTCGAAGCATACGGACAGTGGTTCATCGGCGAAATAGGAGGCGACCTGTTTCCAATAGTCGTTGAACTCCTGGTATTCGGCGGCGGAGGTGTCGCCGTTCCAGTTCTTCAGCCAGATCCAGGAATCGTGATGGATGTTGATCATCACGTACAGGCCTTCATCCACGGCCCAATCCACGACTTCCTTGTATCGCTTCAGCCAATCCGCGTTGATGACGTAACGGTATTCGCCGTCCTTCGCATCCTTGTTTTCGCTGGAACGATGGTAGACGGTCATCGGAACTCGAATGCTCGTGTAGCCTTTCTCCTTGACGGAATGGATGAGCTCGCGGGTCACCTTCGGATTGCCCCAGGCCTCTTCACCCTTGTCTTCGGCACTCAGATCGGTGTTGACGCCATCGAAGGAATTGCCCAGATTCCAGCCGGCGCCCATGGCCTTGGCATATTCGGTGGAAGACAACGTGGCAACTTGCTCGTAGGTAATGGTCACGTCGGAGGCAAGCTGATATTCCTTACCGTTCACGGTAATCGCCGAGGTGACGCCTTGGACTGTGGCGGTGTGCTGCGCAGCGGATGCCTGCCGTTGCGGAACGGCGTACATGCAGCCCGCAATCATGGCGACGGTTCCCAGCACGGCAATCGTACGGCGTACGGCAAGACGGCCGTTCTCCCACTTGCAGGAGATGCCGACACCTGCAAGACCCACCGCAATCAGTGCGATCGCATACACCGCGGAGCCTGTGCTGCCAAGGATTCCGGCACTTTTCTTAACGTCCTTGTTGTCGGTTGTTTTGCGCTGCGTATCCGTCGATACGGTTGCGGCGGTGTTGTCTGTGATCTGCTCCTTGGTTTTGCCGGAAGTGGACCCCTCCTTGATGTGGATGGTCAGAGCCTTACCGTCCTGCTGCGCGACCGCGGATGCGCCGGATTGCAGTCCGCTCACCTGCCATGCGTAGCTGGCTGCGGCGCCATCCGCGAGAATCTCTTGCGGCACGGTGGTGACACCGGTTGCCTTGACGATGGTTTCACTGCCGTTGTTGGTGATGGTCAGCCGGTATTCGCCGGCGGCAACCCGTTCGGCGTTGATGGTCACCGCGGCATGCTGCTCGGCGGCCAAAGCGGGTGTCGTCATGCCAGCCATCATGAGAAGCACGGCGAACATTGCCGTGACCACGGTCAGCAGCGCACCCATGCGCCGCTGGCGGCCGTTCCTTCCCATGACTTGCGGCACAACTTCGTGCCTCGTATGCAACAACACTATTTTCCCTTTCTGATAGGCACCGGCCAGCCACCGCCCTACAAACACCGGAGCACAGGCCTCTTCGACAGCTGGTTGGTACACTTTCATCGACACTGTTGTGTCAACGTGGGTTGGATGGCGAGGAGTTCGTAGGCCACGCATCCAACACAATGCATCAAGAGCGTGCGGACACACCTTTTGTCCGCACGCTCTTGTCATTCATTTACGGCATGCACGGCGTATGCGATCACACGTGCAACGGATCGGTGCCCGGACGTGCCAACACCGGCAGGGTATGGTAGTCGTACTGCTCGGTGTACCACTTGCCCGGCTCGTATGCGGTGTCGGTGATGATGTTGGTCCACGCCTGGCCGGTGCCGTCGTCCGGCACGTAGAAGCGGGCCACGCCATCCTCGCGGAACACCGGGGCGACCAGCAGGTCGTCGCCCAGCATGTACTGGGTGTCGATATCCTCGCAGGTCGGGTCATCCGGGAATTCGAGCACCATGGCACGCATCATCGGAACGCCGGTCTCGTGCGTCTCCTGAGCCATCTTGAGCAGATACGGCTTGAGCTGCAGCTTGAGCTCGGTGAACTCGCGGGCCACGTCGACGGCCTCGTCACCATACAGCCACGGCACCTTGTAGGCGGTGGAGCCGTGGTAACGGGAGTGGGAGCTGAGCAGGCCGAACTGCGTCCAACGCTTGTACAGGTCCGGGCTCGCCTGGTCCTCGAAACCGGCGATATCGTGGCTCCAGTAGCCGAAGCCGGACATGCCGAAGCTCAGGCCGGCACGCAGGGATTCCGCCATGGACGGGTAGTTGGAGGAGCAGTCGCCGCCCCAGTGCACCGGGAACTGCTGGCCGCCCACGGTTGCGGAGCGGGCGAACAGAATGGCCTCATCGGCGCCCTTGGTCTCGACGAGCACGTCGTAGACGGCCTTGTTGTACAGGTAGGTGTAGTAGTTATGCATCAGCTCCGGATCGGAACCGTCATAATACTTGACGCCTTCGGTCGGGATGCGCTCACCGAAATCGGTCTTGAAGCAGTCGACGCCCATGGCCACGAGCTTCTTCAGGTAGCCCTGATACCACTTGGTGGCCTCCGGGTTGGTGAAGTCGACGATGGCCATGCCGGCCTGCCACTTGTCCCACTGCCACACGGAGCCGTCTTCGTTCTTGATGAAGTAGCCGTTCTTGGCGCCTTCCTCGAACAGCGGGGACTTCTGGCCGATGTAGGAGTTGATCCACACGCAGATCTTCAGGCCGCGATCATGCAGCTTCTTGAGCAGACCTTCCGGATCCGGGAACTTGGACTTGTCCCAGTCGAAGTTGCACCATTCGAGTTCCTTCATCCAACGGCAGTCGAAGTGGAACACGGACAGCGGGATGTTGCGCTCAGCCATGCCGTCGACGAACTCAAGCACGGTCTTCTCATCGTAGTCGGTGGTGAAGGAGGTGGACAGCCACAGGCCGTAGCTCCAGTCCGGAACCAGCGGGGCCTTGCCGGTCAGGTCGGTGTAGGTGTTGAGAATCGCCTTGAGATTCTCACCGCCGACCACGGAGTAGCTCATTTCCTCGCCCGGCACGGAGAACTGCACGCGGGAGACCTTTTCGGAGCCGACTTCGAAGCTGACCTTGCCCGGATTGTCGACGAACAGGCCGTACTTCCTGTTGGACAGGTAGAACGGGATGTTCTTGTAGGCCTGCTCGGTGCCGGTGCCGCCGTCCTCGTTCCAGATGTCGACGGTCTGGCCGTTCTTGATGAAGTTGGTGAAGCGTTCGCCAAGGCCGTAGATCTTCTCGCCCACACCGAGGTCGAGCTGTTCGGAGACGTGCAACTGGCCTTCCGGGTCGGTGACGAGGCCCTTGGCACGCCAGCCGGAATGCGCGATGACCTTGCCGTCGTACAGGTACTTGAAGTCGATGGTCTCGCCCTTGGCGATCTCGAGTGTCAGACGGCCGGAGGTGAAGGTCCACTTGTCGTCGGTTTCGTCGATTTCGACATCCGGATCGGTTTCGTTCAAGCCGAACTTCGGGCAGTTGCTGCGATCCTTCTTGAAGTTGATCAGCTTGGTGGTGATCACGTCTTCGCGAGGCGACGTCACCTCGATGGTCAGGATGCCGCCGTCGAGGGTCATGCCGGCGTTGTAGATCGGAGAACCGAACGGGCAGAACAGAGTGAGCTTCTTCGGCTCGATGTTGGCGGTATAGATGTTTGCCGCATACTTGACGCTGAAGCCATCCTTGACGAGCCAGCCGCCGTTGAGGAACTTCATACATTGCTCCTTTGCATTAGTGGGATTCCGCTTTGGAGGATCGGTCCGCGACCTATCCTCCAAAGACGTTCGTTATTTCATTTTACTTTATTTATAAGTTTATAGATAAGCGTTATGCGACACGTCCGGAGAGACGGATATCTTCCACGGATTCTCCCACGAACACGCTTGCCTCCGGTGCCAGGGCGTAGGCTCCGGATTCGTTGGACCAGTAACGCAACGCCTTGGCGGCAGGCATCGCCACGGTGACTTCGCGGAACTCCCCTGCGTCCAGCTCGACCTTGGCGAATCCCTTGAGTTCCTTGGCCGGGCGGTCCTCGCCGGTGCCTTCAAGACCGAGATACACCTGAGCGACCGCCTTACCGGCGCAATCCCCAATGTTCTCGACGGTGAAGGTGACGCGGATCTCGTCATCCACCTGACGCACGTCAAGATCGCGGAATGCGAAGTCGGTGTAGCTCAGGCCGTGTCCGAACGGGAAGAGCACCGGAACCTGCCTGGTGTCGAAGTAACGGTAGCCCACATAGATGTCTTCCGCATAGTCGACGTGGTCTTCGAGTCCGAAGGTGCCGATCCTGTGCGCAGGTTCGTCGGCCAGCGCGATCGGGAAGGTCTCCGGCAGATGGCCGCTCGGATTTACGCGACCGAACAGCACCTCGGCCAGCGCGGCGCCGGATTCGCAACCCGCATACCAGTTCCACACGATGGCCTTGGCCTTGTCGGCCCACGGCATCTCGATCGGGGAGCCGGCCACGAAAGCGAGAATCGTATTCGGAGCGGCTTCGAGCAACGCTTCGATCAACTCGTCCTGACCGTACGGCAGACGCATGTCGGTGCGGTCGCGCCCTTCGAGATCATGCTCGTGGTCAAGACCGCCGATGAACAGCACCGGATCACCGGCAGCCGCGTATTCGCGCGCCTTGGCCACGGCCTCTTCGCGCAGTTCGTGTGCGTGCAGCTCGTCCTTGGCGTCGGAACCCTTGGAGTTCTCGAGGCTTTCCTCCTGCCAGGATTCGTCCTGATTCACCTGCTTGGCGTCATAGCCGAGCACATACTCGATGTCGACGTTGCCGCCGAGTTCGCCGTTGAGCCCCAGCAGAGGCGAAATCTCATGCAGCGCCTTGATCACGGCCGAACCGCCGCCGTTGGAGTGAATGCGATCGGCGTTCGCGCCGATCACCAGCAGACGGGTCATACCGCGCTCGTCAAGCGGCAACAGGTTTTCGTCATTCTTCAACAGCACGATGGATTCGCGGGCGATCTCCAATGCCTTCGCGGCATGGTCGATGGTGGCGTAACGTCCCGGCTTGCGGGTCGCACGGGCGTCGCCCAGCATGTGCAACGCATCCATGACGGCGATCACGCGTTCGACTTTCACATCGACGTCGCTTTCCTTGACCTCGCCGTTCTCGACGGCTTTCTTCAGCGGATTCGCGAAATAGTAATCATCGAAGTTCGGCGTCACCGACATCTCAACGTCCATGCCGACCTCGGCACTGGCCTTGGTGTCACGCACCGCGCTCCAATCGGAGACGACGAAGCCGTCGAAACCGTATTCGTCACGCAGAATGTCGTCAAGCAGTTGCTTGTGTTCGCAGCATTTGGTGCCGTTGACGAGATTGTAGGCGCCCATGACGGAGAGCACGCCGCCATCATGCACCGCCGCCTCGAAAGCCGGCAGGTAGATCTCGCGCAATGCCCGCTCGCTTACGGTCTCGTCAACGTCAAGCCGGTCGGTCTCCTGGCTGTTGACCGCGTAATGCTTCGCGCAAGCGGCCACGTCGGATTCCTGCACACCCTGAATGTAGGCCACGCCCTGCGTGGCGGTCAGTACCGGATCCTCGCTCATGTACTCGAAATTGCGACCGCACAGCGGGCTACGCTTGATATTGATGGACGGTCCGAGAATCACGTCCTTGCCGCGGCCGCGCGCTTCCTCGCCAAGTACCTCACCGGTCGCGCGGGCCAGATCGGGATTCCATGTGGAGGCGACGGCGGAGCCGGACGGCAGGTAGGTCACATAGTCACGGGTGTTGTACAGCGGCGCCCAGTTGTCGTTATGCAACTCTGCCCGCACGCCCATCGGGCCGTCGTCCATCTTGAGTGATGGGATGCCCAGTCGTTCGGCGCAGCCATTCCTGAACAGGCCGGCGGCGTGCACGATGGCGATCTTTTCGTCCAACGTGAGTTTGGCGGTCAGGTCCCTGGCCTTGGTCTTGTTGGCTTCGGTGATTACGGTCATGTCTTCTTCTTTCTTCGCTCCCGTCAGCGGGAAGCTGGCTGAAAGCGGTCGCTACGTTGTTCTTCTCGTCAACCGACGGTTATCTTGAATCCGATTGGCAGGCCTTGCTGATCGGGTTCCCTTGGCAGCGGTGAGATCTCCAAAGCCTCATCGCCGCGTTTGAAGCGCACCGGTCCCGCCCCCAGCTGTTCCACCGATTCGACGATGCCGTTGAACGGCGGTTTGACGCCGTCGTGATACGCGGCGAACGTCGACATTGCAAGTGTTTCACAAGATGTTTCACAACTATCCGCAATGTCATTGGGATGCAGGCAGAATGCGTAGATCGCGCCGTGCTTCGTGGTGAATCGCCAATCCGCGGCGGTCCATTCGGTCGGCTTTTGATCGGCGAACATGCCGTCGGCCTGCTTCGTAGGCCCTTCCTGCGTGAGCCTCCATGGTCGGGTGCCGTAGATGCCCTCACCGTTCGCGCGCAACCAATCGCCGATGCCGAGCAACAGCTCACGATCATGGTCGGCGATCGAACCGTCCGCGCGAGGACCTACGTTCAGCAGCAGATTGCCGTTCTTCGATACCGCGTCGACCAACGCGACGATCAGCTCGGCAAGCGTCTTGTACTCCAGCGAGTTCGTGTAGCACCACGAATTACGGGCGATTGCGGTATCCGTCTGCCAGACGAACGGCGTGGCATCGGCAAAACCTCCGCGTTCCACGTCGACGATGCCCGCGCCCCAGGCGAGACCGTCGTACTTATAGCAGATCGAGACGTTCCGCCCCCACTCGACGCCACGATTGTAGTAGAAGGCGGCAAGCTTCCTCATGTAGGGTCTGAACGATTCGTGTTGCACCCACCAATCGAAATACAGCAGTTCCGGCCGGTAATCGTCGATGATCTCGCAGACGCGCAGCAGCCAGTCCTCCAGATATTCGGCGGTCGGCGTGGGAGTGCTGTGAATGTCGAATTCGTTCGGTTCGGGCATGGCCGGCCAATAGAAATCGCCCTTCTGCAACGGCTCCTTGATATCGGAGTCGAAGTCCTTGCCATGGCCCATGAACCACCAGTGCTCGGCGCGATGGTTCGACGTGGCAAAATGCAGGCCGTGGGCATGCGTGGCGTCACGCAACTCCCCCAGCACGTCGCGATGCGGACCGGTTTCGAAGGTGTTCCAGTGCGACAATTCGCTACGGTACATCTGATAGCCGTCATGATGCTCGGAAACCGAGAAGTAGTAGCGTGCACCTGCGGCGGCGAACAGGTCGAGCCACTCGTTCGCATCGAACCGTTCGGCGGTGAACATCGGAATGAAATCCCGATAGCCGAACTTGTTCTGTGGACCATAGGTGTTCACGTGGTGTTCGAATTCCGGGTAGCCCTCGATGTACATGTTGCGCGAATACCATTCGTTGCGGTATTCGGGAACGCTGTAGAGACCCCAGTGCGTGAAGATGCCGAATTTGGCATCGGTGAACCATGCCGGGGCCGGAGCCTGGCTCAACGACTCCCAGGTGTCGGCGTAGGGCCCGGAGGCGATGACCGCCTCGACGGTGCTCAGATCAATCATCGAACGTGGTCCTGTTCCAATCGAAGCCCACGGCCTGACACCATGCACGGGCGATGATCATCGCACCACGCTCGTACGGATGCACACGATCCTGGCTGGCCAAGCATCCGTGCAACTGGGTGAGCCAATGGTCCACGGCCGCCTGCGTATCGACGAAAATCGCGCCATGACGTTCGGCCACACGCTTGGACGCGGCCGCGAACTCCTCAACCTTGGCGCGCATGGCATCCTGTGGGTTCGGCTCGAACATGAACGGACGCATGACGATGATCCCCTTAAGATTCGGTGCATCCTGTTTCACGCGTTCAATAAGCTCATCATAGATACGCTCGTAAGTTTCCACGGTGTTGAGGCGAGCCTGCCACAGCGGACCGTCGAAATAACGCCAGGCGTCATTCACGCCGATCATGATGGACACATAGTCCGGATTCATGTCGATGACGTCACTCTGCCAGCGTTCGGACATGTCGACGATATCGTTGCCGTTGATGCCTTCGTTGATGGTGCACAATGCCTTATCCGGATATACGGCCGTAAGAAGATTATGCAATGTGTTGACATACCCATGCCCATATCCCCAGCCTCCGGGGATAGCAGTACGGTCGCGGTCGGCGTCCGTGATGGAATCGCCTACGAAAACAATGCGTGAGTGCTTTTCGAAAATCAACTTTGATTCCTTTGGTGTCATACGGCGTTGTAACAGCGCTCGGTTCATATGAACGGTCGGATTGATGGGTTGGTATGTAAAGAAAGGCGGGGCGCCAGATACCGGTTCAGCACATCTGGCGCCCCGCCTCTTTCAGTTATTTGGATTACGTGGTGGGGACTAACGCCTCATCACTCGGAGGAGGAATCGGAGCTGGAGGACTTCTCCTTGTTCTGATACTCCTTCAGGATGTTCTTACGGGCCTTGTCCTGATCCTTGGCGTTCTTCATGTCGACCTTCAGCACGGAATCGATGTCCAGACCGTTGACGGTCTTGATCATCTCGTTGAAGATCTTCTCGCATTCGGACTCGGAGCTGGCGAAGGACGTCTTCCAAGAGGAGTTGACGATCTCGGTCTTGATGGAGCCACGCAACGTGGAGATCTGGGAGTTCTCCTCCGGCTGGACATAGCTGGAGCCAGCACCGACGAGCAGCATATCGTTGTTCTCCAGGTACTCCATGGTGGTGGAGGCACCCATATGCTCCTGCCAATCCTTGTTCAGCGGGTTCTGGTTGGCCTTCTCGATCTCGCTTGGCCACATGACCGGGTTGTAGGTGTAACCGGTATCCGGATCAATGTCGTTCACGGTCACGGTGGTGAAGTTCAGAGCGGAAATACCGTCGGAGTAGGAGCCGCCGCCCCACTCTTCCGGCACGTTCTTGGATTCGCCGGAAAGCACCGCGGAACCGAATTCGGTCAGAACCGGCTTGCCGTCCTTGATCTCCCAGTTCAGACCCTTCGGACCAGCGGAGCCACCGGTCTGGTTGGAGGAAGCATAGACGCCTTCCGGAGAGTACAGCCAGTTGATGAACTTGACCAGGCGCTGCTTGTTCTTGGCCTTGGAGCCCAGAGCAATCATAGTCTTATCGCCACGAGGAGCGGCGCCGTATGAGAAGATCTTCATGTCCTTGAGCGGAGCCAGCATGAAGCCCTTGCCCTCAGCCTTGTTGGCGTTGGTGTTGTAGGCTGCCTGTCCAAGCCACGGCCAGAAGGAGAAGAGCACCTTGCCGTTCTTGTACTTGGAGTTCATGGTGTCGTAGTTCTGGGTGGTGGATTCAGGATCGACGATGCCGGCACGGTTGGCGGCATTGAAGAACTTGATCACGCGCTCGTAGATGCCACCTTCCTTGGTGATGGACTCGAAGTCGGAGCCGTCACCCTTGGCCAGCACGAAGCCGACTTCGTCAAAGCCGTAGAAGCAGGTCGGCTGCTTGGCGTTGTTCATCATGTTGCCGTCCCAGTCCTTGAACAGAGACATGGCGTAGATGTCATCGGAGCCGGACTCTTCGCGAGCCTTGTCCTGCATCTGCTTGAGTACCGGGATGAGGTCCTCGAGAGTGTCGATCTCCGGATAACCGATTTCCTTGTACAGATCCCAACGCAGGTACGGGCCGAAGGTCGGTTCGAGGCCTTCGGACGGCTGGTCGGGAGTCAGGGTGTCGACCACGGATGCCGGAACGCCCCACACACCGGACTTCTGACCGATCTGTTCGTTGACGTAATCGGTGGCATCCTTGTACTTGTTGATGTACTTCATGCCCTTGAGGTACGGGGTCATGTCCTCGATCAGGCCGGACTTAACCAGCTTGGCGCCCTTACCGGTGTCATAGCCGTAGATCACGATGTCGCCCAGATTGCCCGCAGCTGCGCGGGTATCGAACAGGGTGCTGCCGCCGCCTGCGACGTTCGGAGCCACGATATTGAGCTTGATGTTGAACTTGTCCTTGATGATCTTGGCGAACCAGCCCTTCTGCTCGCCCTGGTAGTTCGCCAGACCGTCAAAGACCTCAACGGTCATCAGGGAGTTATCATCCTTTTCGGCGGCCGTGGTGCTGCCGGACCCTCCGCAGGCGGAGAGCGACATCATTGCTGCAAGCGTCACTGCCGCAGCAATGGTTACCTTCTTTTTGAGGGACATTGCGTCCTTCCTTTCTCTATTTCCTTTTATTTTGCAGGGATGGGAATTGAGATTGCGGGGCCGGTCCGACCGGCAGATCTCGCCGGCCCACAATGGCTATAGGGAGTACCGAACCGTTACGAATCAGCCCTTGACAGCACCGAGCATCATGCCCTTGACGAAGAAGCGCTGGAAGAACGGATAGACGAACAGAATCGGGAGCACCACGATTACGGAAACCGTCATACGGATCGAGGTAGGCGTCTGCTGCGTTGCGAGAGCCGCTACGTTCATGGCACTACCTGCACTCGCTCGAACCGAAGCGGCCAGTGCATTTGCCTGGTTGATGTAGGTGTAAAGCACGTACTGCAGGGAGTAGAGCTTGGAATCCGTCATGTAGATCAGGGTGTCTTGGAAGGAGTTCCACTGGCCGACGGCGGAGAAGATGCCGACGGTCGCCAGAATCGGGGCCATCATCGGCAACACGATCTTCCAGAAGATCGTCAGCGTGCCGGCACCGTCCATTTCCGCCGCTTCCTGCAGGGAGGCGGGGATGGACTCGACGAAGGTCTTCACCAGGATGATGTTGAACGGCTGCACGATGGCCGGCAGGATGTAGACCCAGAAGTTGTTGGTCAGATGCAGGTTCTTCATGGTGATGAACATCGGGATCAGGCCTGCGTTGAAGTACATGGTGATCACGATGAAGCGGTACCAGAACTTGCGGTGCCACATCTTCTCTTGGGTGAACATGAAGCCGAGGAACGCGCTGGCGATCACGGTGAGCACGGTGCCGATGACGGTACGAGCCACGGAGATGAAGGCCGAGGTGGTCAGGCCGCTCAGTGCGAAGACCTGCTTGTAGTTCTCCCAATGGATGCCCTGCGGCCACCAGTTGACCTGGCCTGCCGCGGAGGCGTTGTTGCTGGAAATCGAGTTGATGATCAGGTAGTAGAACGGGTAGACGCAGATGAATGCGAACACGAGGAAGAACAGGATGTTGAAGACATTGTAGACTTCCTCACCCTTGGTGCGCCTCATAGCCGGTGCGATACCCTGCTTGATTTTCTTTGCCATGATTGCTTCCTTACTCTTTCCTCATCAGACGATCGATACGCCACGGGTACGCTTGGACAGCCAGTTCACAACAATCAGCAGGCCTACGCTGACCAGCGACTTCAGCATGGAGATTGCGGTTGCATACGACAGGGAGTTGTTGCCCATACCGACGTTGTACACGTACAGGTCAAGGACCTGGATGTGCTTGGTGTTGAAGGCGTTCTGGAACACGAAGTACTGATCCATGCCGTTGTTCAGGAAGTTGGAGATCGACAGCATCAACAGCACGAAGTAGGTCGGCAGCAACTGCGGGATCGTGACGTGGACGATCTGCTGGAAGCGGTTCGCACCATCCACCTGGGCGGCTTCGTACAGTTCCGGGTCAATGCCTGCGATGCCGGCGAGGTACATGATGGAGCCCCAACCAAGGCCCTTCCACAGGCCCCACAGCAACATCTTCAGCCAAGTGTGCGAATCGGAATCAAGGAACTTAATCGGCTCGCTGATGATGTGCAAGTTCTGCAGCATCTCGTTGAGCATGCCGGTGGTGGAGAACATGGCGAAGGCCACTGCGTAGACCAGAACCCAGGAGATGAAGTTCGGCAGCGTGGTCAGCGTCTGGATAAGGTTCCTGAACCACTTGGCGCGAATCTCGTTCAATGCGATGGCGAAGAACAACGGGAAGAACGAGGTGAGGATGTTCAGGCCGGACATGGCGAAGGTGTTGATGAGCACCTGGCCGATGGTCTGAAGCTGCGCCGGGTTCTGCACCATCATCTTGAACCATTGCAGACCGACGAATTCGCTCTGGGACAGCGGAATCGGCGGCTGATAATCATAGAATGCGTAAACCCAGCCGAACAGCGGGAGGTAGCTGAACAGCACGGACAGAATCAAAAATGGCGAAATCAACAGGAACAACTTAAATCCATGGCGCTTCCTGTCGCTTTGCTGTTGGCTCAGCTTCTCGGCCTTGCGCACGGCTCGCCGTGTTTTTTTATCGGAAAGCGTCATAGCACCTGAACCACTGCCATCAGCAGATGTCACCACACTCTCCATTCCCTCTTGTGACTGCATCATTCCTCCTTTGGTTCGGCGATGCATCCGATGGCCCCTTCAGGAACGCAACACTTCCTTGATGCCGTCCCATCTGGTAACCTTCTTATTTATTGCTTAATAAATAAGCTGTTAGGAGCTATAGTATATTCGTCTTACTAACTTGTCAATTCAGCGCGCTAAACGGCGAGTATGCTTGGAATATCAACGAAAACGGAGGTCCAATGCACTACAATCCCAATAGCCCCGTATGGCAGTTCGTCTCGCTCTGCCTGCGGTATTTCATCCTCAACCTGTTCTTCCTGATCTCCATCATCCCGATCGTAACCATCGGACCGGCCCGAGCCGCAATGTACAGCACCGTGTTTGCCTTCAGCGACAATGACGACATCAACCTCGGCCGCGAATACATCCGACGCTTCAAACGCGAATTCAAGCGCGGCATCGGCTCTTCCATCATCTTCGTGGTGCTGATTGCCGCCATCGTGTTCGCCATCGTGTTCTGGAACGCGCTCGACACCAACGCCGCCTACATAACGCTTCCGATCCTCATCATCTTCGGCGTGCTCACGTTCCTGACCTTCGAATACTACTATCCGCTTCAGGCTCGCTATGAGAACACCTTCCGGCAGACGCTGCGCAACTCCTTCATGATGCCTTGGGCCTGTTTCGGATACACGCTCGGCATCCTCGCCATCGACGTGGCCGCGGGTGCGATCTTCGCATTCACGCCGTATCTGCGATTCCTATTCATCCTGCTCGGCTTCGCATGGCTGGCCTATGCTAAGTCACTGCTCTATCTGCGGGCGTTCCAGCGTGTCAGCGGCGACCCGAACACGCCGCGAGAAAAGCCTGATTACTCGTTGCCCAGCGCCTCCATCCAATAACCCGTATCTGCGCATCCCCTCGAACGCACGGAACGCGACCGCCTGCCCTCTTCACGATTGTGTAAGGCCCTCATTAGCGAGAACCGCACCGCTGCTCAACAACCAGGACCTCAAACACGCATGTTAGAGGTCCTGATTTGCGAGGAACCCTGCGGTACTCGCAGATCAGGGCCCCAAACACCCGGATTAAAGTCCGCAAGCTGCGAGTACACCCCGTCTACTCAACACAAAACGCCACTGAGCACAACCCAGTGGCGTTTCGATCCTCGCCCCATCCGGTTCGGAAACGACGGTTCCGAACCGGGCAGTCCTACGACAGCATCACCCTGCCTTCCGAAGCGGCCACGACCTCCCCGAATCCCAGACGTGCGGTGAACGCTCGGCCGTCCGAGCTGGAAACCTCCACGCCATTGGCCGTCTTTCGAGCCGAGAACGCCACGGAGGAACCGTCCGCCTCGGTCACCACGGCCTCGGCAGCATCGGTGCCATCGAGGAACACGGAGACCAGCGCATCCTTGCCATATTCGTAATCCGGAGTCTCGGCCCCCGGCTTGGTAACCAGCACGCTGCCCTCGCGTACCCACAACGGAATGGTGTCGAAGCCATGCCGCTCATTGCGCCACACACCATGCTCGGAAGCCACCTTCTCGCCGGTGAACCAGTTGGTCCACACGCCAGCAGGCAGGTAATACTCCACATCACCGGAGTAGGTGAACACCGGAGCCACCAACAGGTTCGGGCCGAACATGTATTGGCGGTCGAGCGTACGACAGGTCGGATCATCCGGAAACTCCACGAACATGGAGCGCATGACCGGAGTGCCGTTCAGATGCGGCTGCAGGCCGGTCTGGAACAGATACGGCATGAGCGAAAGCTTGAGCTTGGTGAACGTGCGGGCCACATCGACGGCGGTCTGTCCGGGCGCATTCACCACACCGTTCTTCTCATCCTCCTCGTCGAACAACCACGGCACACGATACACGGTTGATCCGTGCATGCGTGAGTGCGATCCCAGCAGGCCGAACGCCACCCAGCGCTTGTAGACCGCAGGATCCGGACGGGCTCCTTCGAAACCGCCGATGTCATGGCTCCAGAAGCCAAATCCGGAACCGGTGATCGACAGACCCGCACGCAAGGTCTGCGCCATGCCATTGAACGTCGATTCGCAGTCGCCGCCCCAATGCACCGGCTGCTGCTGGCCGCCGACGGTCGCGGAGCGGGCGAACAGGCACGCCTTACCCTTGCCGTACGTCTCCTCAATGGCTTCGAATACCGCCTGGTTGTACAGCTGGGTGTACCAGTTGTGCATGGACAACTTCGGAGAGCCGTCGTACCAGACCACATCGCGCGGGATTCGCTCGCCGAAATCGGTCTTGATGGCGTCCACACCTTGATGCAGCAACGCCTTGACCTTGCCTTTGAACCAATCACGGGCCTCGGGATTGGTGAAGTCCACCAGACCCATGCCGGCCTGCCAGAAGTCGGTCTGCCACACCTCGCCGTTGGCTTTCTTGACCAGATAGCCCTTATCCTTACCTTCCTTGAACATGGAGCCGCGCTGACCGATATACGGATTGATCCACGCGCAGATATGCAGGCCCTTATCCTCATGCAACCGCTTGAGCGTGGATTCGATGTCACCGAAGAAACGCTTGTCCCATTCGAAGTCGGTCCAATGGAATTCGCGCATCCAGTAGCAGTCATAGTGGAAGGCGCTCAGCGGAATGTCTCGCTCGGCCATGCCATCGATGAAGGAGTTGATGGTCTTCTCGTCATACTTGGTGGTGAACGAGGTGGTCAACCACAGGCCATAGCTCCATGCGGGAACATTGGCGGGGCGTCCGACCAGTGCGGTGTAACGGTCGAGAATCTGCTTCGGCGTCGGACCGTAGATCACACAGAAGTCGATGGTCTCCCCCGGTACCGAGAACTGTACGGCCTCGGTATTTTCGGAGCCGACTTCGAACGACACATGCCCGCGATTATTCACCAGCACACCGTATCCGTTGGAGGTCATGTAGAACGGAATGTCCTTGTACCCCTGTTCGGAGGCGGTGCCGCCGTCTTCATTCCAAATGTCGATGGTCTGGCCGTTCTTCACATATGCGCCGAACCGTTCGCCAAAGCCATAGACGTTCTCTCCCACTCCAAGACGGAGCTGAATCGCCGTGAATACGTCGGATTCATCGTATGCGGAGCCGTCCATGGTCACACCGAATTCACCGACCGGCTGGGCGGTCACGTTGGACAGGCCGTTCAGTGCGAAACGTCCCAAGGACTTGCCCGACGACTGGGTGAGCTCCTTGCCGTCCCTGCCGAGGAAGGTCAGATTCCAGGGGGAGCCTTTGACCACTTTTGCCGTCAATCCACCCGACGTGAGCGAAATGCTCGCGCCTTCCTGGCCCACTTCGCCGTCACCGTCGCCTTCGGCCGCCGTTCGTACATAATCCCGATCGCCTGCATCGTCAGCGTTCAAAGGGAATCCCGGATATTCGGTCGCTCCCTGCCAGTGACCGGCGACCACACGAATCACGCCTTCCGCCGGGGCAGTGACATCGATGTTGAATGTGGGAAGATTCAACGTATCGTAACGTCCGTGGACTACGGAAGTCGGAGCCAACACATTCAGACTTTCCTTGTCTTCGCCGACGTTCAGCTCATATGCCTCTCGCGCGTACAGTGCGTTGACGCCGTCTCGAATCATCCAGTATCCATTGGTGAACTTCATTGTCGCTACTCCTGATATAGGTTCCCGGCTCCGAACAAGGAAATGAGGAAGGATTCGGAGCCGGGATTGATTTGCTGAAATTACGATTTTCCGCTACTTGACGGCCCCTGCGGTGATGCCGCGGGACAGCGTGCGCTGGAAGATCAGGTAGAAGATGAGCGTCGGCACGATGCTGATGAGCGATGCGGCGGCGGTCGTCGTCACGTCCATCAGACGGTCGCCGGTCAGCGAGCTGACGGCAATCGGGATGGTCTGCGTCGAATTGTCGATCAGGAACGCCATCGGAATCATGTACTCGTTCCATGTCCAGATGAAGAAGAAGACAAGCATGACGCTGAGCGTCGGCTTGGAAATCGGGAACACGATCTTGCGGAAGATGGTCCAGCGGCTGGCACCGTCGATGGTCGCCGCCTCAAGAATCGACTTGGGGAACGTACCGTAGACCGATGACAGCAGGTATGTGCCGAACGCGCTCTGGATGACGGTGAAGATGATCACAATCGCCCATGGCGAGTTGTACAGGCCGATTTTCTTGAACATGATGTACAGCGGGTACAGCATGGCTTCCTGCGGCAGCATGTTGGCAAGCATGATGAGCAGCACGATCCAGCGGCGGCCCTTGACTCGGCCGATACCGAGGGCGAAGGCGTTGAACATCGACAGCACCACGGCAAGCACGGCGACCAGACCGGAGGTCCAGATGCTGTTCCACAGCTTCTCGGGATAGTTGACGCGATTCCAGAACTTCATCAGGCCATCGGCGCTGAATTCCTGCGGCCAGGACAGCGGACCGGACGAGTTGTAATCCGCGGTGGTCTTGAACGCATTGAGCAACAGCACGATGAACGGGAAGAGCATCACCAGGCCGCCTATGATGAGCAGGGCGAGAACCACCCAATCTCCAGCGGTGCGATTCTTCCTGACATGCACGGGAATGTTGGTTGCGGAAGTCATGATCTCACTCCTCGTCTTCCTTCGCGACCTTCTCCTGAAGGTTCGTGAACATTACGGCCACGATGATGATGACGACGGTCAGTGCGGTCGCGATCGCGGCACCGTAGCCGACTTGCTGGGATTGGAAGAACTGCACGTAGGAGTAGTACGACGGCACGATGGTGCTGGTTCCCGGGCCGCCTTTGGTCAGCATGTAGACGGGTCCGAACACTTTGAGTGCGGCAATGGTGCAGGTCAGCGCCACCACGAAGATCTCCGGCTTGATGGCCGGCAGGGTGATGGCCAGAAAGCGTTGCCACCAGTTGGCGCCGTCGAGGCTCGCCGCCTCGTAGAGTTCCGGATCGACGCGTTGCAGGCCGGACATGAAGATGACCAGCGGGTAGCCGATCTGAATCCAGATCATGATGAGCATCAGAAAGATCAGCGCCGTATCCGGTTTGCCGAGCCAATCATGCTGCAGTCCGCCCAGACCGATGGCTTTGAGCAATGCATTCAACGCGCCATTCTCCGGCCGGAATATCCAACCCATCACCAGGGACGCGACCGCAATCGGCAGCAGCTGCGGGAAGTAGTAGACGGCGCGCATGGTGGAAGCGGTTTTCGGACCGAATTTCTTCTGCACCACGTCGAACACCAGCGACGAAAGGATCAGACCGATCAGAATCGGAATCACCACCATGGCGATGATCATCCAGATCGAGTTACGGAACGACACCCAGAACGTGGTGTCCTTCACCAGTCTCGCCCAGTTGGTCAATCCTGTGAATTTCGGCGGTCTGATGCCTCGATAGTTGGTGAAGCTGAGATAGATGTTCCAGATGGCCGGCACGATGATGATCCACAGCAGCATCAGGAAGCCGGGAAGCAGGTAGAGCCAGAATCGGCTTGACGGATTGCCCGGAATACGGGACATCTCCTTTTCGCGCGCGGTCGGTTGCTGGCCGTGCGGTCGGTTGTGTTTTGCATGAGCGTTCATAACGTAGATCACTTCCCATGATTCGCATCCCGATAATGATCCGGACCCCTATGTCCGGTGGCGATGCAGTTGGGTTAACGGTGCGCCGACGTCATCCGGTCGGCGCACCGACGATATTCAGTTATTTATCGGATTTCCGAAGGCCTTAGGACTTGACGCCTGCGGCTTCCACACCCTTGTTGTAGTTGCTTTCCAGTTGCTTAAGCACATCCTTCACGTCGGCGGTGCCGTTGACCAGCTCCTGCAGCGCGGAGTTCAGCTCGTCGTAGAATGTGGAGGTCGGCCAATCCGGGTAGAAGCCGAGGGCGTTCTTCTCAAGCACGCTGTTGAAGGACGTGATGAGTTCCTTGGTCTTTTCGTCGGTGATCTTGTCCGGGTCGGCGGCAATCGGCAGACCGCCGGAATTGCCCATGAGATTCTGAACTTCGTCGCTCAGCGTGATGTCGATGAACTGCGCGGCGAGATCCTTCCTCTTGGAATTCTCCGGAATGACCCAGATGTTGCCGGAAGAACCCACGACCTTATCGGTGTTCGGGAAGGTGGAGAAGGTCCAGTTGGCGTTCTTCATGTCGCTCTGGAAACGGCCGAACCACCAAGTGCCGGAGAAGAACATCGGATAGGTGCCATTCATGAAGGACTGACCGGCGTCCTCGGCCTTGATGCCGGTGCAATCCTTGGAAATGTATCCCTTGTCGACCCAGTCCTTGATGGTCTGGGTGGCATAGGTGGTCGCTTCGCCCTGCCAGTCGACGTCGCCATCGTACATCTCATAGGCTTTGACGAACTTGTCGTTTGCCTTGGACAGCACCAACTGCCACCACAAATGTTGCAACGGGTATTCCGCGGCACCTTCGGAGAGCGGGGTCACCCCGTTATCCACGAACTTCTGCATGGCGGACTTCAGCTCGTCCAAGGTTTTCGGAATCTCGATGCCGTACTTGTCGAACATGTCCTTGTTGTAGTACATCACGACATCTTCGCCATAGTTCGTAATGCCATACCAGTCGCCGGAACCCATGACGCCCTTGTCGTCGTACTTGCCGGTGTCGGCCAGGGTGCCGCTGACTTTCTTATCCCACTTGTATTTGCTGACGTAATCGTTCAGATTGGTGAGCAGGCCCTGGCTGGCCAGCAGGCCGGCGGTGGCGTTGCCCTTGTTGTACTCCATGACATCCGGAGCTTCATCGGAATTAAGGATCTGGGCCGCATTCTGGCGAATCTGCTCGAAGGACTTCTTTTCGAATTCGACCTTGACGCCGGTTTTCTTTTCGAAGATTTCCATGGCCTTGGCCCAAGCTTTGCCTTGGGCCCCGTTATCTTCTTCATAGTGCCAGATTTTGATGGTCTTCGGATTGCTCTCCTGTGCGCCGTCATCGCCGCCACAGCCTGCAAGACCCAGTGTTCCGAACATGGTCGCCACTGCCAATCCGGCGGCGACAAGTTTACGGGTGGACTTCATTGTTTCTCCTTTTCAGCGCCTTTACTGAAATGAGTTTCGAAATATATTCGAGGGACTCATTACCCATAAACTAAAAGATTTCCGCCTTCTTTTCAATTTGTTTCGACATTTTTTCGATAAGTCATCATATTGTCGTAAACATTGGGAGAAACTACAGGATGTTACACGGCCCCATCGTGCCGCGGGCAACATATTTTCCCGGCAACAGCTCAACGGCACCGACGTCATGACGACGATACTCGAGAATCTCCATCATGGTGTCGACCGCACGAGAACATACCACATTCGGCTCCATCGGCATCTCATCAACCGCTTGCGGCAATTGCTGCAATCCGTACGTGCAAGCAGCCATCACCGAAATGTCTTGCGGAACTACCAGATTACGCTCATGCAGCGCAATCAACAGGTTGTTGACATGCGTGGCATTGGTCTGGCACACAATCGCCGTGATTTCAGGATCTTGAGCGAATGCGGAATCCAGCAGCAACCGTACATCAGCCATGCCATAGCCCGTGGATGGCATGAACGACACTTTCATATTCAGATCGTCACCCCGTTTAACGACCGCATCGCGGAAGCGAATCAGGTAGTTCGAACCATCTTCGTAGGCGAATCCGCTGTTGCCGACGATCAGTACATGCGTATGCCCCAATGCAGAGGCCTTTTCCATGGCCTCGCGCCCCATCCGCTCGAAATCAAGATCCACGGAATACACCGCCTCGGAATTCGAAGGGTATCCGACGCAGACCACCGGCACATCAAGCATGGCAGCCACCTCGGCACGCGAATCGGTCATCAGCACGTCGAGCAACAGGATGCCGTCGACCATGCCGCTCCGCGCGATGCGGGTCAGTTCCCGATCGCCATATTCGTGCATCAGCAGCAGAATGTCATAGCCGTACCTTTTGGCACGGGTGGCGAGCGCAAAGAAGAAAATCGCGTAATTCGAGTAATCCGTATACTCATGCAGCGGCGAGCTCAACGCCAACACCTTGGTCCATCCGCCGTGTACGGCACGAGTCTGGCCACTCGTGCGATAGCCCAGTTCGCGGGCGGCCCGCAAGACTTTCAGTCTTGTCTCCTCCTTGACGGAGCGCTTGCCACTCATCACATACGAGACCGTGCTGATCGACACCCCGGCCCGAGCCGCTACGTCTTTGATGCCAGCCATGTCGGTCTCCTACAACTGTCCGTTGAATCCGCCCGTAGGTTTTTATAGTATGCCAGTCTATCGTTCGACGTTCATCGCAATGCGATTCACTCACAGCTTCAGCCTGTCAGCCGAATTGGGCCTACCGGACACCCGCTTCGGCAGAGTTTCGACTAGACTATCCGCACGAAGGCCGCTGAGTCATACTCAGCGGCCTTCGCTCAAGTCAACCGACGAATCATGCCAAGAATCAGGCGATGCCCTCACCGCGGCTGGCGGAAATGCCGGTCACCGATCGGCTCGAATGGCGTGTGCGGCTCGAGCTGATACCAGTAGGCCACCGAGGCGACATCGTCCTGGCGTTCGAAATTGCCGGCCTCCTCAGTGCCGATCTGCTGCCATTCAACGCGCAAATCGGAATCGAAATAGATCGGATCGGGGATATGCCAACGGTATAGACCGCGCGTCACCGGCGTATTGATGTCCCAGTAGGCGCTTTCCCGATTCGCGGCGAGTTGCTGCGAATAGAACGGGAACCCCAGGTATGGCCCGGTAAACGTCCGTTCGCTCATATGCCCGTTGTCATCGAAGTCGGCGAAGCTCCATGCGCCGCCGAAATAGTCTTCCGCACCAGTGCTGCACCAGGTCGGATATTGGCTGTCGCCATCGATATACATCTTGAACTCGCCCTCGCCCCACCAACGGCTTTCGAGCGCGGTGAGCGCCAGGTAGGTGCCGATATAGGCGCCACGGCCGCGCACGCCGTCGAGCACCACATAGTCGCGTGCAAGTTCCGTAACCCGCTCACGACGCCACTGTGCATGGAAGCGCATGGCATCGGCCGGCAGCTCGTCGTATTCCGTGTAGTCGATCTGGTAGAAGAAGGCCGGCACGTCCTCGTTGTGGTCGTTGCGCAGCACGATACGCGCATGTTCGAACGGCATGGTGAAGTAGCAGTTGAAGCCACGGTTGGGCACCACCATGACCGGGATGGAGTTGATGCGGCAGGCCTGCGCATGGCCGCAGCAGAAAAAGTCACCGATCGGGCATTGCACGGACGGCGACTCCTCACCATCCCAATAGCATTCGAGGATGAGATTGCGCAGCACATTCGGGCCTGTCGGCGACGTCCGATCGGTGACGGTCATCCAGATGTGACGAATCACGCCAGGACCGTCGACGTCCATCAGCGTTACGGCATCGCCGGCGCGAACGGTCTGGATGCACGGACTGCCTTTGCGAGAAGGGCCAAGTTTGCTGGCCGCCGTCGCGGCCATGCCCTTGCTGCCGGTCGGATTTTCCGCGTTCACGCAACGGGTGCGACCGTGGTTCGCGGCGAGCGCCAATGCGTCCAATGCATTATGCCCGAAGCCTGCGGAACCGAAGCCGATAGTGGTCGGATCTGTCATGATTGCTCCTTTGGAGGGGTTGGCGCATCATATGCCGTTATCAGCTGCATCGCAGCTCCTCCGCATATGGTGCGCCAGTTATGTTTCCTGCAGTCATCGCCTTACTTGACCGCGCCTGCGGTAATGCCCTGCGACAGCTTACGTTGGAAGATGATGAAGAAGATGATGGTCGGGATGATGCTCAGCAGCGATGCCGAGGCCAATGTGGTCGCCTCCATTGTACGCTGCCCCTGCAGGGTGGCAAGTGCCAGCGGGATGGTCTGCACGTCATCGCCCATGAGGAAGGCCATCGGAATCATGTATTCATTCCAAGTCCACACGAAGAAGAACACGAACAGCACACTGATGGTCGACCAGGAGATGGGCAATACCACCTTTCGTAGAATCTGCCATCTGGAGGCGCCATCGATTGCGGCCGCTTCCAGAATGGCCTGCGGGAACGTGCCGTACACGGAGGAAAGCAGATACGTTCCGTAGGCGCTCTGAATGATGGTGAAGATGATGATGATCGCCAGTTTGGTGTTGTACAGGCCCACCTGCTTGAACATGGTGTACAGCGGATAGAGCAGCGCTTCCTGCGGCATCATGTTGGCGAGCATGATGGCCAGTACGATCCATGTGTTGCCTTTGACTTTACCGATGCCCAGCGCGAAGGAGTTGAGCACGGACAACACCACAGCGGCCACGGCCACGACCAGCGAGATGACGAGGCTGTTCCAGAATTTGAGCGGGAACTTCGTGGTGGTCCAGAAGGAAACGATGCCTTCCATGGTGAAGTGCTTCGGTAGGGAGAGCGGGCCGGTGGCATTGTAGTCGGCGGAGGTCTTGAAAGCGTTGACGGTCAGGACCAGCAGCGGGAACAGTACCAGCAGAGCGGCCACGATCAGCAGGACCAGCGTGATCCAGTCTCCGGTTGAGCGAACATGTTGCGTTTTCTTTGAGGCCTTGCGCGCGGCGGCCGCGGACATGGTTTGGGTCATGATTCCACCTTTGCTTTCAGACGAGTTCCTTTTCGACGCGCTTCTGCACGATCGTGAACACGATAGAGAACACGATGATGACCGCAGTCAGCGCAGTGGAGATCGCAGCACCGTAGCCGACTTGCTGCACTTGGAAGAATTGGTTGTAGGAGTAGTACGACGGCACTGTGGTTGCGGTGCCGGGGCCACCTTTGGTCAGCAGGTAGACCGGGGCGAAGGTCTTCAGCGCACCGATGGTGGCTGTGAGGATGACCACCAGCAATTCGGGGATGATGGACGGCAGGGTGACCACGCGGAATTTCTGCCACCAGTTGGCACCGTCGAGTCCTGCCGCTTCGTACAGTTCGGGATCGACTCGCTGCAAGCCGGACATGAAGATAACGATCGGATAGCCAAGCTGAATCCACACGAGGATGAACATAAGCACCGGCAGTGCGCTGTCGGGACTGCCGAGCCAGTTATGCTGCAGGAATCCCAACCCAAGTTTGGAAAGCAGGGCGTTGACCGCACCGTCTTCCGGGCGGAAGATCCAGCCCATGATGATCGCCGCGACCGCGACCGGCAGCAGCTGCGGCAGGTAGAACAGAGCACGCAGGAAGGAAGCCGTCTTACCGCCGAACTTCTTCTGAATCACATCGGTCAGCAGAGAGGAGATGAACAGGCCGAGAATAGTCGGGATGACCACGATGGCGACAATGATCCAGAATGAGTTGGCGAAGGAGATCCAGAATGTGGAGTCGGAGAACAGTCGCTGCCAGTTCTTCAGGCCCACCCACTTGACCGGACCCACTCCACGCCAGCGAGTGAAGCTCAGATAGATGTTCCATACGAACGGAATCACGACGATGATGAGCAGGCCAAGTAGGCCCGGAACGAGATACGGCACGAATTTTGCGGAGCGGCTGCCGGGAAGCCTTGACATCGAGATGCCTCCGCGCTTGGTCTTATGCGACATTACAGAATCCTTTGATGAAGATTGATGCATTGCAGGTGTGGCCCGCCCGCAAACGGGCCACACCGATGGTTGGCTACCGAACGATGCGCCGGACTGATTGCGCCTTAGTCGTTCTTGACGCCCATGTCCTCGACGCCGGTGTCATACTTTTCGTGGATGTTCTTCAGCACATCGGCCGGCTTCTTGGTGCCGTTGACCAGTTCCTGGAAGGCCGCCGGAACCGCGTCGGTCAGGTTGGATGCGGCATAGTCCGGGTAGTAGCTGAGCTTGCCGTCATCGGCGTAGGAAGAGTATTCCTCGATCATGGCCTTGCTCTTTTCGTCCGTGATCTTGTCGGTATCGGCGGCGACCGGAATGCCTCCCGCATTGCCGAGGAAGTTCTGCACGTCTTCGGAGAGCACGTAGTCGATGAATTTGGCGGACAGATCCTTGTGATGCGACTTTTCGGGAATCACCAACAGGTTGCCGGCGCAGCCGATGGCGAAGTTGGATTCCGGCATGACGGCGGCGTCCCAGTCGAAGGAGGTGATTTGCTTGACGAAGCGACCTTGGTTCCAGGTGCCGGTCTGGTAGATCGGATACTCGCCCTTGATGAAGGCCTGCGTGGTGTCTTCAGCCTTCATACCGGTCGCATTGCGGGAAATGAAGCCCTTGTCAAGCCAGTCGTTGATGGTGTTGACGGAGTTGGTCAGAATCTTGGAGTCCCAGTCGACATCTCCCTTGTACAGCTGCCAGTTGTCGATGAACTTGGAGTCGGCGTTCTTGGAGACGAGCTGCCACCACAGCCACATCACGCCGTATTCCTGCGCGTCGGCGGCGATTGGGGTTACGCCGGCGTCGACGAATTTCTGGCATACGTCCACGAATTCGTCGTAGGTGGTTGGGATTTCAAGACCGTACTTGGCGAAGAGGTCCTTGTTGTAGTAGACGCGCTGGAATTCGGCATAGCTGGTCATGCCGTACCAGGTATCGCCATCCATGATGCCGTTCTCATCGTACTTGGCGACGGCCGCGTTCGCACCGGTCACCTTCTTGTCCCAGCCATACTGGGAGACATAATCGCCGAGATCGGTAAGCAGTCCCATGGTGGAGAGCACACCTGCGGAGCCATTGCCACGATTGGATTCCATAAGATCCGGCGCTTCGTCGGAGTTCAGGAACTGGCTACCGTTCTGGGCGATCTGCGTGAAGGATTTGCGTTCGAACTTGATTTCGACTCCGGTTTCCTTTTCAAAGGCTTCCGCGGCACGTTTCCAAGCTTGGGTCTGGCCGGCATCGTCCTCTTCGTAATACCAGAACGACAGGCTGTCTGGCTTCTCCTCATCCTGTGCGTTATCGCTGCCGCATGCAGCGAGAGAGGTCAGCGCCAGTGCTGCAATGGCCATCGTGGCCAATCCTCTTTTCATATTCATTTCTTTTCTCCTTGTTTTCCTTCTAGAGCGCCTTCCTTGCAACGCTCCAAAAACCGTGATTGTTGAAACGTTTCGACACTGTGCATGGAGGCCGTCCTTGAACGAGCCGTTGCAGTTGCCAGTCGACATCGACCATTGTTGAAACGTTTCGATTACGCCTATGAAGTTATGCCGGGTGAATCACACCGGAAATTCCGCCGTTTTACCGCGAAGCCACCTTCAGAGCCCTTTCGCCGGGACTTATCTCGGCAACGGAACCGCGAAGCTTCACTGCGGGAGCCTCAAGCTCGACATCACCCTTGATCTTGACGCCTTGCTCAATCGCCGAGACCAAAAGCCCCATGGCCTGCAAGCACAACTTCTCCGGCATGACCGGCATCTCGGTAATCGGGCGCGACATCAGTTCGCCGTCGAAATACGTGCCGCATGACAACACCGAAACATCCTCCGGCACCGATAGCCCTGCGACCGACAGTTCCTGCAGTACCCGGTTGAGCACATTGGCGTTAGCCTGATTGATTATCGCCGTCGGACGATCCTCATCAGCAAAGGTCTCTCGCACAAAGCGAATCGCGTCGAAACGGTCATCCTCATATCGCGAGGATTCAACAACCGTCATGCCGCGTTCCTTCACACGCGACAGCATACTTTCGCGAAACATCACGACATAACCGGAACGACGCTCATAATCGGCCTCGTTGTTGCGCAGGAACGCAACCTTACGGTGGCCTTTGTCGAATAGAAAATCCACCGCCTTGCGCCCGGCCTCGGCGAAATCGATGTCGACGCAGGCACAACCCTCATGCGCCTGCGGATAGCCGATGGCTATGCAGGGTTTGGAGAAATCGCCGGATGCGGCCGCACGCTCGTCATCCTGCTCGACATCGAGCAGCACCACGCCATCGACCAAATTGCCTTGCGTCACACGACGGATATCGTTCACCGCGTCCGGTCCGGTCAGCAGCAACACATCATAACCGGCATTCCTCGCTGCCCATGCGGTATGCAGGAAGTAGGCGTTGTATTTGGCCTGATTGATGTCGCCACGAATCGGCGCACTTAATGCGATGACCTGTGAACGTATGCCACGCATCTTGCGAGCGCTGGCGTCCGGGGTGTATCCGAGCTTCTCCACCGCCGCCATGACCTTGTCGGACGTCTTGGCGGAAATCGAACGTTTGCCGGAAAGCGCATACGAGACGGTGCTGACGGACACCCCCGCTTCACGGGCCACATCCTTGATGCCTGCCATCGTCATCGCCTCCTTCGGCTTCCTTGCGTTCTCGACATCGTCTTTTGCGTCCTTCAGCGCTGCAATGCGTTGCATCGACGCCAGTCGTCACCGGCGGAACCCCTCGATCTCACTAATCGAATCGTTTCGTCGAAACGTTTCAATAATCATACCCCCACACAGAAAATATGTCAAACGTTTCGACACGCTGAAGGCGGCGCCTTCTTGCGACTACAAGACCACCATCTGCGAGCAACAGGCATTTCCTCGACAGTGACGGCCCCAAAACGTCGATTTAGAGGCCGTAGCCGTCGAGTAGTCGCAAGATACTCGCAACCTACGGACGCAACCACCCGCATCAGCAGGCAGATTCGAACCTGACGAACGGAAAAAAGACCCCTTCAGCGGACGAGACTCATGAATCAGGCCACAGTCGCCGACATACACGGACGGTTCCCACCCGGTGTTTGCTGGCGTGACATCTGCCGACCAAACGGATGCCCTCCGGTCGGGTTCGCTGGCAGAATTCGGATGACCGCCAACAAGTTTCCGATGCGCCTGCAGACCACCGGAATCATGCTGATTGAGCAGAGCCATAGCCACCGTAAACATTGACGGATTGTGCAGATTTGCCACCCTTCGCCCTCCGCTCGGTCTCGCCCTAGAGCCCCACTGGTAGGCTTTAGCCTTGGTTCGTATACCCGTATGCCTACATATTCACAGAGAGAACTCCATGGGAATCATCAACTTTTTCATCAATCTGCTCAAGGACCCGCGCACTGCGATTGCCAGCTGGATCGCCATGGGCGTCGCCCCGACGCTTGGATTCATCTTCCTCATCGTCTTTATCGAGACGGGCGTGGTGTTCTTCCCCTTCCTTCCGGGCGACTCGTTGCTGTTCGCAGCCGGTTTCTTCGCCGCACCCGACGCCAAGACCGGCGTCGCCGCTCTGCCGTTGTTCGCACTGCTGCCGGTTGTCTGGTGCGCACCGATCATCGGCGATCAGTGCAACTACTGGATTGGCCATTTCTTCGGTCGCCGCATCATCGAATCCGGCAAGGTCAAGGCCATGACGCCGGAACGCATCGCCAAAACAGAAGCCATGATCGATAAGTGGGGCCCGCTGGCCGTGTTCCTCGGCCGCTTCTTCCCGTTCATCCGCACGTTCATGCCGTTCATTTCCGGCATTTCCGGCATGCGCTGGAGCCGTTTCACGCCGTTCTCCGTGCTCGGAGGTCTGTGCTGGTCCACCCTGTTCACATTGCTTGGCTACTTCTTCGGCGGTATTCCGGCGGTGCAGAAGCACTTCGAACTGGTGATCGTCGCAATTCTCGTACTGTCGTTGATTCCGACGATCGTAGGTCTGCTCAAGGCCAAGCTCGGCAAGAAGGCTCCGGCTACCGAAGCCTGACAGGCATAATCATCCCCAGCCATCGTTTCGGGTGGGTAGCGAATCGGGAGATTTTGCCGCCCGCCCGAAAGGCATCGCAACACGCGAACGTACGGAATTGCGTTCGTACACACTTCGTACTAAAGTTTTGACAGTTGCCCTGCGAAGCAAGGTAACATCCAAGGGGCTGTAGCTCAGTTGGTAGAGCGCTTCGTTCGCATCGAAGAGGTCGCGGTTTCGACTACCGTCAGCTCCACGAAGCCCGCTGCATTCATTCCACCGCAGCGGGCTTTTTGATTTGTTTTCCGTCTTTTTTCAACGTTCAGCATAAAGCTGGCCTGTCATAAAAGCCAAAGGGCATGCTCGTAAATCACCCTCCTTAAGCCGCGCAACGAAGCACCACAGAAAGAAGCAGCCAAGGCGGCCTCCCAACGCCACATTCGCTCACAATAGCCATTTAACGGGGTCATTTTTGGCGATTTATATGACTTCGACCCCGTTAAAACTGATTTCTTGCCTCAAGAATACCGGTTCTCTCAATATATCGCTTGAAAATCGACTAAAATGGCGTTTAACAGTGCTATTGTTGACAATCTATATGACTTTGACCCCGTTAGACGGCTCTTCCAGTATGAAGGAGTGGCAATGGAGACGTATCGCAGGGAGCATTACTTGACCCAGCTTCGCCCATTCTATGATGATTCAGACCTCATCAAAGTGATCACCGGCATCCGCCGATGTGGCAAATCCAGCCTAATGAACACCGTCATGGACGAGCTTCTCAAGCTCAAGGTCCCGAAAAACAACATCATCTACATCAACTTGGATCGCAGGGAGCACCGCACCGTCACGACGCCAGAGAAACTTGACCGTGTCATCGAACGAGCCGTAAGGGGCGCGAGCGACGGATTGCGATATCTGTTCATCGATGAAGTACAGAACGTCAAAGGCTTCGAAACCGTCATCAACGGATGGCGAGAGGAAGGAGACTGCTCTATCTTCATGACTGGCTCAAATTCCTATCTACTGTCCGGCGAGCTCGCTACCAAGCTCACAGGCCGATATATCGAACTGGAAATGTTCACCCTTTCCTTCCACGAGTATCTTGGCATGCGCAACTTCTTGAATAAGCCAGCAATTCCGACATCACAGGCATTCCGCGACTACTTGACCTACGGTGGATTTCCGAAGTCATTGGAGTATGACGACCCCGACGCGAAGGCGACCTATATTCAGGACGTTATCGGGCAAATCTTCGATAAGGACATCACTGCACGAAAGACGGTACGCAATCGCGACACATTCGCACGTGTGCAGGATTACCTCATCAATAACTGCGCCGCCCCCACGAATCTCACCGGTATCATAAAATATTTGAAGAACAGCGAAAACGTTACTCTCAAACGTGAGACACTCGCCACCTACATACGGTTGCTAAAGAACGCGAAAATCCTATACAAATGCCCGCGTTTCGACTTACGATCCCGCAAGTCACTGAGAGGCGGAGAGAAGTACTACCTCGCCGACCCGGGTATACGATTCGCCCGCAATACTGATGCAAGAATCAGCTACGGACCCTCGCTGGAGAATGCACTATATACACATCTAAAGTCGAAGGGGTACGACGTGAGTGTCGGCACGATAGGAAAGCTCGAATGTGACTTCATCATCAGGAAACGCGATCAGTATGCATATATCCAGGTGTCAATGAGTATCCAAGATCCAACCGTCGAGGAGCGTGAGTACCGTCCGTTTGGCAAACTCGCCGACGGCTACCCGAAATACCTGTTCACATTGGACCCACTGCCTCTACAACGTGATGGCGTACGTCATCTCAACCTCATGGAATTTTTGCAAAACGACGGCGACATCAACTTTGGCTAAGCACCGGCAGCGAGTATGACTTCATAAGGAAATTTGTACGACAATCGCACCTTATGAGTGAAACGACTCCTTAGGGTTGCTTGACGACGAAGAGCAGGGCCTCGGAATCCAAAGGTTCGCACGCAACACCATCATCAGTTACAGGCTGACATTGACCCCCATCGGAATAACATAGGAAAGGGACTCGAGTTGGTCTCCATCAATCCGCTTCATAAGAACATCCACCACTGTTCGCGCCAGCAAATCATACGATTGGGCAACAGTAAGCAGTGGCGGGAACACGGCCTGCGCAAGAAATGTACCGTCGTAGCCAAATATGAATAAATCATCCGGAACCTGCATTCCCCGCGCAAGCGCCTGTCTCTGAATCGCCGCAGCCACAGGGTCGGCGGAAAATACTCCATCGAGTCCAGGATATGAATTGAGAATCTCGTCAGCAGTATTCAGATACGTTGAAAACTCAAATTGATTCAGTTGCAGTTCCTGAGTAATACAGGTAATGCCATGCTCACGCATCCGCTTCGCGAAAATCTCATGCCGCATGTTCGATGGGGTCTTCACCTGCCCCGACGCGACCAGCTGCACCACTTTGTGACATCCACGATCAATAAATGCTTGCGCGGCAATCTCGCCACCCTGAACATGATCAGAAGCCACAACTGGAATGTCATCAGCCAGATTACGGTCCAACGCCACAATCGGAGCATTGATATCGGAATAGTTGATATCAACAGAATGGGAACCGATAATAATTCCGTCGACTTTATTAGCAGTCAACATATCGATGTATTTTCGTTCTTTTTGTGATGAATGCATGGTGTTACACAGAATCATCTTGTATCCGCGAGTATCTAATGCATCCTCGATCCTTGCGGTTATCGTAGAGAAGAATGGATGTTCCACATCAGGAATCACCAGACCAACCAGACTCGTCTTGCTGGTGTACAAACTTCGCGCTATCTGATTGGGTTGATAATGTAATTCCTCAATGGCCGCCTGTATGGCGGCCTTGGTCTTTTCCGACATATAGCCACGATTGTTGAGATAACGTGACACCGTATTTTTGGAGACCCCTGCGGTCTGCGCAACATCCGTAATCGTCGGCATGACATTCCTCCCTCACATATGCGGCAGTGCACGGAATCAATATGGCTTCATATTATTCTGTACACTGCCGTTCTCAATCGTCAATGTCGAGAATCAGACCGCATCCAAGCCATATCCTTTGACATCGACCAGTACCGCATCCCCATTTTTCGCGTACATGGAAATACCGTTGTGTTCATTGTCAGCAAAGACATTCATCGAGTGAACGACACGTCCTCCATCAACGAAAATCTCCATCGAACTCTGATCACTGAGCAGTATTACGTCGAGCTTCTCTTTTCCTTGGACAGAAAGCGGACTTCGCGATGTACCTTTACTCCATTCATCGGCCTTGTCACGATTCACACTCATACGCGCATGGGCCAGATCGAAGTCGACCACCAACGCCCGATCATCATGTTGGCGTAGATTCAAGTGAATGGAAGCTGCATCGGTTTGCATCAAATCGATGGAGAAACCCAGCTCGTAAGCCACTCCATCACCGACCCTTAACGTCGTTGATTCTTCGCCAAGACGAATTGTCGGCGGCAGCACCGCCATCTCGCTACGCAACGTACTGATTCCATCAACAGGCATGATGGAAAGCGTTAAGTCGTCATTCATACGTACCTCACGTGGAACGGCGAACGACCCACACCAACCTTCTCGCCAGGTCGGCCCCCAATCCTTCCAAAATGGCATCCAGTCCCATCCATTGGCCCAGCCGACCATGATACGGCGACCATTCCCATCTTGGAATGTCTGCGGAGCGTAGAAATCAAACCCCCAATCAGCTTCTCCCGTCACGGTATAGGTGAAGCTCCCCGTCCCGTAATCGAAATCTCCTACGAAATAGACGGTGGTTCGTTCTCCGATACCCATCGGCGAACATAGGAAGACCCATTTGTCTCCTAGTGGGAAGAAGTCCGGGCACTCCCACATGAAGCCCCACTCACCTCGGGATTCGAATAACACATTAAAGAATTCCCAATGCAACAGATCTTTCGAACGATACAGCAACGCCTGAGCCCTACCGTCGCGTTGAGCACCGCAAACCAGATAGTACAAGCCTTCATGTTCCCAAACTTTCGGATCACGAAAGAAGTCGTGCGGAACCCCTTCCGGAGGTTCTATGACAGGGTTTCCCTCGCACTTGCTAAAGTGCACCCCGTCTACGCTCATTGCCACGTTCTGCGTCTGCTCAAATCCATTGCCATTATTAGCTGTGCCAGTGTATACCAAGTATAAATCGCCATCTTTTTCGATTGCGCTACCGGAAAAACAGCCTCCCTGAGGATGGTCGTCATAAATCTCACTGGGAGCAAGAGCCACAGGCAAATGTTCCCAATGCAACAGATCATCACTGACGGCATGCCCCCAATGCATCTGTGACCAGAATCCACTATAGGGATTGAATTGATAGAAGAAATGGTATTTACCCTTATAATAAATCAGCCCATTAGGATCATTAATCCAACCGCAGGGTCCCATGAAATGGTATCGTTGACGCATTGCCGTTTTCGCCACTTCAGATGCCTGTTGCTCGATAACGTGTTGTGCCCGATCAATCGCAGACTGCATGGTTTCTTTACTCATTGTTCTCTCTCCGCATCAAATGCATCACGAAGTTTTTTGGCGAATTCCGTGTTCAGCTTGGACTCACGACGAGCCTTGTCCTCCTTGATTCGGAATTGCGTATCGCGACGAGGCTCGTAGTCCTTCCATCTCTTCTGATAAGTATCGCGTGCAGCTTGTTGTTCTTCGGTAAGTTGCGGTAGAACCAGTTTACGCTCAGGAAGTTGCGGAACTACGGGCAAACGATCCTCGACCGGTGCAATGGTGATCCGGCTTGCCGTCGGCAAAATCTGATACCAGTAGGCCGTAGAACTCCAATCATCGGACAACTGATTGGCATGACCATGCTCGATAGTCACCTTCAGATGCTTTTCAAAGCGCACCGGATCAGTGATATGCCAACGATATGAAACTTGGAATCCATCAGTATCCCCTTCATGGACGATAGTGCCGAAGAATGGATACGCATTGCGCTGCATACCCCAGGCATGGTTGAAATAATCCTCAGTGCCGGTGCCGTTCAAACTCGGATATTCCTCACCATCGATGAAGAACATATCGTTGCCTTCTCCCCACCAACTTCCTTGGAAGTGCTTGACCGTGAGATTACAGCCAACGTAGTGGCCTGTCCCCTCGACATCCAACACCGTATAGTTGTTCTCTCCTTTGAAGTTCGTGACGTTATTGACTTCCGGCGAATTGACCTGCAATTCCGGTCCCCAGCCATTGCATGGGTTTTCGCGATGCCATGCCGCATGGAAGTAAGCGGTATCCTCCGGCAGAGGCTCGCCGTACATTTCATAGTCGATGTTGAAGTACAGAATGAACGGCAACTCGTTATCATTGACGATTTCAATCTTCGCCTTCTTATTGAAAGGCATCGGGAAATAACATGATACGGAGCAGGGTGCACCAAACTTTCCTGCTTCCTCCGGCTTGAGCGACACATTAAACGGCAGTGATGAGAAGTTGCCAGGGTAGCTGTTGCCTATGCAGAAGAAATCTCCGAACGGCACCAACACGCTTGGGGTGTCTTGGTCATCCCATGTGATCTTGATAAGCGCCTTGCGGTAATAGAAAGGATCGTAGGCGTCCCAGATTACACCGAGTGCCGGGTGAATCTCCATCACCGGAGCCGCCGAAGCGTTTAATTCCGGGTCAAGGATACTCGGTGCCACCACCTTGCGACATGAAGAGGTCATCCACATATGGGTGATGCAACCCGGACCTTCGATTTCTCCCAAGGTAATGCTCTCTCCCGCAGGAATCTCCCAGTAATCTTGGTTCTTTCCCCGCTGGTCCCAACTGGCCAACCTACCGTTACGAGCATGCTTCACCTTAGTGAGGTCCTTGAAAAGACCAGTGATTTCACTCATGATTATCTCCTTCGATATTGTTTATTTTTAAATTCATTGCTGATTTCTCAGCCCTTGACGGCACCAGCTACCATGCCACCTACGATCTTTTTCTGGAACAATCCATAAAAGACGAGCTCTGGAATGATGATCATCACGCTTGAGGCAACAATGCCTCCATAATCAACCGTGTACGTGCCCTTAAAGAAGGATGCTCCCATGGATAGGGTGTAATCATTTTGACTACGCAACATCACCGATGCAAACGGGTATTCATTCCAGATATACAGCACATTGAAAATCACCACAGTGGCAATCACCGGTTTGGTCATCGGCAGAATTACCTTGATCATTAAGTCCCATATCGAACATCCATCAATAATCGCCGCTTCGTCAATCTCTACCGGCAGAGCCTTCAGATAACCGACAAAAAGCAACGTGTTGAAGGAAATCGATGACGCAACATACGGAAACACCAGCGCCCACTGTTCTCTCAAGCCAAAGAACAAATTAATCTTATAGACAGGGAACAGCAGAATGAACGGTGAGACGCTCAGTCCTGCAATCAGGAACGCATAGATGGCCTTCGTTAGATTGGGTCGCCTATAGGTCATGCGAGCCAAGGCGAATGAGCTTAGGAAAGTAATGACCAGTTCAATGACGATTGAGACCGCGCATACAATGAACGTATTGGCATACAGCCTCGGATAGTTCAAGGTATGGAGTGCATTGCGATAGTTGCTCCAATTCAAGGTCTTTGGCCAAGCCAGTGGATTCGATATGATTTCGGAATTCGTCTTAAACGACATCATGAGCATCCACAGGAACGGGAACACCATGAGTATAGTGACCAATGCCATCACGGTGTGGAGCACCATCCTCGTCTTTTTGGACATCATGGCTATCAGCCCCTTTCCCTACTGAAAAGGAAGTACAGACCGGTGATCCCTAGGGAAATCAGGAATGTTACCGTGGCAACGGACATACCGTAGCCATAGTCGCTACTCTGGAACGTTACCGAATAACTGTAAGTGACCAGAGTCTCAGACATATGGTTCGGCCCTCCTCCCGTAGTTTGCTGTACAATTTCGAAAATCTTGAATATTCCAGTGATAATGAGTACTACGACCGTGGAAATGGTCGGTCTCATCATGGGAATAATAACGTGCCAGACACGCTGTCGAGCGTTGGCCCCGTCGACTCTCACCGCCTCAAGCACTTCCTCGGGAATCATCTTAAGACCGGCGATGAAGATGGTAGTAAGGTACCCGAGCTGCTGCCAGAAATAGATGACGGAAATGCTGTAAGGGGAAAGAACAGTACCGCCAATCCACTGCCGGGCTAGGGAACCGGCTCCGATCGCTCTGAGTACGCCATTGATGACACCGATTTTGGGATCAAGAATATATACCCAAATAATGCCGACGATGATTGGGGCGATGATTGCCGGGGAGAATATCAGCGCTTTGGAAGTATCGACAAGCTTGAGTTTATTGTTCAGCAACAGTGCCAGCAGGAAGGACAGAACGAGGAGCAGCACCGACGCCACCACAAAGATGACCACTGTGTTCTGCAACGATTTCCAAAAGACCTTGTCGCGGAAAAGCCTGATGTAATTCGTCAAACCGTTGAAACGCGCTTTTCCTATGCCGGAATATTTGGTGAAACTATAACCAATGGCGATGATTATCGGCAACACAATGAATACCGTGTACGCCAGAAGTGTCGGGATTAGGAACCCTATCTTGTAACGTGTTTTGCTCAACCAGTGCATATTAACAACTTCCTGCCACGTAATTTCAAGTACCGCCGGGCAGTGAATAATCACCGTCGTTCATTTCTCTGCCCGGCAGATGCATGCAATGTTGGGGAGTACAAGGGTTACTTGCTGTTCTCGAGAGCGTCATCCATCTTGGCAAGCGCCTCCTGAGGGGAGTAGGTCCCTTGCATTACGCCAAACAGGCCGTCATACAGAGACTGCTGTACACTCGATGGCACTGTCAGATCCGGTGCGGAAACCGGTGACTTGTAACCGTTGGACAAGGCATCAACCATCGCGGACATCGAATATTTATCCGCGCTCGGGGTTAGTCCCTCGTATGAAGTCGCGGGGAACATAGAGTTTTCATACGAGAGTTCGGCGGCTTCCCTGCTGTAATAGAACTTAAGGAATGAGTATGTAGCGGCCTTGACATCATCATTGTCGTTTACGGTGGCACTTACCGCAATCGGTGCGGAGGGAACTTTCATATCAAGTTTTTGGCTGTATTTCGTGTCGGCAAAGGTCGGCCCCCACCAAAAACCAACCTTATCTCCAAGATTCTTATCAAATTCAGTGCAATCCCATTGTCCGCTGCCAAACATGGCGGCCTTGCCCTCATCAAACTGTTGCTTAGCATCGAAATATTCGATGGTCGACATGTTTTCCGGGAATGCACCGGCATTCGAGAGTCCCTGAATCTTGGTAAACGCCTTAATCAGGTCATCGTTGTCAAACTTCTGTTTGCCGTCAAGAATATCCTGAATGAAATCTGGCCATCCGTACCTTGCCAGCCATAAGTTGAATTCCCACATGGCGAAGGAACTGTTCTTGCTGCCAATGGCAAGCGGAGTAACGCCACTGTTCTTAAGCTTGGCGACCATTTCCAGAAATTCATCATATGTGGTGTCGTCGGTGGGATATGCGACCCCTGCCTTATCAAACAGGTCTTTGTTATAGAAGATACCCTGTATGTTACTTTGATACGGAAGTCCATACTGGACACCGGAATCATCTTGGAAAGCTGCCTCGGAGCCATTCAAAGCGGCTTTTACGTCGGCATTCTGGTCGAGAAAGTCTTTCAAATCCAGCAGTACGCCGGATTCATTGAATTCAGTAACCTGACTGCCCTCTACCCAAAACACTTGAGGAAGCGTTCCGTCAGAGGCCTCCAACTTCATATTTTTATTATGGGATTCGGTGTCTGCCGCTTCGAATTCGACTTTGTACTTACCTTTGTTTGCCTTGTTAAAAGCTTCTACAATCGCATTGGTCGCTGGTTCCTGCTTGGCGGGATTAGCGACGTTAATACCAAACTTAATCACCGTGGCGCCGCTATCATCCTTCGTGGAATTCGACGTTTCGCCGCATCCGGACAACATGCCCATCATCATTACGGTCGCCGCTGTTGCTGACACCGCCGTCATCAACACATTTCTCTTCATGACGCTTCCTCGCTTTCATGGACCCGTAAGGTTTCATCCTTTCCATGCCGGGGAATACCAAACATTTGATATTTCAACCGGTTAACATAATTTGCAGCACAAAACCACGTTGAACTGCCCTGTAAATTATATTTTCCCGTCGACCAACATGAGAATTACCTCACATGCAATCGATTTGGTTATCCTGACATGGACCACCATACACGTCATAGCTCGATATGTCAACCGATTAACATATCGAATGACATTACTTCGAAAAGAGGCGAGCTTCAAGCTCCTTAAAGCTGTTTCTCTCTGAATGGTACGATATTCTACCTAGTGGGATAAATGAGTCCAACACAAATCAGAGAACTCGGAGGCCGGATTCACGCACCGACGCGCTGACGCACATAGGCATCAAGTACGTCGGCGGTGATGCCGTCATATCCCTTGATCGATGCGAATTGCGGGCCGTTCGAATTGTCGAGCTGCATGAAACCGGTCTGACCGATCGTGGTGGCACCGGAGGCGACGGCGGAACGCAGGCCGCTCATCGAGTCCTCAATCGCAATGCAATATCGCATATCCTCCGGCGCGATGCCGAGACGCCGACCCGCCTCCAAATACGGTTCCGGCGACGGTTTCTTCGCAACGTCATCATCGCCGCACACGAATCCGGCAAACACTCCGGCCGGCGCCTGATCGACCAGATTCTGCGCAAGATGACGAGGCGACGTCGTCACCAACATTGACGGCACACCTGCGGCAGCCAACGAACGCAGCATATCCTCGACACCGGCGATCCAGGGAATCCTTTCGAATTCCTTCTGTGCGACATAATCAATCATGCCTTTGCCGATCTCCTCGATCGACAGCTGACAGCCATGCTCCACCATACGACGCGCCACGTCTGGCACCGGCGTACCGGAACCCTGCCAGGCCAAGTCCTCATCCCAGTAGCCGCCATGTTCGGCCGCGATCTTCAGCTCCCCCTCGTGCCAATACGGTTCGGAATCAATCAGCGTGCCATCCATGTCCCAGAACACGGCCTTCAGCAGCAGCCCGTTATCGCCCGCACCATTCGAAACAGTCATGACATTCCCTCCTTAATACCATGACTATTTCAGCAGACCAGCGCGACCATGCCGTCGTGCGCCCAACGCAGCCGAAGACAGTGACGCCTCATCAAGGACCCAATACGGAATCGTTCCGCAGGATTTGCCACCCTGCGGAACGATTCCGTGTCAATTACGCTGCGACTACTCTTCAGCGTCGTCGTTCTTTTCCGCGTCGCTTTGCTCCTGCTCGGCCTTCGCGGCATCCTCCGCCTTCCAGCGGGCAATGCAACGTTCCACACGCTTGTACCCGATGATTTTCGGATCAAGCCCGGCCTCGCGGAAAATCGCCGCAGGTGAACCACCTTCGGCATATCGCCTCATGCAGTCGTCACGGAATTCCTTCGAATAGCAAATACGATACTGGGTGACCGATTCCACGGCATCCAGAGTCCCGAGATATTTCCGGGTCTTGGCAGTGAACGCAACTCTTGGCACTGTTCGCTCCTAACTCCTCGTTCCACACACCGTAAGGTCGCCCATCCCCGAATCTCCTTCGGGAAATCGAACTATATTCTACGAATCAATCGACTCATCGTAAGAAAAACAGCCGAAATACGGATAAACACTATTATTTCTCACAATAACGACATCATGTCAAATAGTAGGGGTTATTTTGGCCCACTATATAACAAAACTGGGCATCACCCCGTCAGGCATGCCCAGTTTTGAATGTTTTCCGAAAATCTGCTGTCAACTTTAACGAATTCCCCAAATCACCATGGATTTGGACTCCTCGTCTTCACCCGATCCGCTCCGTCCGGATGGCAATTCGCGTGTATTGACATGAATCTGCCGCCGCCACATGCGAGCCCTGCGAGAACGTTCGATTTCCACGATGCCACCGTCCGCGTCAGCCGCGAATACGCTGGAGCCGGCCGGCTTGCGCAACCGCTCCACCTGTCGGCGCAGTTCACGATTCTCCTCTTCAAGTTCGAGGATCCGCGTGATTCCAGCCAGATTGATGCCCTCTTCCTGACTGAGCTGCTGCGCCTGCACAAGGCGGAATACGTCCCGCAACGAGTATCGACGGGCACCGCCTCCCGTACGCCGCGGCACGACCAGCCCGAGGCGATCATACTGCCGTAGCGTCTGCGGATGCACATTCGCCAGCTCGGCGGCACGGCCGACCGTGAACACCGGCAGTTCGATGTCGAATCCGACTTCATCGGCACCGTCCAAATCAGCCCTGCCGGCCACAATCGCGACGGCACACATCTCATACAGCTGGCGAACCTGCTGCTCCACGCGTGACCGTGCCATGATACTCAGCGCTCCTTGGCGAGCTCATCGGCGAAGTCACCGCACGCCTTGTCGAACTCCTTCGCAGCGCGCTTGACCGCAAGGCCCGGCCTGTCGGGAATGCGTATTTCCACACGACCGATCAGATCACCGTCGCCGCGCGGATTGGCTACGCCCTTACCGGAAAGGCGCACTTCGGTACCGCTCGAAGAGCCGGCCGGCACCTTGAAAGTGACTTCGTTGCCGTCGATGTCTTTGGCGCTCACCTTCGCACCGGCGACAGCCTGTCCGACCGTAATCGGCAAGGCCATGATGATGTCACGCTTGCGCATGGTGAACTTCGGATCCTCGGCGACGGAAATCTGCAGATACAGATCGCCGTTCTTGCCGCCGTTGCGCCCAGGCTTGCCCTTGCCGGCAAGACGGATTTTCTGACCATCCTTCACACCGGCGGGGATATGCGTCTTGAACTTCTTGCCACCGGCACTCAGGGATACCGTCGCCCCCTTGACCGCCTGACGGAAAGTCAGGTTGATCTTGGAATTACGATCCTCGCCATCCTCAGGCTGCACGGCCTGTTCGTAGGCGCCGTAAGGGCTACCCGCGCCAGCGCCATACGCTCCTGCGCCCTGGCCCGCGGCTCCGCCGAACATCGAGAAGATGTCGTTGAGATTCGGATTGCCGCCGTTGGTCTGGAAACGGATGCGCGACCCGTTGCCTCCCATGCCGGTACCGCCGAACATCGATCCGAAGATGTCGGAGAAACCGCTCGCGTCGAAGCCGCCCGCACCGGAGCCGCCGGCGAAACGCGCGCCACCCATGCCGAACTGGCGGATGGCGTCATACTTCTGGCGGCTTTCCTTGTTGTTCAGCACGTCGTACGCCTCGGAAATGTCCTTGAACTTTTCCTCGGCTTCCTTGGTCTTGTTCAGATCAGGATGATACTTGCGCGCCAGCTTGCGGTATGCCTTGGTGATCTCGTCGTCGGTGGCCTCCTTGGAGACACCGAGGACCTTGTAGAAGTCTTTGCTCAGCCATTCATTCTCAGCCATGATGTGCCTCCTTTCGTGAGGTAGCTGACTTTAGCCCTGCGGGGAAGCCACGACCACACGGGCCGCGCGAATCACACGGTCGCCGATGCGGTAGCCGGCTTCCACCACGGTATCGACGGTTTCCTTCTCGGCGGTCGGATCCGGCTTGTGCAGAATCGCATCGTGCTTGGTCGGATCGAAGTCCTCGCCTTTTTCGCCGAACTTCTCGACGCCGAACTTCTCGAAAGCCTTGTCGATCTTTGCGGATACGGCCTTGAAGGAGTCGTCCATCTCGCTATGCTCGCGGATGCGGTCGATGTCGTCAAGAGCCGGCAGTAACGCAGTAAGTACGTCGATGATGCCGTGCTGACGGAAGCGATCCTGCTCCTTCTGCGCACGATTGCGGAAGTTGATGAATTCCGCACGCTCACGCTGGAGAGCCTCAAGATATTCCGCGGCTTCCTTCTTGGCCTGGCCCAGCGGGGTCAGGGTGTCGTCGGCAGCGGCGTCTTCGGCGTTTGCAGCGGTGGCGGAACCCTCAGCCTGTGCCGAGTCGGCCGACGTATCGGCAGCGGCCGACTCGGGGGCACCGGCGGCAGCGTCATCCGCCGCTGGGCCGGTGCCGGAGGGAGCGGTCTGCCCGGACAGGTTGTCCATATCAGGCAGATCGTTCAGATACTCGTCCTTGTTGAAGTCGGACATGATTACTTGTTGTCCTTGTCGTCATCGTCCACGACTTCGGCGTCAACAACGTCATCGTCAGCGGCACCTGCACCTGCGGCACCGGCAGCACCCGCTCCGGCCGCACCCGCGGCGTCGGCGGCACCCTGCTGGGCGTAGAGGGCCTGACCGATCTTCTGGGCGGAGGTCATCAGCTCGCTCTGGGCGGTCTTAATCTTCTCGATGTCCTCACCCTTCAGGGCTTCCTTAAGCTCGTTGACCTTGTCGGTGACTTCCTTGGCCACATCGTCGGAGAGCTTGTCCTTGTTGTCGTTGACGAGCTTCTCGGTCTGGTAGGCGAAGGATTCGGCCTGGTTGCGGGTCTCGGCATCCTCCTTGCGCTTCTTGTCTTCGGCCTCGTGGGCTTCGGCCTCCTTGACCATGCGATCGATCTCATCCTTCGGCAGGCCGGAGCCGCCGGTGATGGTCATGGACTGCTCCTTGCCAGTGCCCTTGTCCTTGGCGGACACGTGCACGATACCGTTGGCGTCGATGTCGAAGGTGACTTCGATCTGCGGGACGCCACGCGGTGCCGGCGCGATACCGGTCAGTTCGAAGGTGCCCAGCGGCTTGTTATCGCGAGCGAACTCACGTTCGCCCTGATAGACCTGGATGAGCACGGACGGCTGATTGTCTTCCGCAGTGGAGAAGACTTCCGAGCGCTTGGTCGGGATGGCGGTGTTGCGATCGATGAGCTTGGTCATGATGCCACCCTTGGTTTCGATGCCGAGGGACAGCGGGGTCACGTCGATGAGCAGCACGTCCTTACGGTCGCCCTTGATGACGCCGGACTGTACGGCAGCGCCGACGGCCACGACCTCATCCGGGTTCACGGACTGATTGGCTTCCTTACCGCCGGTGAGCTCCTTGACCAGCTCCTTGACGGCCGGCATACGAGTGGAGCCGCCGACGAGGACCACATGGTCGATGTCGCTCACACCAATGCCGGCGTCGGCCAGCACGTTGTTGAACGGAGTGCGGCAACGGCCCAGCAGATCGGAGGTCATTTCCTCGAAGTGGGCGCGGGTCAGGGTTTCGTCCAGATGCACCGGAGTGCCGTCAGGGGTCATGGCCAGATACTGCATGGAAATGCTGGTGCTGGTCGAGGAGCTCAGCTCCTTCTTGGCCTGCTCGGCGGCTTCCTTCAGACGCTGCAGAGCGATCTTGTCCTTGCTCAGGTCAACGCCATACTTGTTCTTGACTTCGCCGACGAGCCAGTCGATGATCTTCTGATCCCAGTCGTCGCCGCCCAAATGATTGTCGCCGTTGGTGGCCTGCACCTGAATGGTGGAGAAGCCGTCGTCGTCCTTGCCGATTTCCAGCAGAGACACATCGAAGGTGCCGCCACCCAGATCGAAGACCAGGATGCGCTCGTCTTCCTTGCCCTTTTCAAGACCGTAGGCCAGTGCGGCTGCGGTCGGCTCGTTGATGATACGCAGCACGTTCAGGCCAGCGATGGTGCCGGCGTCCTTGGTCGCCTGACGCTGGGCGTCGTTGAAGTATGCCGGGCAGGTGATCACGGCGTCGGTGACCGGCTCGCCCAGGTAGGCTTCGGCGTCGCGCTTGAGCTTCATCAGCACCTGTGCGGAAATCTCCTGAGGAGTCCACTTCTTGCCGTCGATCTCAACGGTCCAGTCAGTGCCCATGTGGCGCTTGACGGAGCTGATGGTGCGATCGACGTTGGTCACGGCCTGACGCTTGGCGACCTCGCCGACCAGAATCTCGCCGGACTTGCTGAATGCCACGACCGACGGAGTGGTGCGAGCGCCCTCGGCGTTCACGATAACGGTGGGCTGGCCACCTTCAAGAGTTGCGATGCAGGAATTGGTAGTACCCAAATCGATGCCAACTGCGCGTCCCATAACTTATCTCCTTTGCAGATTAGGTTCGCTATACGTTCTTTCGTTCTTCGCTCGAGTCCCGGATTGCCGTCTCTCGCGCTTTCCAAAACTTGAGCCTACACCACTCAACTTTTGAACGCAACTTTTTATTCCCGAATCCACAAAAATTCTTGAGCCACCTTCGCTCAACTTTGTCGATCCCCTCAATCTACCGACGCCCATGCTCATCTCACCGTCGGCAGATTGAAAAAACAACCCAAACTACCGACCCTGACGACCACCTCACCGTCGGCAGATTGAGAACGCCTCAAACTACCGACGCCCATGCTCATCTCACCGTCGGCAGATTGAAAAAACAACCCAAACTACCGACGCTTAGAGGGCACTAAGCGTCGGTAGTTTGGGAAAAGGATGGGCGACCTGGATCAGCGGGTGATCTTCACTGTCTTGATGATCATCGCAATGGCGGCCAACATGGCCACTGCGATCGCGACGACGGCCACCGCGGTACCGGTCTCACCGAGCGGCGAGCCGTCGGCCTTCGGATTGTTGTTGACCTTGCCGGAAGCGATCACACCGTTCTTGTCGGCATTCTTGTCGGCGTTCTTGTCAGAAGAACCGGCGGCCGGAGCCTGGAAGTCGACGGTCACGCTCTTGCCGGACTGGCGTCCGGTGACGGTAAGCGTATATTCGTTGCCTTCGGCCACCTTGTCGAGTGCGATCGCGGTGGTCTGCGCGGTCTTGACTCGCACACCGGAGAGCGGAGTGGTGGAATCGGAAGCGGCGATCACATTGCCCGATTTGTCCTTCAGCTCATAGCTGAGCACGGCATCACCGTTGAAGCCCGTCGCGTCGGCGGCATACGAGCCGTTTTCGGTGGCGACCTTGACTTCGGCGTTGTTGGACAATGCCTTCTGCTGGTCGGTGGTGGTGGCCAGGCCGAGCGCGCCGGCGATGGTGTAGAAGTTGTCGGTCTGATCGGTCAAGCCGATCACACGCTGGGCGCCCGGACCAGATGCCGCTATGCGCAGCTGGGTGCCGGTGTGTTCCATGTCACCACCGTTGTAGCCGCCTTCCTCATCGCGGGAGTCCTCCTGAGCGGTGCCGTAGGAGACGACCATGTTGTTGCCGTCGGCGGTCTTGAGCACGGTGGAGAGCGCATAGGCCGGCTGAGCGTTGAGAATCTGCGAGGTGTGGGCGTGGTCGGCGGTGACGATCACGAGCGTGTCGGAAAGATCAACGTTCTGCAGCACGTAGGAGATGGCCTGATCGAAGTCATCGGTCTCACCGATCTGTCCACAGGCGTTGCCGGCATGATCCTGCTTGTCGATCGAAGCGCCCTCGATCTGCAGGAAGAAACCGTTGGATTGGCTGGCTGGATTGGCATTGAGCAGTTCGAGTGCCTTCTTGGACATGTCCTTGAGCGAGGAGCCCTGGTTGCCGAGCCACTGATCGTTCACGGTGCACACGGTCGGATTGGCGTCCTTGGACGGATCCTTGGCGGTCGCCTTCGACGCGTTGAACTTGGTCGGCATATTGCCATCGCTCATCAGCGCGAGTACCGGCTGGCCTTCCTTGTATTCAAGCGCGTTCATAGCCGCCGGATCGTTTTCGACGGTCTGGTAGCCCATCTCCTTGGCCTGTTCCCACACGGTCTTACCCGCATATTCGCCGCCCTGTACGGTCTGGCGGAAGTACTTGGAACCACCGCCGATGGTCACGTCGGCGCGGGTGTCGAGCAGCTGCTCGGAGATGGAGCCGATGCCGCCGTTCTCCTTAAGCTGGTTCACGAGGCAACGCTTCGCAGCATCATTAGAGGAACCGTCGGTCTTGCCCTGCGGACCGTAGCAGCCACGCTCGGAGGAATGTGATTCCAGTACGGCCGGAGTGGCGTCCTGGATTTCCGCGGTGGTCACGTTGCCGGTCGCCTTGCCTGCAGCCTTGGCGAGTTCGAACAGATTGAGCTGTGGATTGCCATACACGTCGACATCCACCGCGTTGTTGTAGGTCTTGGTACCGGTTGCCCAAGCAGAACCGGATGCGGAGGAGTCGGTGACTGCGGTAATCTTGCCAGGATTCGAATTGGCGTTCAGATTGCCCTTACCGTCCTTACCGACGGCGCTGTCGGAGCTGTTGGAACCGAGCGAGAAGGTCGTGTACTGTCCGGCGCCGGCTTCCACGTCGTCGAGCGCACCGGGCTGACCTACCGCGTCAAGACCGTCGAAATGGCCGTTGACACCCTTGAGATAGTTACGTGCCACGGTGATTTCGGAGTCGCCCATGCCGTCGCCGATGAACAGGACGACATTCTTGGCGGACTTGTTGCCGATTGCTGCGATGCGTTGTGCGCCGCCATGCTGGGCCAGTTCGGTCACGGATTTGCCGTTCGGACTGTAGGTGGATGCGCTGTCAGCGAGCGCCGGTACGGCGAGCGCGCCGAGCGTGGCGACGGAGGCGAACGCCGCGATGGCGCCCTGAAGAGCCTTGTGCTTGCCCATGTGTTCTTCTTTCTTCTGCACGCGGAACCTTTCCGCGCCTTAATGTTGCGGAATCTTGCGTTTCCATCACCCACGCTAAGCATGCAAAACCAACGCAGTTCAATTCGCACCCTAACGGCAGATGAATTCTGAGCCTGCCAAAGTGAATAACTTCCCTACCATCACAAAACGGGTCTGTGACTCCCCTGTTATGAGGAAGTCGCAGACCCGTTGACTCGCTTATATGATATCGACCGCTGATTCATCGCATATGGCGGATGCCCCTAGCATGCTTATCAGCTACGCAACAGAATCTCCTCCAAGACGCCGTTTACCGCGTCGGGCATGCCGTATGCGACGAACGGTTCCTTGCTGAAGCGTGGTTTGCCGTCGAGCGTGCGCAAGGTGCCAACCGCTCGGACGCCTTGTTCTCGGATTGCCTGTAACGCATGCTCTTTGGTGATATACGGCATCTGTGCATGTAGCAGCGCATCAAGTACATCCTTGTCAATCGGATTATCCGCGACGGACAAACCTTTTGGAACGATGACACTCAGCCGAGCAGTTGAAGGCACGTCATGTACAGCGACGGACAGGCTCAGCGTCTGTTCATCGTATGCAATCTCAGCCGTCTCGCAGGCGATGCCGTTGATGGTAATCTGCAGTTCACCGGCCCCAACCGGCGAGACGCCACGGAACACAATCGTCCAATCGCGTCGTTCCGGCACGGATTCGACAGCTCCGTCAACCGGTGAAATCTCGAACCGACTGCCGCCGGATCCGGTAGCGTCACCATCCTTGGCACTATCAGCAATGTCGACACGCCAATCGAACGTCATCATCGTATCCGCGATATGCGCACGTCTCGCGCAGGATACGATTCCATCATCCTCACGCAACGTGAAAGTTCCGTCCGCACCGGGGAAAACCAGCACGCGCAGGGCCGAGGGATTGCGAAGGTCGTTGACATCGTCACCGATTGCAAGTTCCTGCAACGGAATGATGCCACCCGCTTTAGCGAACACAGGTATGCGGTCAAGCGCGCGCCACACTTCAAGTCGCCGCCCGGACGCGTTATCGGAGACATAGCGCCGTCCATCGAAGAAGTCGTACCATTCGCCTTGCGGCAACCATGCTTCAGTCCTGCCACGCTGTGCCGTCGGATCGTCATCGGTCACGATGGGTGCCACCAGCAGTTCGGTACCGAATCGGAATTCGTCTGGCACTTCGTAGGCTTGCGGATTGTTCGGTTCGCTCTAATACATCGGTTCGACTAGCGGCCGTCCGTCAAGCGCCGCACGATAGTTCATCGTGTACAAGTACGGCAGCAGCATATGGCGCAGTCTCAGTGAGGCGACCATGGCCGCATGCACATCGCCGGAAAAATTCCATGGCTCCTTGCCGGTGAACGGCGAGCTGCTTGAATGCAGGCGGTTAATCGGGCTGAATGTGCCCAACTGGTACCAACGGGCCTCTAGATGTTCATTACGGTAGCCACACATATGCCCACCGATGTCATGACTCCACCAGCCATAGCCGATGTTCGATGCGGCCGCGGTGAAATATGGCTGGAATTGCAATGACTCCCATGTGACGATGGTGTCGCCGGAGAAGCCTACCGGATAGCGATGCGAACCGGGACCGGCGTAACGGGAGAAGGTCAATGGCCAGCGGCCGTCGCGCCCGGAATCCAGATAGTGCATGTGATTGAGCACCCACAGCGGGTCAAGTCCCGGCTGTCGGGTCACACCGCCCTGTTGCCAGTCGAGCCACCAGAAGTCGACGCCCTCATCTTCCATACGGTGATGCATGTCAAGATATGCATCGACGAAGTCCGGATTGGTCAGGTCGAATTCCGCAGCCTCCCCGGTCGTGGGGTCAATGCCGACACGTTTGGCGACCGTTTCGTAATCGTCCTCGTACGCACGTATGCCGTCGCGCGGATGCACGTTCAATGTGGCCTTCAGCCCGCGTTCGTGCAGACTGCGCAGAAATGCACAATGATCCGGGAATAGCTGACTGTTCCACGAATAGCCGGTCCAGCCGGAACCATATTTCGGATTCACGTCATCGACACGATGCCAATCCATATCGATGACCGACGTGGTGAACGGGATACCCTCATTCTTGAACCGATCCATCAGTTCCAGGTATTCCGTCTGCGTGTAACGGTAGTAGCGACTCCACCAGTTGCCAAGCGCATAGCGCGGCAGCAACGGGGTCGGTCCAGCCAGCGTATAGAAGTCCTGCACAGCTTCGATGTAACGACGCCCATATCCGAAGAAATAGATGTCGATTTCCGCATGATCTCTTGGCCTAACCCAAGTGCCGAGCGGATTCGTCTTGCCGTCGACTTCATCGGCCTCGACGATGACGTTCGATCCGGAATCATCGATCACAGCCCAACCGTCACGTGAGAGTACACCGTCATCCAACGCGATTTCGCCATCAGCCTCGTCGAGTGTACGCGCGGTACCTTTGAGATTGTGCAGAGGCGCATCGCCGTAATGCCAAGTATTGAACTGAGTATCGGAGACGCCTTTGACGACGATGCTCAGCCCTTCCTTGCTGAACGGTTTGCCGTCGTAGGTCAGGTAGAGTGCAGGGGTATCGACGATGAGCAGCCCGTTACGATGCGTTACGGTGAATTCCGGATCGGCTCCAAAGTCGCGATTGACGGCCATCTGCGTCAACCGATCCTCAAACTCGCCTGAATCGGACCATTCGAGCCGAATGAGGGATTCGGTGAGGATGCCGATCCTCCAATGCTTTCCCTGTAGGACTGTCGCGTCGCGCATGCACGGTCGTGCATTGCGTACATAGTCGATGAATACGTTGCTTGTCATGGTGTTTCCCACTTTACTTGCCACTGCCAGTCGCGATGCCGGAGATGGATTGGCGGAACAGGAAGATGCCGAACGCGCTTATCATGCCGGGCAACACGAGGGACGTGTAGGTGTCTTGCAAACCCCAGTTGGTGAACATCTCGTACTGCGGGATGATGGTTACGGCCCATGGGATCATCATGGTGCTCATGACGACGCCGAAGAGCAGGTTACGGCCACGGAAGCGCATTTTGGAAAACACGTAGCCGAGCACGGCACTGGTATAAATCGCAATGCCGGTTTTCAGACCCGCTACGACCAGAGAGTTGATGAACAAGCGCAGGAAATTGAATTTTTCCTGGATACTCACATAGTTGGCAAGTGTGGATGGCTTGGGGAACAGCCCTCCGGTCACCTTGACGATCTCGCTGTTCGGTGCAAATGACGAGATAAACATCCAGATGAAAGGAACGATGGTGATCAGGGCGACGGCGAACAATAACGCCGTGAGGATGATGCCGCCGATTCTGCGATTTTTCATGCCAGGTCCTCCGATTCTCCCGAAATCTTGAACATGATGAGGGTCAGCACGCCGGTAAAGAGGAAGAGGATGACCGCCTGCGCCGACGCGACTCCGAAGTTATATTTCTGGAATGCCTGATCGAAGATGAGATAGCTGATGGTGTAGGTCGATGTTCCCGGCCCGCCTTCGGTCATGACGAGAATCTGCACATATGCCTGCAGATAGCTGATAAGCGACGTGATGACGATGAATAAGGTGGTTGATTTGAGCAGCGGCAGAGTGAAACAAGCATCACGAATCATTCGGAGGCACCATGAAGGCGAGTATCGGCGACGTAGCACTCAAAGCCGGCGTATCCAACGCGACGGTGTCGCGCACCTTCGCGCACCCTGAGCAGGTATCCGAAGCAACTCGCATCAAAGTGCAGGCCGCAGCCGATGCGCTGAATTTCAGCATCTCCCGATCGGCGGGAATCCTCAAATCAGGACGCACCTACCGTGTTGCATTGCTAATCGGCAGTCATGCCATCGAATGGTTCACGGCAGAGATTATCGCCGGACTCAACGACGTCTTACGCGACGCCGGCTACGATCTCGTCATCTACCCCATCGAAGGGGCCGAGGCACGCGATGCATTCTTCGAAGAGCTGCCCGTCCGCAACAACGCAGATGCCGTGTTCTTATCCTCTTTCGGCATCAGCCCAGACGAAGTAAAGCGTCTCGGCACCGCCAAAATACCGATTGTCGGAGTCAACACCACCAGCGAGGGCTTCGATGCGACTGTTGGCATCGACGACAAGGAAGGCATTAAGCTCATCGTGCGGCATCTTGCCAAACTAGGGCATCGCAATCTTCTGTACCTCTATGAGAGCTTCTCATCTACGCTCGGTTTCAGTTCATACAACCGCATCACTGGATTTCAAGAAGCCTGCGGCACCATCGATGGCATGAATGCGCGCACACTGGCCGTGCAGAAGAACGACAACATCATCGATGCCGCGATCTCCGAAATGATGGCGCAGGACAATCCGCTCACGGCCCTATGCTTCCACCAGGATTCGTAGGCTATCCCGCTGTTCTTCCGTCTTCAACGAAGCGGGCTATCCATCCCATTGGATATTTCCGTGACAGGTTTCGATGACAGCGCGTTCGCCGAAGAAGCCCAATTAACCACCGTCCGGCAACGGCCGCATGATATGGCCGTCGCAGCCGCAAGGAAAGCGCTGGATCTGATTGAAGGACGACCCGTCCCCAAACCGTTCGAGACGTTCCCGGTTCAACTACAGGTACGCGGCTCGACCGCAAAGCCACGAACTACGCCTTTACTGTAGATACGGGTGTTTCACAGACGGATGCCCGACCTCGCCAACCGATCTTGGCGCGGGCCTTCTGGACCGGCATTGACCGAAACTATGCGCGGGAACCACGAGCCGCACGAGTGGCTTTGACGGCCACGAAGAAGCTGCGGACCAATAACACGCACAGGTAGGCCGCGAACATGATGGCTCCGGCACGCGGCGAGACCGCTCCGGCGACCCATGTGCCGAAAGGTGTGGTCAGCGCAGCTATGACGCCGATAATCAGCCCGGCCTTGATGTGCACCAACTTACGTTTCATATTCGCCACACTGGTGGTAATCGAGTTCGGGAACATGGCAAGCAGCGAAGTACCGCGCGCAATCAGATCGGATGCCCCGAACAGTATCGACAATGCCGGCACGGCCAGTGCGCCGCCGCCGATACCCAGCAACCCGGCCAAAGTGCCGATGACCACGCCCAACAGCACCAGCCCGATGCCCGTCACCACACTCATGGAGATCCGTTGGTCCCGCGACGGCGTAAAAATCACCTGATTGGCGGTTACGAATATCAGAAACACCACGAACACCCACCGCAGTACGAGTTCCGGCAACCGCGACAACAGCCAGCTACCAAACTGTCCGCCGGCGAACATGCCAACGAACAGCAGCGCGGCCGCGACCCAGTCGACGTTGCCATTGTGCGCATAGGAAATCACACCGGAAATCGACGTCGGTACGATCGCCAGCATGGAGGTCGCCGCCGCATGGCGTTGCGACAGTCCGAGCCACACCAGTGCGGGCACGATCACCGTACCGCCGCCGATGCCGAACATGCCGGACAACAGGCCGACGATCATGCCGACAATCACCAGCACCATCATACCGTGAGGCGATTCATCCAGCCCACTCGGATTCGGCCCGAATAGGCGATCCGCCTTCGTGTCAGCCTGACCTACGCTCGCCGCGTTTTGTCCGCCCTCACTCAATTCAGGCTCCACACGGCTCTTTCCCGCATCACCTTGCATGTCACTCTCCTTCTTCGCCTGATACTACCCAACCGACTTCAGCACAAGCGTCCGCCAACGTTGCATCGATACCTGCGGCGGCACTACCTTCGCACGCCAGACGAATGATGGCCATCCGCAACGAGCCCGGCCTTAACCGGGCGTCCGCGCTTCCGTAATCGTCCAAGCCACACGAGCATACACCCGAACAGACACACCAGCAGTCCAACCATACAAGCTGCCACAGCGGTCATTTCCCGAGGCTCGTCATACTGCGTCATATCAGACGCTTTCGGATTCGGAATCCTATGCCCGCGCACAAGAAGTCGATGCGAGTTGATGCCGTACGGAGTGCAAGTGATCAGTGTCGCATAGTCGGCTCCGGATTCGATGTTGAGTTCGCTGATTTCGTTCGGTAGCACTACTGAAATCTGGTCGACTTTATACGTGTAGGTTTCGTCGAGCACGTGGAAGGCGAACGTGTCGCCTTTTTCGAGTTCATCCAGTCCGGTCAGCAGTCGCGCGGACGGTAGTCCGGTATGTCCGGAGATCACCGCATGCGTTGTCCCTCCGCCGACCGGCAGTGACGACCCAGCCAGATGTCCGGCGGCGATCTGCAGCACGCCGTCGCTGGTGCCGTGGTAGATGGGCAGTTTGACTTTGATACGTGGAATCGTGACGTACCCCATGATGCCGGTACCGGTCACGTCAAGAGTTTCGCTGTAGAGCTTTTTCTGCTCGGCGGTCATATGCCACCGGTCGCCGTTCGCGGCCAACTTCTCGTTGTATTCGCGCGCCTCGCCGAGCATCGTCTGCTTTTCGGTACCTGACAAATCTTCGGTTTGTTCCACGTAGGCAGCCACCGCATACGATTGGTGCATACGATTCCACCAATCGCTGAATGTCGGGTATGCAATCAGGCACAATGCGCTGATCATGAACACGGCAGAGATGACGATGAGCACGTCGAGCAGTCGGCTCGGCTTTCTCGGGGGGTTCGTTTCCGTACCGGCACCGGCAAGGGTACCGTCATCAGCGAAGTCGCCGGTAGCACCAGCCGGATCGCCGGCGACGGGTCGTGCTGTTCCAGCCATGGTTTCGGACGCGGTCTCAAGCGAGGACCAGTCCTCATCCTGAGATTTCCGTCTTGTCATCGTCCACTACCTTTCGCGAAATCCTCCGCTGAATCTTTCGCCCGGGTCCGACCAATCGGACAATCCGGTCACGCAGTCTAAGGCACTACTTGTCGCCGGCCATATCCGAGCGTTTTCCATCCCGCATTCCGCGCACGCCTCGCGCCAATAGCAATAGGATAATGCCTCCGCCAAGCGATGCCACGGCAATCCGTGCCACTTGTTCGATGTTGGAGCCGGGCTGGGGCGGCTGCTGCGGAGTATGTGAGTAGTGATGGTGGTCGTTGTATTTTCTTGGTCGACGCTCATGGTGTAGCCATCCGGCACGTCGGTTTCGACGATTACCCACGTATGACCGTCTGTCAACCTGTTCCACTGGTGTTTCCAGCCGTTGGAGGCGTTAAGTGTCACGATTTCGTAGGTTTCGCCGTCGCGAAGCAGCGTCATGGTCACTTCGTCGGGGCGTTTGCCACCAGTAAGGCCATTTTCAGGTACGTTTCAGTGTCTGTCCCCCAACTTTGCACGGGCAGAAGTCTATTGCTCCTTACGATTAAGGAGCCGGGCTGGATTCTCAAAAGAGGCAGTTTACAAGGGATAAGAGGCAGTCCAGCCCGACATGCGTGAATTAAGTTATTGTTCAGTTATTGCGATTTGCGACTGCTGTCCGTCCAGACCCGTTATGTGGATCCGGACGGACGACAGCCTATTCAGTTATCTGGAATTTGGGGATTTCGCAATCAGACTGCCGCGCACAGCGACAGTCCGACCATGCCGGTCAGGCGTTGCGGCGACGCAGAGCCATCACCAGGATCGCACCAGCCAGCATGAACACGGCGATACCGGCCACGTACAGCAGCGCAGTGCCCATGCCACCAGTGGAGGGGAGGTTGGAGCCCGGCATATCGACAAGGTCGTTGGCCAAACCCTTCGAATTCGTCAAGGTCACTGTCGGAACGGTTTCGTTAAGCTTGTGTTCGGCCTTAATCTCAATCGTCGTGTCGGCAACCGTGTTGTAGCCTTCCGGAGTCTTGGTTTCGGAAAGGACATACTTGCCAGCGTCGAGACCGATAATGTTGAACTTACCCTTTTCTCCATCCTCGGAACGAGAAGTGATTTCAGTCTGAGCGCTGGCAGCTTCATCAGCATTGTCAGAGACAGCCGGACGATAAGCATTCTTGGTGGAATCCCAGACAAGCTTCACGGCATCGCCCTTGCCACCAGTCTTCGTATCATCATATTTGTACAGGGTGAATCCTGCGCCAGCGAGCTCGTTACCGGCCTCATTCTTGCCAGCGTACTTGGTGTTATCAATCTTGAAGGAGTAGACGTACACGTCGTTGCCCGGGGTGTGACCCGTATCGCCTTCACCGCCAACGTTCGGATTGTTGGAGTAGTCAAGGGAAACGCCGTTCTTGTTGGTAGTAGTCGCGCCATCGGTGTTGGTGACCACGGCATCATTATTCAAGTGAGCAGCATACTCAACTGCCACGGTAATCTCCTGGGTACCGAGTGCCTCAGCGGAGAAGTCAGTAATCTTCTTCAAGTCAGCAATGGTCAGAGTCCAGGCCTTGGAACCGTCCGTGACACCAGGAACTGCAACTGGATCAGTCTTAGTGTAATCATCATCAGCCAACTTCAGCGTAGTATCACCATACTTGACCTTGACGGAATTGATCTTCTCGAAAGTAATGCCCTTGCTCATCGTGTCGTTAAATACGACCTTGTAGGACTCATAAGCCTTGAAGTTGGCATCACCCGGAATGGTAGCCGTCAAACGGAAGTTGAAAGACTCGCCAATGGCATGATCAGCGGTGTTGCCCCAACCCTCCTGATCCTGCGATTCGGCATCCTTGTCACCTGTCTCATCCTGGACTTCCTTCTTCACAGTCGGAGTCTTAGACTTCGGATCGACAGTCACATCACCAACAACCTGCATGATATAGGCGCTGTAGGCATCGTCATTGCCAAGAGCTTCACCAGTTTTCTCGTCAACGATGAGGTAGTAACCAGCCTCGGTGACAGTGCCAGTGTAAGCGGTCTTACCAGCGTTCTGAATCAGAGGAGTCTTGGTGTCAGTCAGATGAGCGGCCTGACTGGTCTTGCCGGCGAGCGCATTAGAGAAGGATTCCGCAGTCACAGTACCAGTGTTGGCTGTCAGTTTTTCAGCCACCTTGTCAGCTGTCTTGTCTACATCAGAAGTGAGACTCGCCCAGTCGTACAGTGCGGTTTTACCGGCTTCGCTGACACCGGATCCCCACTCAATGTTGCTGAGAGTACGAGAGGTAACATCACCCTGTTCATTCTGGCTTTCCTTCAGGTCGCCCTTGAACACCTGATAAGCGTTGAAAGTGTGTTTATCGTTCTTCTCATTTACCGTGATGGTGTAGTTCCCAGCTGTCACTGCCATGGCGGTGGAGGCACCGGCAAAACCGGCGACTGCCATCGCTGCGGTGGCCACCACAGCTACGAGGCCCTTAAGAACCTTGCTCATGTTTCTTCCCTTTCCTGATTTTGGTTGTTTCTTCATTGAATTGCGGTAATCCCAAAGGGATTGAGGTCTTTATGCCTGACTTGTCCTCTCCTTGTCTCGCCAAGGTGATCATCGCTGGCACTCTTTTGCCTTGAGGGCCAGGAGGCCAGCCATAATCGCAACCACCGCCGCGAGCAAGCCCGCAGCGTAAATCTTCATATCCCCGTCACCGCCGGCCTCCGGCAGAGTCACGCCCGGAGTATTGGCGATATTGCCGCCGTCGACACTCAAGCTCACAGAGCCATTATTCGGCCCGATGGTGAATGTGGTGACCGTATTGGTGAGGTTGAATCCATCAGGAGCCTTAGTCTCAATAAGCTGATATTCGCCCCAAGGTAATCCAGTGACGTTAAATTCGCCTTTCCCGGATGCAATGTCGTGGAATGAATCCGTTCCACAGTTTTCTACGCAATCAGCAATGGCATATTCAACACCGTTCGGCAACTTCTCATACTGCGAAATAGCGGCGTTCCACGTAGAAAGCTGAGTGAGTTTCCATTCAGAGCCACCGAGCTTGGTGTCCGACGCTTCAGAAGAGACCTTGTTCCATGTAACAGAACCGGTCTTACGCGTATTGACAATCAGAGCTATAGTCCCGGAAGTCACACCGCTCGGATTCGTCCAAGTCACCTGACCGTTGGCAACGGTAAACCTATAGGTCTCGTCGCTCTTATCATAGCCATCAGGAGCCGTCGTCTCCGTCAACTCATAGTCGCCATCAGCCACATCTTCAATCTTGAACTCACCAGGATTGGAGTTGACATCACAACGGTGACCATCATTAGAGCAATCGACGGTATTATCCGACGAGGCGAGCATCGGATCTGCGGACTTCGCCAGTAAATAAGTAACTGGTTCTGGTTGCTGATTAGATTCGTCTGCCACCGAGACAACTGCGATTCTCGATTCATTTTTCCCGCTTTCATTTGTCACGCTAAGAGCGGCTACTTCAGGACTGGTCACCGTAACGGTGATGCTTCCACAAACACTTGCATCTGAAGTGGAGCACGCTCTAATGGTTGTCTTACCTTTAGTCAACGCAGTGATTGTGCCAGCAGCAACCGATGCGACGTCTGGCGCAGTCGAACTCCACGTCACGCTTTGCGGCGTACCTTCTGGAAGGACAGTTGCGGCAACCGTCTGAGTGGTACTGGATTCCATGGAAACATCAGCACCGCCATTGACGGTAACTTTTGTCACCTTGACACGATTGTCGTCAATCGTCCAAGTCTTGTTCGCATCGCTACCGGAAGTCGCCTTCAACTGCCAGGTCGAACCGGTAAGCGTTGCAGAATCCTGTTCGGCATCGGTCTTCTTCCATTCCACGGCAGTGCCGGATGCTTTGTTGACGATTCCGGTATTCAAATGCAACAGTCTGCTGTCATTGTCCGTAATTTCAGTACCCGCGCTGTTATATACCTTGTCGATGGTGCTGTAGGTACCACCTGCTTCGCCTGCAACGATGCGATAGATATTGGTGTTCTGAACGTAGCCTTCGATGGTGCCAGTTTCCTTGATGTAATACGTGGAATTCGGATTAAGATCGGTCATCGGTTCAATCACGCCTACGGTAGAATCCGCATCATTGGCGATGTTGTCACCGACCGTGGTTAAGGGCTTGACAGTAGGATCGGCACTCGTTGCAGCACTCAGGGAGCCGTAAACCGCCCATGTGGTGCCTGCTTTCAGGTTATTGCCGTCGCTGTCGACCTTGTTCCACTTGATGCGCACGCCCTGCGGATTATAGGATGCGGTCCACGGGAAGTTATGACGCTCCTGATCCATGTCGATGATGGAGGCGGTCTTGGCGAGAGTTCCCTTCATCGTCGCTTGGGTCGGGTTGTACATCATGAAGTCCTGACCGACATACACACGACCATTGGTGGTGACGTGCGACTCGAGGCTGCCGTTCGGTATCATAATGCTGCCGAGCATGGCGGCTGCGGGGTCATCGGTGACGGATGAGTCGGGCATCGAAGTCTCTTGCGTATACCAATCGTTCGCTCCGTCCGCATGCAGTTTGGTGAGATTCACGTTGCTTGCATTCAGTGTGGTGCCACCCATAATGGTGACGGAAGACGCGTCGGCGAAGTTCCACATAATCTTCTGCGCAACCTCGGAATACAGCGCCGACTCAGTCTGGCTACCCGTATCAGTGACATAACCATTCGAAATTTCGTACACATCGTCATCGGAAATGTCGGAACTCGCGGTGCCGCCATACCAGAAACGCCAACCGGTGCGCATGACGATCGGAGTATTCGCTCCAATCGTATTATCGACGACGTTGATTAGGATGGAAGCGTTCTCTGGAATGTTACGAAACCAGAAATCCAAACCTTTGTCATCATTGACGTTCAGCAGGCTGGCGCTGACCTCGAAAATCTGCAGGGAGGAGGTACCGTCGCCGGTGAAGGTGAGCAGTCTCTCAGATTCTTGAGCGAAATCCATGCTGACCTTGTAGGTGGAGAAGGACGTCTCAGCACCACGTCCAGCGGCCCATGTCCGTTTGCCGTTGTTCTTCTCTGCTTCGTTCTTCGCGAACGCGTCGTATTTATCGTAATCGTATTTCTTACGTACGTATTCGCTCTGAGCAGGAGCGAAGCCGGAAACGACGGTGCCATTGGACGTCCAGCTTTTCTGTGTTGCGGAATCATTCGTGACCTTGGTGCCATAGATATCGATGGAATTGCCCTGACCGTCCTTCACAGTGATGAAATCCTTAATGTTCCACTGCACGTCGGAATCATTCGTATTGCTGTAGCCATACTGGTAAATCGAACGTAACTTGATGGTGTCGTCGTTATTGGCTGTACCCCACACTTTGGTACGCGAACCGGCAAGCTTGGTGCTGAAGTTCGACCATTCATTGTTACGCCGTACCTGCAGAATGCCACCGCCTTGGGTACTGGTACCGGTGATGGTGGACGGCCAAGCCTGCACAATACTTTGTACAGAATTATCAAAGGCGGAATTCGTTCCCTCCACGGCAAGAATGGTGGAGCCATTCGCAGGCTGATACTGGGCGCCGAACGCCACGGTACCGATGGTGAAGAAACCTTTCTGGGCGCGCTGCATATAGCGTCCCCGCACAAAGGTCTGACCTTCCATTTCAGCGGCCCAGGAACCGTCGATGGAGTCCGCAGTGAGGCTTTGCCTATCGCCGTCCTTGGGCTTGCCGACGTAGAAATCGCGACCGACGAATGTGGCGAGCCCGGTATCGACGTCGTTCACCGACGTTCCGTTATCGCCCATGGAGATGTTGCTGGGCACAAAAATCGCACCGTCAGCGAGAGTATCGTCGGCTTTGGCGCTGCACACAGGAATGAGCGCGGTGAGGGCCACGGTAGCCATCATGGAGACGGCGAGAATGGCGGCGGTCAGGGCATGGGCACGCGAAGCGGCACTGGCTTCCTTCATGCGCATGCCTGAGCAGTGCCGCAGTCCAGCGCCAATGACACCGTTCGTAAGTAGTTGCCTCATCTCGTCCCCTTCGAACATCCTTCCTCACCCACCTTTGAGCAGGAAATGACTTCCTTTGCAGTTCGCTTCTTCTCTCTCAAGACGGCAGCTGCGCCACCCGATTTACTGACGTATCCTATGGATACAGGAAATAACGGTAATCTTTACAGTCATGAAAATCTATGAAACAAAAAAACCTCTACCCCCCCCCAGTAAGATATTTTTTATTAGTTGAATTTACTTAAGGGGTTCATCACCACCAGAAAAGACATTGTGCCAACGTTTTCAAAAAAGCGCCCTCGACCACCAAAGGGGCTGATTGTTTCTCATGCGCCCATCCACCCCCGGCGTGTCACGCGACACCCACCTGCAAAACGTTTCATTCTTTTGCAGAAAACATCCCCCTAGTACAACCGTGCATCACACCCTTCACCACCCGATGCACCCTTGGCAAAATGGCGTTCCGATCGACGTCAACGCCATTGACCTATGTCAAAGCACCAGATATAAGAGGAACGCAGGGTCGCGAAATCCGTAACCTTCACTCCCACGCACTGACTTCAGCAAACCGGAGACAACCCGAGCGGACGTAAGCGCCAAAACCTAAAATCGCAAGATTTACCACGAAACGGGGCTTGCCCCATGCCAGTCCCCGCGAAACGTCAACTTAAGACCAACCTAGCTCTGATCGCCGCCATACACGGAATCGGTGCCGCGCAGCACCAACTGGGCACGGACCACTTCATGCGGGGTTTCCACGCTCTCGCCTGCAATGAGCTTCATGGCCTTATGCGCGGCAAGACACCCCATGGCAAACGGATCCTGACGCATGGTGGTCAAGTTCACCGTATCGGCGTACGGCGAATCATCGAATCCGATGATCGAAAAGTCACGTGGCGTACGATGCCCATAACGATCGAGCTTCAGTACCAATGGGATGGCCATCATATCGGTCTGACAGCAAATCGCGTCGGGGAACTCGTCCAGCGCCAGCAATGCCGTCAGCGCCGAATCCGCAAATGTCTTGCCACGCGGAACGGCAAGCACCTGCCATGTAAACTGATGCGTGGCCTCGGCCATCTTGCAGGCGCGGACGAAGCCCCGCCCTCGGGCGTCAATGGAGGAATTGATCGAATCAATCGCCTCGGAGCACACGTATACCAGGTTTTTGTGTCCCAGACTGATCAGATGCTGCGCGGCGGTGAACATACTGGCCTCGTCATCGATACTGATGCTTGCGTCAAAACCCGCCGCGGAGGGAGTATTGATACCGATAATCGGCACATGGATCCGCTTGAGCTGCTCGACTTCCTGCGGCTCGATGGCGAACGATGCCACGAACACGGCGTCGACGTTACGGCGTACCGGCAGGTTGGTGAAGAAATCACGGCGGTTCTCGGCCGTATCGATGTGCTGGAACAAGGAAATGTCGTAGCCGGCCTCATGCATCACGGCATTGATGCCCGCAAACACTTCGGTGTTGAACCAGCTGGTGATCTCCTCGTTCATGAGCAAGGCCACACGGTACGTCTGCCCGGATTTCAGCGAGGTCGCGGAACGGGAAATGTTGAAATCCAACTTATCGGCCGTTTCCAATACCTTGCGCCTAGTGCGCTCGGAAACGAGCTCGGGACGCGTGAATGCGCGCGAGACTGTTGAAATCGATACTCCCGCGGCTTTGGCCACCTCACGAATGCCAGCCTTATCCATGTCGGCCCCTTTGCGACTTGCGGCATCGCCGCCACGTCCGTCATGGACGCATGACGGCGACGATGCCCCTCTTGATACTGATTCCATCATACTGCGAACGTTGTCAAAAACGAACCAGCATTCTTGCAATCCTTACGAATCGAAATTTCATACGGATCATGCCGCCAACGCACACACCAACAGCAAGACCGGGTATAACGCATAGAACACCCACTTGTCCCACGCATGCCTATAGCCGAGCCTGCCGTTATGGAAATGAGTGAACAGCACACCGAAACCCGGAGCAATCATCATCACCGCACCGAACAGGCCGGCAGTGAGCATCATCGTGTTCTCATATTTGCGCATGAGGGTGAAAATCAACACGAAACCAAGCGTCACCGCTCCTAGACTCATCAGGTGCTGACGCAATCCGACGCGTAACAGCAAGTCCCAGAGCAGACCGATCAGCACCATCACGACGGAAAGAATCCAACGCATAGCGCCCTGATAGCGTTCAGCAATCCAATCCATCAAGGCAAGCACCGCCAATGCTATGAACAGACCAAACACGGGATTCTGCGAACCCAAGTCGAACGCACGCCCCGACGTGGCCATGTCATACGGCACTTCGCAGACCAACGCCAGCACGAACAGCTCCATGCCATATATCACCCGGCTATGCGTGTGCTCATACCCTCGCACCAGCAGCCAAGCGTACATCGGCACCGCACACCACGACACCACTTCGCATAGCACCATCGCGGTCAACGAACCCATATCGTTCGTGTTCGAACCGAACAGCAACGGCACGAGCGTGGTACTTGCCGCGGAAAGGAACAGGAAGAAACCGCCGATCGTCTTAAGCCCGAACGTGGTCAGGCCACGCCCGCGGCGCCACCTGCGCGAGCCGCCGAAACCGATCTGCTCGGTGCTATCGTTTCCTTCGCCGTGCTCGGCGTATCCTTCCATGACCATCCTCCTCAGGTGTTCAGCACGTAGTCAAGCAACCCGTCATAGTCCGCTCCTGCGAACGAACATACCGCATGACGCGAAACGACCGGATCATGCGTCGGTGATATTTCCGTACGGAAATGCGCGCCGTCGATGCCGGCCGCGGCTGCGCCGATGATGTCGTTGGTCTCGTCGTTGCCGACCATGAGTGACCGTTCGGCGGTGACGAGCTCGCGGTCGAGCGCTGACATGTACAAGTCGCGCGCGGGCTTGCGCATGCCCTCCTCGCTGGAGATGATCACATCGTCGAGCACATCGGCGAGCCCCGTCATCTCCAACTCAGGTCGGGTATAGCAAGATTGCGCATTGCTCAGCAGCACCACTCCCACGCCGGCTTCCCGCAGTCGCCCGATCATATCGAGCGCACCTTGGTAGAGTCGGATCATGCCGGTACTGCCCTGACGGAACGCCCAAGCCGCCCGTGCCGCCGCCTGCGGGAGCGGCAGAATCCGTTCAACCTCGTCGGCTTGGTCGATAAGCAGCGAACGATAGACCGGGAGAATATCGAATTCCCTCCAATCGTCCCGCACGGTACTGCGATTGGCTTGGCGCAGCTTCTCACCCGCCTCGAGTTGCGCAAAGCGGCCACGCAGCGCTTCCACCGATTCGTATTCGACGCCGAATCCCCGCAACTTCTCATACAACGCCTGCCAGGCGGTTTCGGACCGTTCGTCGGTGCGAATATCGATCAGCGTTCCATACAGATCGAAGAACACCACTTGATAACGTGACCCCCTTGGCATCAACGCCGCATCGTTCATAATCCGTCCTTTCGTCATGGAGACCATTTCAGCGGAGCTGCCAGATTGCAAACGTATGCGGCGGCACCACGATATAGTCACCATCACCTGCATCAATCGTGACGCCCATCTGGTCGGAGCTCAGCACGGCGCACCACTGCTTGTTGCTCCACCCGTCCCCCGCAACCGCGATGTCCGCGACATTGATGGCGATCGGCGTATCCTCGGGATTGGCAAAAACCGCATACCCGTTGACACGGAACACCAGCTCGTCCCCCGGCGTGGTGACGATTCTGCGTTGCGCATCGAACCAGTCGGGGTTCTCCTTGCGCAACGCGATCAGACGGGCATAGTAGTCAATCATGTCACGCATCTGGTAGGCATGATTCCAGTCGAGCCAGTTGAGTTCGTGGGAGGAATCATAGGAATCCTCATTGCCATATTTGGTGCGTGCGAACTCTTCGCCGGAGAGCATGAACGGCAGACCTGCGGAGGTCAATATGATGCCGGCCGCCATACGATTCGCCGCCATGATGCGCCGTACCGCGACGCGCTCCTCTTCATTCAAGGGACGCGCGTCGTAGATACCGGAGGTGACGGCCGCTCTGGCAACGGCAGATGACTCGACCCTGTCGGAGCCATTTGAGGCAGCCACGGCTGCCGCGGCCTCACCGCGTATGCTCGCACACAGCTTGTCCCACAACGTCAGATCGTCATGCGCCGAAACGTACTGCACGATCTGCCCTGCCTCACCCTCCGGCCGCGGCGAGGTACGCCACGCATTCACCGCTTGGCGAATCTTGCGCGCGGTGGCATGCTCGCCGCCGTTCACGAAGCCCGGACGGTTCGAATAGAATACATGGCCTTTGATGGTGTCGCGCGTAGTGTCGCAGAAGTGCCCGATACGCTTGTCCAGCAATCGTAGGCCTTTCTTGTCGGCCAGCACGGTACCCGGCAACGGCGCGGATGCTCCGGCAGCCCACGGTTCGCCGTACATGATGATGTCCCTGCCACGCTCCGGAATCTCATCCAAGGCGGCACGCACGGCGTTCATGGTGTCGACGTCGATCAGCCCCATCAGATCGAACCGGAACCCGTCGATGTGGTATTCGCGCGCCCAATATGTCACGGATTCCACTACGAAACGGCGAAACATCGCGCGTTCGGTGGCCATGTCGCAACCGCAGCTGGAACCGTTGGCAAGCGCCCCATTCGGTTTGCGGCGCAGGAAGTATTCCGGCACGGACCGCTCGAACCAGTTGTCGGGTGAGAACATGTGGTTATAGACCACATCCATAATCACTTTGAAGCCGGCGTCATGCAACGCCTGCACCATCTGCTTGCACTCACGGATGCGCACGGCCCCGTCATACGGATTGGTCGCATACGAGCCTTCCGGAACGTTGTAGTTAACCGGATCATAACCCCAGTTATAGCGATTGCAGGTGGTTTCGTCTACGGAACCATAGTCGTGCAACGGCATCAGCTGCACCGCCGTGACGCCGAGTCGTTTCAGATAGGCGATACCCGTCGGAAAATCGGGATGGCCGTCCAAGGAAGTGTCGGCATCGGTGAAGGCAAGATACTTGCCGCGATGGGATTTCGGGAAACCGCCCGCCGGATCGTTGCTGAAGTCTCCGACGTGCGTCTCCCACACAATCGTCTGCGACAGCGGTATTTCAGGCATATGGTCATGATCCCACCCCTCGGGGTCGGTGCGGGGCAGGTCGACCACCATGCTGCGCCGGCCGTTCACGCCGGCCGCACGGGCCCACGGATCCGCGACACGATCAATCGATCCGCATTCACGGTGAATCAAAAAATCATAGTAGACGCCATGCTTGTTGTCCGCAAAATCATAGACCCATGAACCATCCGTCTGCGGATGCATCGGGTATTGCCCAATCAACGCGTCGCCGCGTTCACCCATGGAGCCGTGTGTAAACAGCCTCAGCGTCACCTTATCGGCCGTAGGCGCCCAGAGAGCGAACTGGGTGCCGGCAGGCGAAACCACGGCACCCAGTTGCCGTTCCAGACACAGCGGGAACGGTTCGGCGACGCTCGTATTCGGCTGTTCGTAGCTGGTTACGAGCGTCATTACATCATCCCTTCACGGAACCCGCCATGGATTCCTGGTAGAAGCGCTGCATCAAGATGAACAGGATGGCGATCGGAATGGAGATCACGACCGCAGCCGCCGCGAAGCGGGCATACCAGTTCTGGATGTATTCCTTCTGCAGCATGAGCCACAGGCCCAATGCCACGGTGTAGTTGGACTGCGTGCGGCAGATCACCTTGGCCATGACGAAGTCGAGCCACGGACCCAAGAAGCCGATGATGGCCTGATAGACGATCATGGGCTTGCAGATCGGGATGATGATCTTGTAGAACACCTGGAACCGGGTGCAACCGTCAAGCAGCGCAGCCTCGTCAAGCGAGGTCGGAATGGTGTCCATATAGCCCTTCATCACGTAGAAGCCCGCGCCGGTACCGGCCGAGTAGACCAGAATCAGGGCGACGATCGTCATATTGCCATCGGCCAGGCCTATGGCCTTGAGAATGAAGTAGATGGCGGTGACGGCCATGATGCTCGGGAACATGCCCAAAATCAGCACGACGTTCATGAAGGTCTTACGCACGCGGAAACGCATGCGGCTCATGCAGTATGCCACGGACAGGACGAAGATCACCGAGATGACGCAGGTGAAGCATGCGATGATGAACGTGGTCGTGAACATCTTCGGGAAGTTCAGCACGTTACGGTCGGTGAACAGCACCTTATAGTTCTCGAGCGTCCATTCCTTCGGGAAGAAGCTGCTGGTATACGGTGCGGTGTTCTTATTGAACGATTCCGCGAACACCCACACGATCGGAACGAGCCAGATGACCGCCAGTACCGCCAGGAACAGATGGGCCGCGATGTCGCCGACGATGCGGCGCTTCTTCTGGTCGTGCAAAAGGCCGTGGCTTTCGACTTCGGCTACGGAGTGCTTGTTGCTCATCGGAATGCCTCCTCATTCTTGTAGGAGCCGGAATTGCGGTAGGTGATCAGCGAGACCACGGCCAGCACGACGAAGGTCATGATGCCGATGACGGCACCCAGGTTGTAGTCCTGCTTGTCGACGGTCAGCTTGTACAGCCAGGTGATCAACAGGTCGGTCTTGCCGGCGGAGTCGCCCAGCGGCGTCGGATCGCCGGCGGACAACAGGTAGATCACGTTGAAGTTGTTCACGTTGCCGGTGAAGGTGGTGATCAGGTACGGAGTGAGCACGAAGATGATATACGGCATGGTGATCTTCGTGAAGATCTGCCACCAGTTGGCGCCGTCGATCTTTGCGGCCTCGTACTGGTCGGCCGGAATGTTCTGCAGAATGCCGGTAATCTGCATGATGGTGTACGGGATGCCGACCCACAGATTGATGACGATGACGGTGACGCGGGCCCACGTGGCGTTCGTGAAGAACGGCAGTGGATCAGTAATCCAGCCCCATGCCTGCAACATGCGATTGACCGCGCCCTGCGGCTGGAGCATGGTGTGCATGACCAGCAAGGACACGAATTGCGGCACGGCGATCGACATGGAGAAGCATGCACGCCAGAAGCCCTTGCCGCGAGTGGTCTTGCGGTTGATGATCATGGCCACGAACATGCCGAGGAAGAAGTTCAGGAACGTGGCGAAGAACGCCCACACCAAGGTCCAGATCAGCACTCGGACGAACAGTCCGGCGTTGACGGTGCCGCCGCTGTTGGAGAATACGGTGGCGAAGTTCTTCAGGCCGACCCAATCGAAAAGAACCAGGTTCTTATGGTCATAGCTGGTGAATGCCATGGAAATCATGAAGATCAACGGCAGCACGGTGAAGACCGCAATGCCCAGCGTAGGCAGGAACATCAGCAGCAGGTGCGCCTTGGCGTCGAGCAATTCATGCACATCGTCCATGAAGCTCGGGGCCTTACCGTTCTCCTGCATCTGGACCTGGGACTTGTAGGCAGCGCGCACGGATAGGATCCACAGCCCTACGAAGGCGACGCAAATCACGATGGAGCACACGCCATACAGCAGAATGACCACGGAACGATCAGGTTCGACGTACTCCCAGAAGCCGTCAACGAGCTTCTTGCCACCCTTGTTTTCTCCTAGGCTCGGAATCTTGGACAGATATCCGATGCCGCTGGTGAACAGGTACACAAAGAATGCGACTTCCAAAGCCAGCATGGCAATGCCCTTGACATACTGCTTGCGAACGATGTTGCCCAGACCGAACACGATTGCGGAAAGCCTAGTGAATACATCACCCTTGGTCAGTGCCGCCTTCACCGTATATGGCGATGGGGGAACGTAATCAGCGCCTTGCTTCCGGCGGCGCTTCATCTCCCGGGGGGAAAGAGTTATTGCTGTCATTTCGACCGCCTCTCTATTGGGAACGAACCATTTCACGCATGGAAGCGGATCCGCCCTGCCGTGCTTCATTGCGTGAAAGATTCGCGCTTACATAAAAAGGCCTTGCTTTCCGGACAAGGGGAAGGAGAATTGAAAACCTTGCCCGGGAATGCAAAGCGTAAAGGAGGAGTGAGTCATGGTGCCGAAATCATAGGAGGCATCATGACTCGCAATGCGTCCAGTGTGGTCGGTGGTCGGCGAATGCATCGCCGGCCACCGCAATATTCAGTTATTGTTGTCTTCCATCACCGATTCACTCGGCGATGGTGCCCTTGGCCTGGGTGACCCAATCCTGGTACTTGGAAGCGGCGTTGTCCTTGGTGATTTCCTTGTTGACCAGAGCCTTGCCGAAGGTCTCGGCCGGAGTCCACCAGTCGTTCATGCCGGCCAGACCGGACTGCAGGATTGCGGTGTTGGCCATGGTATCGGTCTGAGCCTGAGCCGCGATGTCATCCTTGGTGAGATCGGCCAAGGACTTGTCGGTCGGCGGGATGGAACGCATCTCGTAATGCAGCTTCTGGGATTCGGTGGAGCCAAGGTAGGCTGCGAACTGAGCGGCGGCCTTGGTGTTCTTGGCGTTCGGATTGTAGGCGGCGGCCTTGGTGGCCGCGAAGGACTTCATCTGCTTCTTCTGGCCGTTCACGGTGAAGGTCGGCAGCTGGGTGGCGGCGTAGTTGTCGCCCAGGGCTTCCTTGACGTCCTTGGCGGACCAGGTGCCGGAGAAGAGCACGTCGGCGGAGCCGTCCTTGATGGCGGCCAGACCGGAGGCGCCATCATCGTTGCTGAAGTTCGGGTTGGCAACCACGTCGACCAGGTAGGAAGTGATGTCGGCGCCATCCTTCGGGAAGACCATGCCGGCCTTCTCGTCGTTGCCGGACTTTCCGAACAGGGTCAGGCCATCGAAGAAGCCGTTGATGTACCAGGAATTGGACATCGGGAAGGTGACCTTGGCCTTGGCGAGCATGGCGTCGAAGTCCTTGGCCTCGTCCGCGGTGATCTTGGACTTGTTGTAGTACATGAACCAGGTGTTGTCGGTGTACGGCACGCCGTAGAGCTTGCCGTCGGTGCCGGTGACGGAGTTGATTTCCAGATCGCCGTTCTGTTCCTTGACCTGCTTCTCGGCGTCGGTGCCCAGCTGTCCGATGCCACCCTGTTCGATGAAGGTGCCCAACTGATCGGAAGCGAACATGTAGACATCCGCGGCGGAAGCCGGATCCGTGGCGACGTTCTTGGAAGCGTCGCCCTCAGAGACAACATCGTTCTTCCACGTAATCTTGTATTCTGGGTGAGCCTTGGCGAAGTTCTCTTCGACCTTACCCAGCCAATTGGAGTCCTTGGCCTGATCTTCCTGCGGAGCCCACACGCTCAGCGTGATGGCTTCGGTGCCCGAAGAGCCCGAAGAGCCGTTGCTTCCAGAGCCGCACGCCGCAAGCGGTACCAGCATGGAGACAGCAGCCGTCAGTCCGATTGCCTTCTTCCAATCGATCTTCATTGATCTTCCTTTCCTCACATAACCTGTGTTCCCTCAACACAGCCAGTATCAAGCGTTCGCTCAAGCTCTGCATACGTTCACATCATCGTTTCACGGATAATTGCTGTCCGTCCTTGGAGCCACCGGGAGTGCATCAGTGATTGTCACTATAGCACATTTCTGCCAACGTTTGCAATTTGCGGTAGGATATTTTCATCGCCATCAGGCAAGCCGCATCTTTCCAAGGAGACACCATGGATTCCCGCCCGACGCACTCCAGGCCGGCATGGCTCGATACCGCCGTGTTCTATGAGATCTATCCTCAATCCTTTGCCGACGCGAACGGCGATGGCATCGGCGACATCGCCGGAATCACCGCCTGTCTGGATTACATTCAGGACCTTGGATGCAATGCGATTTGGCTGAATCCCTGCTTCGATTCCCCTTTCAAAGATGCCGGTTATGATGTGCGCGACTACCGACTCGTAGCCCCCCGATACGGTACGAACGCCGATCTGATCGCACTGTTTCACGAGGCACACGAACGCGGCATGCACATCCTGCTCGACCTGGTCCCCGGTCACACCAGCGAAGAGCACGCATGGTTCCGCCGTAGCGCCGAAACCGATCACAATGAGTATTCCGATCGATACATCTGGACGGATTCGTGGATCGCAGGCGGCGACGGACTGCCGTTCATCGGCGGCGAATCACCGCGCAACGGCACCTACATCCTGAATTTCTTCAAATGCCAGCCAGCACTCAACTACGGGTTCGCCCATCCAAAACACGCTTGGCAGCAGCCCGCCCTGGGACCGGACGCACTCGCCACCGCCGACGCGATGGTCGACATCATGCGTTTCTGGCTGTCTCGCGGCGCCGATGGCTTCCGCGTGGACATGGCCGACAGTCTCGTCAAGCATGACGATGACGGCAAGCCCTATACGATCCGCACCTGGCAGTACATGTTCTCGAAGATTCGCCCGGAATTTCCCGAAGCTGCGTTCGTATCGGAATGGGGACGTCCACGTGAAAGCCTTGAAGCGGGATTCGACATGGATTTCTATTTGGACTGGCGCTGGGACGGCATTCCGAACGGGTACAACATGTTGTTGCGCAACGTTGACGACCCATTAAGCCGCAATGGCGACCTGAGCTATTTCAACGCGGATTCCGGGACGCCGATCGCCTCGTTTCTGGAGCAATATGAGCCGCAGCTGCGCGATGCGGAACGGTTGGGAGGCACGTTCAATTTCATCACCTGCAACCATGACACCGCACGCATCGCACCGCGATTGAGCGAACGCGAGATCGCCCTGGCCTACTGCACGCTGTTCGCCATGCCAGGCACGCCGTTCCTGTATTACGGCGACGAAATCGGTATGCGATATCTGCCCCTGCCCACTCTTGAAGGGGGTTACGTACGCACTGGCTCACGCACGCCGATGCAGTGGAGCGTAGCAAGTTTGGCTGGGTTGAAGGCCGGAGCTATCGCGCACACGGATGACAAGACCTCCGCCTACCTGCCGGTCGACCCATCCGCCGACGCGCCGACCGTTACCGAATCGCGAACACGAGATGATTCGCTATGGCGCATCGTGCACGACATGCTCCATCTCAGAAACGGAACCGAGGCACTTCATGCAAGAGGGACGTTCACGGCATTGAGTCGTGGGCGATTGTTCGCATTCGCACGGTCGTCGGGGCCGCAAAGGGTGATTATCGCCGTCAATCCAAGCCGGCACAGCGAACGTTTGCAGTTGCCGGAAGGCGATTTTACCAAAATCTTCCATATCGGCGATACCGATGTCTCCGGCGACTCTCTGAACATGGGTCTGCAAAGCTTCGCAATCCTACGAGACTAAGTATGCTTCATATTGCAAACGTTCGTCATAATAACCGCGACAAATCAATATGCCAGCCATAGCACAGTCATCGTCATAACGCCTGCCGGCGGCATCGCAGCCTGCCGGCACTCACCATAGACAGTCGTTGCACAGCATGTAGGCGGACGCATACGAAAGGGAGACTGAATCAGCATGACAGCATCAACGCAGCACACCGAAAGCGCCGAGCGTATCGCGCGCCCGCTTATCCAGCTGGCCAAAATCAACGGCATCTCCACCTCGTATATCGACCAGCTCGGCACCTATGTTGAGATCCGCGACGAAGTGCTTGTTTCCGTGCTGGCCGCACTGGGTGTGGACGCATCCACCGAGCAAGCCATCACCGATTCATACGCCGAGGCCAGGCAGCGCATTGCCGATACGCTCATACCGCCGAACAGGTGACTGCCGCGCAGAGGATAATGGCCATCTACTATTGGGCATGCCCGAAGCCACTATTGCTCCCAAAAAGTAACGTCTACTTGTATCGGCAAAGTCTCGACACATGTCGCAATACGGCAACAAAAAATACGCCAACACGCATAAACCCCCCGACTTTGACAGTAGCGAACCAGTTCGATACAATCAATCTCGGACCGGTTCGACACAGACGATGACCGTCTGCAAGAATCAGGCCACGGTCAGATTGCATCAGGCAAGAGAGGGCCCGCATATGACCTTGACAAGTGATTTCCGACGAAGGAAAGTCGCAAGGAGGAAAGGAAACCCCATGAAGAATCTCACGAAAGGCATCGCCGCTGTCGGCGCGTTGGCCATGTTGATGGGCGTCGGCGCCTGCGGTTCCAACACCGCGGACGACAAAGGACATGTCTATTTCCTGAACAACAAGCCGGAAGTTGTCGATCAGTGGAACGAACTCGCCGAAATGTACACCAAGCAAACCGGCGTGAAAGTGGATATTCAGAGCGCCACCTCCGGCAGCTACGAGTCCACTCTGTCGTCCGAACTCGCTAAGAACAACGCCCCGACCATGTTCGGTATCGGCGGCTTCGATCAGTATGCCAAATATAAGGACTACCTCGAACCTTTGCAGGATACTGAGGCTTACAAGCTTCTCAACGATCAGGGCAAGCAGATGGCCCACAAGGACGGCGACAACGTGTACGGCCTGCCATATGCCGCCGAATGGTTCGGTATCATCGTCAACAAGAAGCTCATCAACGAGTATGCCAAAAAGGACTACGCCGTCATCAAGTCCTTCGACGACATCAAGGACTACAACACTTTGAAGAAGGTCGCCGACAGCATGCAACAGCATAAGGATGATCTGGGCATCGACGGCGCGTTCTCCACGCCGGGTCTGGACTCATCCAACTACTACCGATATGCTTCGCATATGACTCAGGTGCCAGTCGCCTACGAGTACATTGACGAGGGCGTGGACTTCGAGAAGGAACTCAAGGGCACCTATCTCGATAACTACAAGAATCTGTGGGATCTCGAGATGAAGGACAACCCGACCGAAAACACTATGCTTGGCTCGGTGAATTATGAGGACTCCACTGCCGAGTTCTCCGCCGGCAAGGTCGCTTTCTACCCGAATGGTGTATGGGCCTATAGCCAGATCAAAGGCAACGAAGTTGCCGATGAAGACTTGGCCATGCTGCCGTACTACATGGGTTTCCCGAACGAAAGCAAGTACGCCGCGAACTCCATCTATGACATCTCCTGGTCTGTGAACAAGAATGCTTCCGACAAGGACAAGAAGGCCACTGAGGATTTCATCAAGTGGATGGTCTCCGACGAGGATGCCAAGAAGATTCTCTCCAAGGATATGGGCTTCGCCGTTCCGTTCACCACCTTTGACTCCGAGGATTTCCAGCCTGACAACCCGCTGACCAAGTCCGCGCTCAAGCTTGAGTCCGATGGCCTCACTCCGATTCATGGCGCCTATATTCCGGGACAGGCATGGGCTGACGGCGTGGCCAATGCACTGCTCGAGTACGCTCAGGGCACCGGTGACTGGAATGGCGTGAAGAAGGCATATCTGGACGATTGGACCAGCGCCTGGAATGATTATGAAAACAACTTCGGCATGCTTCCGCCGACCCACAAGTGATTCGCCTATGGGTCGCGGTGAATCGCATAGCGCCATTTTCACCTGGTCCATAACGGCATGACCACAGTCTCCATCGGCTTTCTCGCTCGTCGATGGAGACTTTCTCATATTCAAAAAAACAAACAACGTCTGTGACCGAAGCTGATACGCACAGATATGAATGTATCGCGCAAACAGACGTAGCATACGCCATGAAAGGAACGAACATGACACTGGAATCCTTGACCAAGATACGGCACGAATCAAGCCGCGCAGTCAACGCGGAAAACCCGACCGGCGAACCGGGCAAAGGCGGCATAGCGGCCAGTGAGCTTGGCCCAAGTCGCAAAGGCAGCCCTTGCCTACGTAACATACCCGTCGGCGCAACGGCGACTCTTGCTGATATCACCGGCCCCGGCTGCATTCGACACATCTGGATAACCGTTGACGAGAAGACCACCGATGCCGATTGTTTTGTATTGCGGGACCTTGTGCTGCGCTTCTATTGGGATGACGAGGAGGAACCAAGTGTGGAGTGTCCGCTTGGTGACTTCTTTTGCTGCGGATTCGGCCGTGCGTGCCTAGTAAATTCCATGCCTGTCGCCGTAGTGCCGAACCGCGGTTTCAACATGTACTTTTCGATGCCGTTCGGCGCACGCGCACGCATCACGCTCGAAAACCAACACAAGAACGCCATCAGCGCATTTTTCTACCAGATTGACTACACCGTGAATGACGAGCCGTTCGACGATGACATTGCCTATTTCCACGCACAATGGCGGCGCCAGCGCCTTACTGAAAAGGGGAGAGACTATGTGGTGCTTGATGGCGTGAAAGGTGAAGGGCATTATGTAGACACCTACCTGGCACTGACCACGCTTGAGCGCTACTGGTGGGGTGAAGGCGAATTCAAATTCTACATCGATGACGATGAAGAGTACCCCACGATCTACGGCACCGGCACCGAGGACTATTTCGGAGGCTCTTGGAGCTTCGCCAAGCAGGTCAATGGCAAGACCGTGGAGCAAAACTACTGCACACCGTATCTCGGATACCCGTATTACTCTTCACACGACGAGCTGATTCACAACGATTATCACAATGATGATTGCCCCCCGATGCGTGGCTTCTACCGTTGGCACATCCCCGATCCGATTCGTTTCCGTTCCAACCTGAAGGTGACCGTTCAGCAAATCGGTGTTGGTCACCGCGGATTCTTCGAACGTCAGGATGATGTGGCATCAGTTGCCTACTGGTACCAGAAGGGGCCACACGCTCCATTTCCGCAACTACCTAGCGCCGAGGAACGTTGGCCGCGCTGACGTCATCCATAAGTAGCTCACCTCAAGCCGCATCCCCTGAGAGACAAGGGATGCGGCTTTTTGCTACAGTCAATCGTTTGATGTACAACTTTTTTTAGCAAACGCTTGCATAGTGTGTCGCCTAATTTTATGCCTAAAAATGGCGGCAAATAGCGGATTGCCCGGTATTGCAACGTGATAAATCAACAAAATACTGCCATCGTTTGCAAAAAAGATGAAAGTGATGCATAATAGGGGCATCGGCAGAAAGCAGCACTATCTCAGTGCACATATCCAACGGGGACGTTGGACCCGATGCAGAAAAGAAAGGTTCGAAGATGAATCGTAAATTGAAGTCCGCACTAGCCCTCATTGCGGTCACCGCCATGTCTGTCACAACATTTGCCGCTTGTGGCAGCTCATCGAGCTCTGATTCAAGCAAGGGCAAGGTATACTACCTCAATTTCAAACCAGAAGCCGCCGACGAGTGGACCGATTTGGCTGCGGAGTACACTAAGGAAACCGGTGTCGAGGTCAACGTTCAGACCGCGGCCTCCAATACCTATGAGCAGCAGCTCAAGAGCGAGATGGCTAAGTCCGAGGCACCGACCCTGTTCCAAGTCAACGGTCCGGTCGGTTACGCCAACTGGAAGAACTACACTGCTGACATGTCCGGCACAGAGGTATACAAGCAACTGCAGAACCAAGATGTTGCCCTCAAGGATGGCGACAAGGTCGTTGGCGTACCGTACGTCATGGAGACTTATGGCCTAATCTACAACAAAGACATCCTTAACAAATACTTCAGCACTTCCGGCGCCAAGGCCAAGTCCATCAAAGACATCAACTCCTTTAGTAAGCTGAAGGCCGTTGCTGACGACATGCAGTCCAAGAAGGATGAACTCGGCATTAAGGGCGCCTTCACCTCTGCTGGTTTCGACTCCAGCTCCGATTGGCGTTTCAAGACCCATCTAGCCAACCTGCCTCTTTACTATGAGTTCAAAGATGACAACATCACTGAACAGCCGGCCACTATCAAGGGAACCTATCTGCCGGAGTACAAGAACATCTTTGACCTGTACATCACCGATTCCACCACCGAGCCGTCCCAACTAAGCTCCAAGACTGGCGACGACGCCAATTCCGAATTCGCACTCGGCGAGGCCGCTTTCTATCAAAACGGCACTTGGGCATGGTCCGATTTGCAGAAAGCCGGCATGGAGGCCGATTCCGTTGGTATGATGCCAATCTACATCGGCGCCAAGGGCGAGGAGAACCAAGGTCTGGCAACCGGCTCCGAGAATTACTGGTGCATTAATTCGAAAGCATCCAAGGCCGATCAGAAAGCGACCGCCGACTTCCTGAAGTGGGTCATCACCTCCGATAAGGGCAAAGAAGCGCTGTCTCAGAAGATGGGCTTCACCACCCCGTTCAAGACCTTCTCCAGCGTCAAATCCGACAACCCGCTGGTCACTGCCGCCATGGACGACCAAAAGTCCGGTACCACCGCAGTGTCTTGGAACTTCACCATGATGCCGTCCGAACAATGGAAGAACGACCTCGGCTCCGCTTTGCTCGAGTATGCCCAAGGCACCGGCAATTGGGATGGCGTCAAGTCCGCGTTCGTGGATGGCTGGGCCAAGGAATATGCCAACGCCCACAAGTGACCGCAATTGACTTCACTGTCTGATTTTCTCCTTATAGGAAACCGCTCCGGAACCAACCGGAGCGGTTTTCTATGTATCGGTAAGCGATTAGCCCTTATCCAAGGACACTCGCGAAGTGCTGGAGCGAACAATCAGTTGCGCCGGGAACGTCTGAAACGGCATACCCGTGGTCTTGCGATTGATCAGGTCAAGAGTCTTACAAGCCGCCTCGCGTGCCATGCCAATCGGATCCTGGCGAATCGTGGTCAAGCCGATATCGTGCGCATAGAAGCTGTCGTCATAGCCGATGACGGAAATATCAGACGGAATACGGTAGCCACAACGCACAAGCTGATAAATCAGTGGAATCGCGATGCCGTCCTCCTGACAGGCGATGGCGGTTGGCATTTGCGGCAAGCTCAGCAACTCGGAGACAATCGTGCTAATGCGGTCCTCACTTTCCTGCGCAACCAACGTAGTTGGCGTGACACCCTGTTCCAGACAGGCCTTGACGAAGGAGTCATAACGTTGCTGCACACTGAAGTGCAAGGAAACCTCACGCGACGTACGTACGTAGACAATGTTGCGATGCCCCAGCCCGATAAGATGGCGCGCAACCAGACGCGAACCTTGATCATCGTCTATCCCCACGGCCGCAGTGAAACCGTATTCTCTTGGATTCACACAGTTGATGCCGATAATTGGTACGCCGGTGCTGGCCAACTGTGCGCTTTCCTGCGCATCGACATCGATGGAAGCAACGATCACCGCGTCGGCATTGCGGCGAACCGACAGCATATCAAAGAACTCACGGCGTTCCTCGATGCTGGAAATCTGGAAGATCGATAAATCATAGCCGTCTGCGTGCAAAACCTGGTTCAACCCTTCGATGACGGAAGCGCTGAACCATAGTCGGATATGGTCGCTCATCAGCAAGGCGACACGCAATGCTTTGCCGGACTTGAGCGCAGTGGCCGAACGGGAGATGGAGAAACTCATCTCGTCGGCGATGCGCAACACCCTGGACCGTGTCGCCTCAGATACGAGCTCAGGTCGGGTGAATGATCTGGACACCGTGGAAACCGACACTTTTGCCGCTTTGGCAACGTCTTGAATATTGACTGACATGCACAACTCCTTTATGGCAGTAGATACTACAAGACACAACGTGTTTTGCAAAAAATATCCAAACGTTTGCAACGACACGACAATACGTATTTCTTGCTTATTTCCAAGGGTATCCGTATACTGATAACTGTTCACATTTGATAAATGAATTGACGTTGCATGAAAATCATGACAACGTTTGACTTTTATTTATCTGTGAAGTAGGGTATTCTCGAACCGGTTCGAACCCGACGTTGCGGTCACGGTCGAACTGAGTGTCGTTGAATCACTCGAGGGGTGTTCCCCGGGTGTACTCAAGGAGGAGAAAGTGGGCATGAAATGATTACGATGTCCGGCAAGGCAATTCGCAGGTGGTGGGCGCTGTTTGCGCTACCCACGTTCGCGGCTTTCGTCATTGGTTTCCTGGTGCCGTTCGCCATGGGCGTGTACCTGTCGTTCTGCAAGTTCAGCACGGTCACTGACGCCACGTTCGTGGGCGTGTCGAACTACCAAAACACAATCACGGATCCGGAGTTCCTGCACGCGCTGGTGTACACGGTCCTGTTCACGATTGTGACAACCGTGGTGATCAACGTAGTCGCGTTCGCCATTGCGTACATGCTGACCAAGGCCATCAAGGGCTCCACGCTGTTCCGTTCGGTGTTCTTCATGCCGAACCTAATCGGCGGCATCATCTTGGGCTATATCTGGCTACTGCTGCTCAACGGCGTACTGGCGCACTGGGGTCGTTCGATCACATTCTCGGGCGTGTACGGCTTCTGGGGCATGGTTCTGCTGACCTGCTGGCAGCAAATCGGTTACATGATGATCATCTACATCGCGGGTCTGCAGGGCCTGCCCGGCGATGTGATCGAGGCTGCCGCAGTTGACGGCGCGAACTCCCGCCAGACGCTGTTCAACGTGACGATTCCATTGATGATGCCGTCAATCACAGTGTGCACATTCTTGACGGTGACCAACGGCTTCAAGATGTTCGACCAGAACCTCGCCCTGACCAATGGCGCCCCGTCGAATAGCTCCGAGCTCTTGGCTCTGAACATCTACCGCACGTTCTACGGACGCGCCGGCTTCGAGGGCGTGGGCCAGGCCAAGGCCGTGGTGTTCTTCATCATCGTGGCCGTGATTGCCCTCATCCAGAACAAGCTCACCACCAGCAAGGAGGTCCAAGCATGAGCGACAAGGTCAAGCATCCTGTATTCTGGACGGTTTTCCTTTCCATCGTCTCACTGGCATGGGTCTATCCAATCGTGCTGGTGCTGATCAATAGCTTCAAGCAGAAGGCTTACATCTCGCGCAACGCATTCTCCCTGCCCACCGGCAAGGCCTTCGTGGGACTGGAGAACTACATCAGAGGCATCGAGCGCACGAACCTAATCAGCAGTTTTGGCTGGACCGTAGTCGTCACGGTCGGCGCGGTCCTGCTGATCATCGTGTGCACGTCGATGTGCGCTTGGTGGATCGTACGTACGAACAACTGGGCTGCGCGCCTGCTGTACACACTGTTCCTGTTTAACATGATTGTTCCGTTCCAGATGGTCATGTTCACGCTTTCCAAGCTCGCCGACATGATGGGCCTGAACACCCCATGGGGCCTGTGGATTGTGTATCTAGGCTTCGGCGCGGGCTTAGCCGTGTTCATCTTCACTGGCGTGGTCAAGGGCATCCCGTCCGAACTCGAGGAGTCTGCGATGATCGACGGCGCGTCGGTACCGAGAATCTTCTTCCAAATCGTACTGCCTATCATGCGCCCGAGCCTGATTTCAGTGGCGATCCTGCAGACGATGTGGATCTGGAATGACTTCCTGCTGCCGTACCTGACGTTGGACATGCGCCGTTTCAAGACGATGTCGATTGCGATTCAGTACCTCAAAGGTGGTTACGGATCAGTGGACATGGGCGCCATGATGGCCTGCTTGGTGGTGGCGATTGTGCCGATCATCATATTCTACCTGTGCTGCCAGAAGTACATCATCAAGGGCGTGATGGCCGGCGCCGTCAAAGGCTGATTAACTCCATCGCATGAGGGGTGCTGTCGGAATTTTCGTCGGCACCCCTTTTCTTCATATCCGCAGAACACGCACGTCAACCGTTGCAAACACTTATGTTAACGTGTCTCTAGCAGTTGTCATGACAGCAATGTCGTTCGTCAGTGGAGGATTCTCTATGAAAGCGAGCATCCAAGCCGTGGCCGCCGAAGCGGGAGTATCGATTTCGACCGTCTCTCGCACATTCGCCAAACCGAATCTGGTGCTGCCGGAGACTCGCAGCAAAGTGATGGCAGCCGCGGAAAAACTTGACTACCGCATCTCCCGCTCAGCGGCCGCACTGAAAACCGGTCAATCGTTCCGCGTCGCGCTGTTGATGAGCGATCCGATTTCGACTTGGTTCAATTCCAATACCTATGCCGGATTGGATTCCGTGCTGCACCCGGCCGGATATGACATTTCCATCTTCGAGATGGCCGACGCGCACGACCGCCATGAGTTCTTCGCAACGTTACCGGTACGCCGCAACGTCGACGCGGTCATCGTAAACTCCTTCAACATCGTGCCCGAAGAGGTCGAAAAACTTTCGAACATGAAGGTACCGATCGTCGGCATCAACATTCCATCAATCAACGGATTCAATGCCACGGTGAGTATCGACGACCGTCAGGCCATGCATGTTGCTGTGGAGCACTTGTTCTCCATGGGCCACCGACGTATCGCTTATGCGTACGAGACATCAAACGACAATAACCAGAACATGGTCTTCAGCGCCGAAGCACGTCTGCATGGGCTGATGGAAACTGCCGAAGAGCGAAAGATGACGGTGGAACGCATCGCAATCCGCAACTATGAAGACGCCACCAACACTATTCTCAATTCATTGCTGACCATGGGCCCCGCCCCCACCGCACTGTATTGCGAAAGTGACGAGCTGGCATTGCCTGTCATCTATAAGTTGTGCCAGTACGGGCACGCCGTCCCTCAAGAGCTCTCGATCATCGGATTCGACGACGTACCACTTGCCGCAAAGATCGGCCTGACCACGTTGCATCAGGATCCGTTCAACATGGGCGAAAACGCCGCACGTAAGATGCTGAGTGTCATGTCCGGAAAAACACCGAAACCGCTGCATGAAACACTACAGGCACAACTCATGATGCGTGAAACCACCGCATTCATCGACTGACCAAGCCACTACTACCTCGCCAAAGGGTTCTCTATGGCACATATGCTGTAACTGACTGCCCAACCGTCTATGAATCCGAAAATCACCATTCAGGGTGACCTTGGCGCATCGGCATCATCATCGAATCTCTAATTCTGTCCGGAATGGCAGGAAGATGGCATTTTCGAAAACCACGACACGCAGATAGTCATGGCATCACGACTGGAATCCGACCAGCAATTCACCAAGACCCTGCAGGATGACCTACTCATCATCGGCACTCCGGCCCTTCAGCCTGCCTATGGTATGCGCCCCCTCAGCAAAGAAAGGTTTGAGTGTAGTGGTTAGAGGCCCTGCACCAAGCCAGATGAACACATACGCATTACGGTGAGGTTCAGCATGGCAAATCTTCGCGGTACCGATGAAGCTCAACCTGACTAGTCCTATATCGTAATGCGGCAAACGGGGCTTGGCGGATAAACCGCCAAG
>NZ_AZYA01000016.1:0-8354 GCF_000513015.1 Bifidobacterium sp. MSTE12 | reverse complement strand
TCGCCAATCATCACTGTCCGGACGAAGGATGGGCCATATAATCCCGTCAGGCACATGGCCCGCGCACGGTCCAAGCACGGCGCATGCAAGAGCCTGGAGCATCGGCAGCGGGGCTTTCCTGTAGGCCATCACGTAACCAGTCCGTCGAAATGGACACCCGCATGTCCGGATTACGCCAGGACAACAGGCATGCATGCACCAGTTCATGAATGGTCATGCATGCCCTTTGATGGAGACCCTCACGATCAGACCTGCCACGGCGCATACCGCAAGGCACGCGAGTAGCAGCATCAGGGCGGATCGCGGGCTGCCCAATCCGAATTGCATCATGATCCCGTTCGTCGAGGGTCTCGTTTCGAAGTAGACAGCCCCCCAGAGTGCGTCCGTATGCTGCTGTCTGCCTGGCGTGGAGAGCATCGCCCAGACGAGCCCTCCCACCAGCATCATGAGCCAGAGGACGGTGCCCGCGCAGATCGTCATGAGGATATGTTTAGCGATGCTCATATCGCATGCTCCTTTGATGGGTTTGTATGCCGAGGATGGAGTAAAGGATCATCGCCGCCAGTATCGCGACGAGCACGACGGCAAGGATCGGCCCACGCAGATCGAGCAGACCTATGGCGAACAGCAGGAGGGTTCCGGCAAGCGCGAAGGATCCGAGCCCCACGATGGTGGTGAGTGGATTGTGTTTCGTCATCGGGAAGACGATTCCCAGCATCGTGCAGACGATGGAGCCCGCGACGATGCCGGCAAGCGAGTAGAGGCAGCCAAGCGGGGTCGGCCCACCCCATGGCAGGGTGAGCAGGCTTATGGCCAGCCATATCGGAACGTATACGGCCAATTGCGAGCAGATCATGCACAGATACGTGTATGCGGCCGATCCGCGGTGCAGGTTCCATATCGCCACAATGCCGTTGGCGAACTGGGACAGGCCCGTGAACGTGACGATGCATGCGGGCAGTGTGGCGAATCCGGTATCGCCCCGCACGCATAGCACGATGGCCAGGGCGGCGGCAAGGATGCTTTCTAGGAACGTGTCCTTGGACCGAAGCACGTACGCGGCGAACATGGTGATATCACCCCGTCCGGCCGCGGGGCAGTGGATGGGCAGATAGTCCGCCTGCTCGCGGTATCGGGGCGGTGAGACCGCCACGTCCGCAAGCGTGACGGCCAGGAGCAGTGCCGATGCGCCGATTCCCGTGGGCAGTCCGCCGATCCGGACGGCTAGGTCACCGACCACCGTGGCCCATAGGATGGCATCATCCCCACCCAGCCAGCGTTCCTGGATGTCCATCACCAAAGGCAGCACGAGCATCGCATAGCCGACCAGCATGGCCACCAAGCCGCAGATCGCCGTCACCGACGCGAACTGCGGCAGTCCGAGCATGCGCATCGCACGACCGATCAGATCCCATGCCAGGCTCAGCATGGCGTACAGCAGCAGGGCCGGTAGCAGGAGATGCAAACAGGCCAGGCCGATCGCATCGACCCCGGTTGACAATAGCAGTGAGACGGATATGGAGAACACCGACACCGTCACGGCGGCCAGCACCACACCCATCTCGCTCGCCTTGATCGTCAGCCCACGCAATATGCCCGTGACGGGCAGACCGCTGACGATCCTGAGCGCGCCGTCGGCTTTGGAGAACAGCATCTTCACCAAGAGGAACACGCCGATGACCCATGGGATCGTGGAAACCCATGACAGGTCGAGCATCATCGACCATTTGTCCCGATCGGCGCCCAACGGTCGGAGGAAGAAATACGCCACGACGCAACTGAACACCATCCAGGCGGCGGCCAAAGCCGTCAGCGACCAACGGACCATCCCGCTGCGCAACGCCCCGTACTGGATCAGCGTACGCCGGAAGAACCTCATCAGCAGCGTGGACACGACCATGAACCGGATGATTCCGGCACGGGCCTTTCCCGTCATGGTTCGGCCTCCAATGTCCTGGCACGGTACCATTCGGCGATTCCGCCGTACCCGTCGATTATCGACCGTGTGGGCAGGGGCGCGCTCATACGCCCGTTGCGCAACAGCACGATCTGGTCCGTGGTCCGTTCGAGCAATGCGAAATCGTGGCTGCATATCAGCATCGACAGACCCCTCCCACGCATGCGAAGGAATTGTTCGACGCACAGGTACCAGGCGTCTATGTCGATGCCGTTGAGCGTCTCGTCCACGATGGTCAACGGACAGTGCAATAGGAACGCGCAGCACAGCTGGGTCTTTTTCCTCATGCCATGCGAATATGAGTCGATGAGCCTGTCCTGCACGCCCTCCATGCCGAACAGGGCGAACATGCGGCCCACCTCGGAGCGATCCGCACGCACGCCGTACAGCCGTGCGAGGGTGGACACATACTCCCATCCGGTCAGGAACGCTGGCACATCATCGTTGCCTCCCACATGCATGATGCCGGTTTTGGCCTCTGCGGAGGTATGCTTCCGGCCGAGCATGGTGATGCTCCCCTCCCGCAGGTCGAGCACGTCGCATACCAGATTGATCAGGGTCGTTTTCCCGGAGCCGTTGGGACCGATCATTCCCACGATTCTCGCCTGCGGGACGTGCAGGGACACGGATCGCAACACCTCGCCGCGACGCCCGTAGCCGAATGAAACGTCACGTATGTCCAGCATGATTCCCTCCTATGCATGCGTCCCTACCCGCTTCGAATCCGCGGACAGGGACGTTTTGGCAAACCGTCAGGTCCTGCATTCGACGACGGCCTCGATTCCCCACTGCACCCAATACCAATCGAGCATCAGTCTCACCTCCTTCGGCCGGCTCGTCATGGTGAGCGTATGCGCCCGGAGCATGCCCGCGCAAACGGGTGTCATATGAAATCAGACGAGGCGCATCGGTCTCTTGTCTCACGGCGTACACCGGGTCCCGCTGCTATCATCGGTTGGATACGATCGGGAGGTATGTTCGAGGCAATGGGCATACGCATGAAGACCCTTGGCGTCGTGGACAACGACAGGTTCGCCCTGTGCGCCCTGAAAGCGTACCTGGATCAGACGCTCGACGGCATCACGCTGGCGTGGATGACGGAACACGCGAACACGGCGATCGCACGATGCGTGACGGGCGAACGGCCCGACGTGCTGCTGGTCGACATGTCCATGGGCGATATCGATGGCGTCTCCGTCATACGGACGATACGCGAAAGGGACCGTCATACGAGCCTGGTGGCCATGACCTCGTTCCCCCTTGACGAGTATGCGGCCGACGCCGCCACGGCCGGAGCCCAAGCGATCGTAAGCAAGAACGATCTCCAGGGCCTGCAGGACACGATCAGGCTCGCCTCCACGGGAGGCACGGGATCTTTCGAGGGGCTTCGTTTCCCGACCGCCGCCCAGGCATTCGCACGGATCCTCCGGGAGCCGAAAACGGGAATCGCCCGTCTTAGCGGCAGGGAGATCGAAATCATCGAACTATGCCGGCAGGGCAACACGTCCACACTCATCGCCGAACGGACCGGGCTCACCGTGGCGAGCGTCAACACCTACCTGCAGCGGGCCTGCGAGAAGCTCGGGGCCAGGAACCGTGTCCAGCTGGTGTCGATGTGGCTCGAACTGAGCAGGCCGAGGCACTGACCATGACGGGGCGGGACATGAACGGCGGCATGGATGTGCCCGGCAGGAGATTCATGCTGACGGCCTGCTGCTGCGCCATGCTCGCAGACCTGTACTTCACGGCCGTCGGCGGGAATCTGGCGGATGGCTGGTCATGGATCCCGCTCATCCCATACGTCCTGCTGTGCGGCGCATTGCCCTTCAGACCAAAAACGGCGGGCCTGCTGCTCATCGTCTACTGGTGGATACTCGTCTGGTTACCGACCGGTTCGGCCTCCGACCTGCTGTTCAGCTCCTGCCTGGTCTGGGGCGTGCTCTCTTTCCTGCTGTCCCCGTGGATGACGCTGCTGGCGCAGTCCTGCAACGTGCTGCTCCTATCCCTGACGATCCTGCGGGATACAAGCGAGCCACGCGCGGTCATCGCGGTGCTCGTCATGCAGATCGCGGCCACGGTCGCGGGATACGCGCTCAGAAGGCACCGGCTTGACGATACCGCACGCGAACAGCGACTCCGCCTGCGGACCACCCAGGAGCGCATCGCGATATTGGAACGCAACATGCGTCTCGCCAGACGTTTGCACGATGACCTGACCAATAACCTCGCATCGATCGGCATGCTTTGCGAGGCGCACCTCCTGTCGTGCAGCGACCCCGACGAGCGCCTGCTACTGACATCCATCCGGGACAAGACCCGTGAATCGGTCTCCTGCGCGCACGAGGTCATCGACATACTCCGGGGGCAAACCGGACCGGATCCCGCCTCCTGTACGAGACCGGGCGGGTGGGGGCAGACAATCCGCGGCTTGGTCGAGGCCAGGCAGGCCGAACTGCGCAGGCATGGCTTCGAGGGTTCCGCCAGCGTCACCATCGATCCGGATGCCGTGCTCCCAATGGCGGTGGCGGACGAGATCGTCTCGCTGCTCGCCGAGGTGTATTCCAACATCCGGGCCCATGCCTCGCCGACCGACGGGGGATTCTCCCTTGAGCTCGCCGTCAGCGATGACGGAATCCGTCTGGTGCAGATGAACATGTGCCGTCCCGACGACCGTACGGTATCAGGACGTGGCCTGCAGCTCCACCGTCATATCATCGCCACCCTTGGCGGCACGCTGTCGACCAGCCTGGAGGACGACGTATGGACGTTGAAGGCACACATCCCGAAACATTCCCCGCAAGCGTGAACACCAAAAGGCAGGCCAAGGCCTTCATACTCGCGCCACGCTCGGAATGTTCGTCAAAAGGTTGGAGCCAATAGACTTTGATCCGCTGGGGCACGATGCATCCAATGAGTTTCTCCGGTCAGCGTCTTGATACATGGCAGTATGACTTCTTCGCGTTTCTCCTCGCACGTGGCGTCGGTTCCCCGTCCAGAAAGGTCACGCATATCCGCACGCCGCAACGCCCACCAGCGGACATGTACGAGGAATCCGGCCACTATGGTGTCGTTCCTCCAACCGTCATGCCGCCGGCGTCGGCTTGCCCCCTCAGTAGCGGGCTTGCATAGGCTGTATCCTCCGATGTCGCACCCGTTCATATCACCGTTCACCCTTCAGGAATGGAAACCTCACGCGGCAATGGCCTGCCATCGTAAGAAGGAGGCGCTCGATCCGGAGATGCGAAACCGGCCCGTTCTCGCAAGTTACACAGGGAACGGGCCGGTTTCATAGCGGTTCGGATAGTGTAATGTCGTGTATCAATCCCGGTTGCGGCGTGTGCGGACTATGGCGAGCGTCACCAGCGCCGCCAACGCCACAGCGACCATGAGCCCGGCCACGACCATCACGTTCGAGCCGGTACTCGCCTGCTTGGTCGCGGTGTTCGTGATCGTGACATCGGTCGAGTCACGCTCGACGGCCACCACGTAACCCTCCGGCACGTTCTTCTCCCTGACGAGCCAGTCATGCGAGGCATCCAGGCCGCTCCACGAATGTTTCCAATTGTTCCCGGCGGCCAATGTCGCGGTGTCGTACACCTCGCCGTCACGGATCAGCTGCACCTGGATGGACCCGGGACGCGCCTGCTGCGTGTCGCCCTTCCATACCTTGGTGACGTCCACCCGCGTGGTCTCCGGGCTCTCCGGAGTCGCCTCGCACGAACTCTTGGAATACGCCTTCACGTCCGACACGAGCTCGCCGTTCTCGTTGGACGGCACGGACACCAGGCTCGCGGAGGAGCCGCACGTCTTCACGGCGTCCTCGAAACGGTCGTAGACCACCAGGTACAGGCCCTTGTCCACGCCGGAGAAGGAGGCGCCCAGCCCGTAAATGGTGCCGGTCTGCGTCGCTTCGATGCCCTCGGCGCGTACGTACGCGTCCAACGTGTTGGCGGCCGCCTGGAACTGTTCGGCACTGGCCTTGCCATCCTTCAGGTCGTCCATGAGACCGTCCCAGCCGCGCGCGTCGGTGCCGAAGTCGGCGTCGGCGTACTCGTCGCGCAGCGTGAACGCGCCGCCGTCCCAATCGGCCACGCGGTACAGGCTCACCCCGTCGCCCTCGAGCGACTCGCCTTGGTATTCGTACTTCAGTTCGATGGTGCCGGTCCCGCCGGCCCGCCCCGTCTCGTCCGCATGCGCCACGGCGACGCCCGCACCCAGCGCGACCGCAAGGGCGCAGGCCGCGGCGCACACGAACGCCACAATCATCGCGACTGCGTGAAAGAGGCCGCGAACACGGCCGTTATCGTGATTGTTCATTTTCGCCATTCCTTTGCATGTCGGCGTTGGTTGTCGTTCAACGGGTCCGCGATGCCGGCCACGTCGTCCCATGGCTCCCCCGATAACGGCATCGGCCGCATCGCCCTCTTCTGCGCGAGGTAGCGTCTCGTCGTCCAGGCCAGCCACGAGAAGATGGCCGTGAGCACGAGCAGCGTCGTGGTGATGATGATCGCGCTCATCAGCCGGATGCGCGCGTCATAGTCGGTCGTGTCGGCGGCATCCGGGTTCGCGATGCGGTGCCCGCGCACCAGCAGACGGTGCGTGTTCACGCCGTACGGCGTGCAGGTCACCAGGGTCGCGTAATCCATACCCGACTCGACGTTCAGTTTTGAAAGGTCTTTCGGCAGGACCACGCTGATCCGGTCCACCCGGTACGTGTAGGTCTGGTCGAGCACATGGAAGGCGAACGTGTCGCCCTTCTTCAGCTTGTCCAGGCCGGTGAAAAGCTTGGCACTGGGCAGTCCGGTATGCCCGGACACCACCGCATGCGTGGACTCGCCGCCCACCGGCAACGAACTGCCCGCGATATGGCCGGTCGCAATCTGCAGGATGCCCTCGTCGGTGCCGTGGTAGATCGGCAGGCGCACCTTGATGCTGGGGATGGTCACGTAGCCCATCACACCCGTGCCGGTGATGTCGAGCACGCTCTCGTAATACCGTTTCTCGGCATCGGTCATGACCCAACGGTCGTTCTCGTTCTCGCTCTTGCTTAGCAACGCCCGCTGCGAAAGCTGCGCATTATATTGGCGTGCCATGGCGATCATGACCTTGCGCTGCTGTTTGGAATAATCCTTGCTCTGCGCGATGTAGGTCGCCACGGCCCGTGACTGGTGCAACTGGTTCCACCAGTTCGCGACACTCGGATACGCCAGCAGGACCAACCCCGCCACGAGCACGAACGCGAAGAACGCGGACATGATCCGCGATCCCAGGCTCGCCTTGGCTTTCCGTACCCTGTGCCGACTCATACGTTCCTCGCCGTGTCGGTGACCATGGAGCGGCCCGAACGATTCGGACCGCTCCATGAATCACATCACACCAGTTCGCTCAGCGAGCGTTCTTCTTCTTGAGACCGAAGTACACGCCGGCCGCGATCACCAGGACGGCACCGGCAGCGTACAGCACGATGGTGCCCATGCCACCGGTCTCCGGCAGGGAGGAACCCGGCTTGTTGACCACGCTGGAGGTCAAGGAACCGTCCGCCTTGCTGGCGGTCATGGTGAATTCGGCGGAACCGGACTTCTTATCACCCGACAGGCTGGTCAGCACATCGGTGCGGCCCGTACCGTCCCATTCGATCGCATGATTGGCGGTCACGGTGAAGGTGATGTCGTCGATCTTGTTGTAGCCGGCCGGGGTCACGGTCTCGGACAGGACGTAGTCGCCGTCATCCAGGCCGTTGAAGGTGAAGGTGGTGCCTTCGCTGTCCTTCACGACGGCCACGGTCGTGGTGGTTCCATTCTTCATCTTCTTGCTCAGGGTGAACTCGGCGCCCTTCAGCGGCTGGTTCTCGTCGTCGACCTTGTTGATGACGGTCTTGTAGGTGAACACGATGACGTTGTCCCACGGGGTCTCGCCGGTCGGACCGTTCTCGCCGCCCTGCTCATCGTTCGGGTTGTTGGAATACTGCAGCTTGGCCTTGTTCACGTTGCCCTGCTCGCCGATGACGGCGTTCTCGTTCAGCTTGGAGGTGTACTCGACGCGGATCTTGGAACCGGCCTTGACGGCGGAGATCTGCTTGAGGTCAGCGAACTTCACCTCGAAGGTGCAACCGTCGGCCAGGCCTTCGGTCACGACCGTATAGCCGCTGGTAATCGCGGTGTTGTCGACATAGACCTTGACGGAGTTCTTGTTGAAGGTCAGGCCCCGCTCCTCGACATCATGGAAGGCGAAGTAGTAGGTCTTGTAGCTGGCGTAGTTGGAAGCCACGGTACCTTCGAGCTTGAACGGGACGGCATCGTTGATGTCGTAGTCGGCAGAATCCTGCCAGTCGGAAGTCTCACCGGTGGTGTCGTTGGTATCCTTCAGCTTCTTCTCGAAGGACGGGACGTCGGACTTC
>NZ_AZYA01000015.1:0-50500 GCF_000513015.1 Bifidobacterium sp. MSTE12 | reverse complement strand
TGTTAGATCCCCGGCGGGCTTTCGCCCGGCCGGGGATTTTTCGTATCCACCACCAACAGGCACCCCTGCTACATTGGCGTGGGAGAATTGGTGGAATCCGCCATCCAAGGTAAACGGAGGGCAGATACGCGGTTACCATTCGTGGTATGCATACGAAGAATAGGACCGCCGCTGTAGTGATCGCAACGGCCATACTGTGTGGCCTCGTACCGATGATCGGCATTACACTGCGGAATTCGGCAATCGTAACCACGCGTGAAACACGCGTGCTGCAGGCACTGTCCACATGGCCGGAATATTTACATGATTGCTCGACGGTACTGGCGTACATGTTTTCCACCATAGGGTGCATCATGTTGTTGGCCATTCTGGCAGCCATCGATATGCGCATCACCGGCAACAAAAGAATCGTCATCAGAGACATCGTGGTATCGGCCACGCCAATACTGTATGTGACCGGCATCAAGTGGATTGTCGAAAGACCTCGTCCCGTGACCTCTATCGGATCAGGCCTATTGCCGGGCGATCCCAGCTTTCCAAGTGGACATACGGCCGCGGCGGTCATCGTATCCGTCATGATGATTCTGACAGTACGCAATTGGGCCTGTAAACGCTTCTCAGACGCTGAATGGGATCGAGTGAGAGTGTTCCATCGCAGATCGGCAATCGGTGCCGTAGCGCTTGTTTTCGTGGTCGCCTGCTCGCGACTCCTTCTCGGCTTGCATTTTCCGACCGATGTGATTACTTCGGCGGTGATCTGTCCGCTGATCTCATACGCGGTTTGGTGCGTATGGGATGAGATGACTGCATGAGGAAGATTAAGAAGCATTGCAGATTATGCCCGGATAACGACAGGTTATCCGGGCTTTTTGTTGAAATGCCTGAACCGTGGCCGATCAAGAAAAGCTGGCAACGCTTGAAAATATTGAGTTAGATGGACTTGCGAGAAAATGTATCTGATTTTTGCATGATGATTCGTATGATTTTCAGATTGGTTTGCGATTTCCATTTTCCAGACAATGGAGCCATCAAGCCGTCCGCACTGTGGCGGAAGGCGTGGGAACAGAGAAACCTAGGAAGGAATCGCCATGCTGGAAATCAACATGGATGACGTCATCGCGGTAATTCAATCCATCACAGCGCAACTCATAGCTGTTGCCGTGGCGCTGATGCTCGGCATCATCGTGACCATCGCAATCAACAAGAAAACCGTAACGAATCAAGGCATGCGTAAGTTGGTGCGTTCGACCAGCTGGGTCGTTGTAGCGACTGCGGCAATCGTATCGATCTCCATGGCCCTGACCGGTCCGCTTAACAACATGTTGACCATGGCCACCGCTACCAAGCATGAGCTGACACAGGAAACCATCGACAAAACCAACAAGCTCGCCGTAGACATCGAACGAGAGGGCATCACCCTACTGCAGAACAATGACGGCATGCTGCCGATGAACGATGCCGGCAACATCAATGTATTCGGCTGGGCGTCCACCAACCCAATCTATGGCGGTACGGGCTCCGGTGCGCTGTCCGACGCCTACGACACCACGACGTTGCTTGCTGGTCTGCATGATGCCGGCTTCAAGACCAACGAAGAACTGACCAAGTTCTATACCGACTATTCCACCACCCGCGGCGTCATCGCCGTGACCTCAGCCGACTGGACCCTCCCCGAACCGGCGGCTGGCACCTACGCCGACGAACTCATCGGCAATGCGAAGAACTTCTCCGACACCGCAATGGTAGTTATCGGACGTGTGGGAGGCGAAGGGCTCGACCTGCCGACCGATATGAAGGCCGATGGCGTAACCTACAACGACAATTCCAAGGATTACGAGGACTTTCCAAAGGGTACGCATTATTTGGAACTCAGTCAGTCCGAGAAAGACATGATCGACTTGGTTACGAAGAACTTCGAGAAGGTTGTGCTGGTATACAACGGCGCCAACGCCTTCGAGTTGAACTTCGCGAAGGACTATCCGCAAATCAAGTCCGTGCTTTGGGTGCCGCATCCCGGACAGGCCGGATTCGAGGCACTCGGTGAAGTGCTTGCCGGCAAGACCAATCCATCCGGACGTACCGCGGACACGTTCCTGACCGACCTGACCGCCAATCCGACGTGGAACAACTTCGGCAATTTCGAATATGACAACGTCAAGGAATTCGAGGTCGACTCCGCTCGCGGCGTGCGTTTCCCGCACTTCGTGAACTACAACGAAGGCATCTATGTCGGCTACCGGTACTACGAGACCGCAGCGGACGAAGGCCTGATCGACTACGATTCCGTGGTACAGTATCCGTTTGGTCACGGGCTGAGCTACACCAGCTTTGATGAGAAGATGGGGAGCGTCGCGTACGATGCGGAATCCGGCACGATCAGTTTCGATGTGACGGTCACCAATACCGGTGATGTTGCCGGCAAAGACGTGGTTGAAGTCTACTACAATCCTCCATACACCAATGGCGGCATCGAAAAAGCCAGCGCGAACCTGGTTTCCTTCGAAAAAACCAAGGAACTCGAACCTGGTGAATCCGAAACCGTCTCCATCGAATTCGACGATGACGATATGGCGTCATACGATTACCGGAACGCCAAATCCTATGTGCTGGAATCAGGAGATTACCGAATCTCCGTACGTACCGACTCGCACAGCATCGTTGACGAAAAGACCGTGAACGTGGCTTCGACCATCACCTACAACAGTGAAGACAACACTCACAACGACGATGCCATCGTAGCCACCAACGTGTTCGACGATGCGAACGGTGGGCTCAACTATCTGAGCCGCGCCGACCACTTCGCCAATGCGAAGGAGGCGCTGGCAGGCCCGGTCAACTATTCCATGTCGGATAAGGATAAGTCCACCTTCTACAATGTCGGCAACTACGATCCGACCAAGTTCGACAACGACTCCGACGACATGCCAACTACCGGTGCAAGGAACGGTCTGCGACTTGTCGACTTGCGTGGCGTCGACTACAACGACGCCAAGTGGGACCGGTTGCTCGATCAGCTCACCTTCGATGACATGGACAACCTCATCGCCAACGCTGGCTATCAGAATGCGGCCATCAAGTCGATCGGCAAGGTGCGTCTGTCCGATGTGGATGGTCCGGCAGCCCTGAAGGACAACTTCACCGGCGTGAGCTCCATCGGCCTGCCGTCCAATATCGTGCTTGCCTGCTCCTGGAACAAGGACCTGGCCCGTGAATATGGTGAAACCATCGGCGACATGGCTCACGAAATGCAAGTCTCCGGTTGGTATGCGCCATCCGTGAACCTGCATCGCTCACCGTTTGCAGGCCGCAACTTCGAATACTTTTCCGAGGATCCGACCCTGTCGGGCGACCTGTCCGGCGAGCAGGTGCTCGGTGCCGCCGACCGTGGCGTATACGCGTTCATCAAGCACTTCGCGCTGAACGAGCAGGAAACCCAACGCAACGGCCAGCTATGCACTTGGGCCAACGAGCAGTCCATCCGCGAACTGTACCTGAAGCCGTTCGAAACCGTAATCAAGGCCGACGGCGACGCCCAGGCCGTGATGGGATCGTTCAACTACATCGGCAACACATATTCCAGCGCCCACACCGGACTCAACCAGACCGTCCTACGCGGCGAGTGGGGTTTCAGGGGCTTCGTGGAAACCGACTACTTCTCCGGCTCCAACTACTCCTATCAGACAGCCGATCAGGCGATCCGTGGCGGCACCGACGCAATGCTGGCCACCACCGAAACCACCAATCACATCACCGACCACAGCGCCACCTCCGTTAAGGCCATGCGTGCGGCTACGCACAACATCCTCTACACGGCGGTCAACAGCTGGCGCTACGCGGACGGCGAGCCAGCCGATCCGATGCCGGGTTGGAAGGTGACCATGATCGTGGTCGACGTGGTGCTGGGCGTCACTCTGGTAGGTCTCGAAACACTTGCTATCAAGCGTTTCCTCAGCCGACGTAAGACGGCAGCGGCCAAGTAGCCATCGCCATCCCCCTAGCCAAGACTTACAACCAACTGCCCCATGGCGACGCTTCACGACAAACGTGGGCGTCGCCTTTGTGATTGCACGTGAAAGGCACGTCCTCGACAACGGCGTTCCAGGGCAATGGGTGCAGTCCGCAGACTGATTGTGCGGGTAAAACGACAGGTTGTGTAATACGGGCTTCGCAGGCTGCCGGCGGCTGGTTCAATCAAACTAGCGGCGGATTTCGTATGCGGTGCAGCAGAAAGGATTCGCGAAGAGCGGCATGGCTCGGGAGAGAGCCAGGCGGTTTGCGTACGAGTTAGTGCAAGGGAGAACCAATGGAACTCGAAGAACTTTCGGTTGTCGAAAAGGCTGCGATGCTTTCCGGTGGGTCGGAATGGGATTCACGAGGCAACAGCAGGGCCGGCATCCCCAGCTTTGTAATGAGCGATGGCCCTCACGGTGTACGTCGACAACTCGGCGAAGGCGATCATCTCGGCATCGGGGCATCCAAGCCGGCCACCTGCTTCCCGACCGCTGGCACCGTGGCCAATTCCTGGGATCCGGCACTCGCCGAGGAAATGGGCGAAGCGCTCGGCAAGGAAGCGCACGATCTTGACGTAAACGTACTGCTCGGTCCGGGCATGAACATTAAACGCAACCCGTTGTGCGGTCGTAATTTCGAGTATTACTCCGAAGATCCGGTCGTCGCCGGTCGTATGGCGGCGGGCCTGATTCGAGGCATCCAAAGTAACGGCGTTTCCGCATGTCCGAAGCACTTCGCCGTCAATAGTCAGGAACTCCGCCGCCAGGCCAGCAATTCCGTAATCGACGAGCGTACCATGCGTGAACTGTACCTGACCGGCTTCGAAATCGCAGTGCGCGAAGCCGGGCCGATGACCATCATGACCTCCTACAACGAGATCAACGGCGTCTATGCGCACGAAAACAAGCATCTGCTACAGGAGATTCTACGCGACGAATGGGGATTCGACGGTATGGTCGTTTCCGACTGGGGCGGTTCCAACTCCGCGGTCGCAGCAGTCAAGGCCGGTGGGTCGCTGGAAATGCCGTCTCCGGGCTTCACTTCCGTGCGAGAGCTGGAAGGTGCCGTCAGAGCCGGAACACTGTCCGAAGCGGATCTTAACGCCCGTGCGGCGGAAGTCGCCAAAATCGCGGTTGCCACCAAACTGGTCGGCGTTGGGCGTGATGACCTGCTCAAAGACGATATCGCCGCCGCACATCACGAAGTGGCCCGCAAAGTCGCCGAAAACGCAAGCGTGCTGCTCAAGAACGACAATGCGGCCCTTCCGTTCAAACCGGGTACCCGCGTGGCCGTCATCGGCGATATGGCCGCCACGGCGCGCTATCAAGGCTCCGGCTCCTCCAAGGTGAACGCCACTAGGGAAGAAAACATTCTTGAGGAAGTCAAGAACGCAGAGGGTCTGCATCTTGCCGGCTATGAACCAGGCTATGACCGCCAAGGTGCGATTGATCGAGGACTTATTGAAGATGCCATCGCGCTCGCCGGCAAAGACAGTGTGGATGTGGTGCTTGCCGTGATCGGTCTCGACGAGCGTAGTGAATCCGAAGGTCTCGACCGTTCCACCATGGCGATTCCGCAGGTGCAGAATGACTTGATTGCCGCCCTAAAGGGAACGGGCAAGCCGATTGTGGTGGTGCTCGTCGCCGGTTCTCCGGTCGAATTGCCCTGGATGGATGACGTTGTCGCCGTACTGTATGTCGGCCTTTCCGGACAGGCAGGAGCCTCTGCGACCGTGCGTGCACTTACCGGCGAGGTCAATCCTTCCGGTCATCTGGCCGAAACATGGCCGCTCGTATACGGGGATTGCCCGAGCGCCGGCTGGTATCCGGCGATCGGACGTGATGCAATCTACCGCGAGGGTCCGTTTGTCGGTTACCGCTATTACGAGACCGCCGATGTTCCAGTGCGTTTCCCGTTCGGTTATGGTCTGAGCTACAGCGATTTCATGTTCTCCGATCTCAGCGCGGACGATAATGGTGTGACGTTCACCGTCACCAACGATTCCGATATCGCCGGTGCAACCGTTGCACAGCTCTACGTGCGCGGACCGCAGGGAGGCGTGTTGCGTCCGGATCGCGAACTCAAGGGTTTTGTCAAAGTGTGGCTTGACGCGCATGAAAGCAAGAAGGTCACCATTCCGTTCGACCGTTACACCTTCCGTCATTTCGACGTTGAGGCCAACGTATGGCGGACGGAATCCGGCACATGGACGCTGCTGGTCGGCGATAGCGCCGAACATCTGCCACTGTCCGTCGCATATGCCGTTGTGGGCGACATGGGGGTTACCCCGGCAAATCCTGCGCTTGGCGGTTATCTGACCGGTCATGTCAAGGATGTGACCGATATGGAGATGGCGGTTCTGTTCGGTCATGAGGTAATCGCCCCGGGCAAGCCGGTGACGTTCGGTGTGAATGATCCGATCATGTCTTGGGCGGGCTCCAAGGGTTTCGTCGCGCGCACCATCGCCAAAACGCTCACCAAGCAGGAAGCAAAAATCAGGCAGAAGACCGGTTCTCCGGATCTCAACACCTTGTTCGTGCTGAACATGCCACCGCGTGCCATGAGCAAGATGACCCAGGGCAGAATCGACTCGGCGATGGTCGACGCCATCGTAAAAATCGCCAACGGCCATACTTTCCGCGGATTGGGTGGCGTGATCGCCGGCTACTTCCGCAACCAATCCGCCAACAAGCGCACCGCAAAGGAGCTGAACAATGACTGACAACAACGCGATGCAGCCTGCCGAAAAGGTCGGCCCGATCCGCCGGTGGATCAAGGATCATCCGAACATCTGGGAGTTCATCCTGTTCAACGTGTTGTCGAACATCTCCACCATCACTCGTTTTGTGGTGACGTGGATCGGTACCGCCATCTTCATTTCCGGCATGGGACTCACGCAGCCGTTCCACTTCCTGATTTTCAACTACGACACCAAAGGCAACGGTTTGGGCGGATTTTTGACCTTCCTGCTCGCTGAGGTGCTCGCGCAGGTGGTGAACTTCTTCGTACAGATGAAGTGGGTGTTCAAGTCCGACTCCAGCTTCAGGGACGCCGCTTGGAAGTATGTGATTCTCGCCGTGATCATCGTGGTCGTGAATCTTGTACTGCCGGGCTATATAACCGGTCTGTGCCAGGGATGGGGTATGAATGCCGGCGTCGCGGGCACCATCGCCTCCGTGGTCAACACCTTGCTTGCCGTGGTCGTGAGCTATCCGTTGCTCAAGTTCTGGGTCATGCCGAAAAGCGAGTCCAAGGAGACGGCCAAGAGCGAGGAGGCCGCCAAGTAGCCCTATTCTGAATTCCTTTCTTCCTTCCTGCCCGTCCGGGTTTTCCGGGCGGGTTTTCCATGCCTGCTTCGCGCCTGATGTCGTTGGAAGGCGTAGCGTACCTTGCAAATAAGAAGGGTGGTGACTCAGTCGATGAGCCGCCACCCTTTGTCATGCCGTGCTATCTAGCGATCAGGCCGGGAAAACGACCTGGCAATTCACGCAGGTGATTACCATGGCCAAAATCGCGTTGATGATGCCACCGAGGTACGGATTGCGGGTCTTGGAATAGATGCCGCGAGCCGTCAGCGGAGTGATAAACAGCAGGAATACGGTGAGGAACATGCTGTCCGGAATGCGGGTGTAGGCCGCGCCGAACAGGTCATTGACACCGGTGAGCATGAACTTGGCCCAGCCTGCGCCGGACACCAGTGCCGGCACGGCGGCGGTGACGAGAGCGAGTACCAGGATGTTCACGATCTTGTTCTTGCCATAGGAAGTGTTGTAGTTCATGCAGTTGATGAAGATGGAGGAAATCACGTAGCCAATCAGGAAGATCGGGAGTACCTTAAGCATGTCCACGATCTTGAAGGAGCCGAATGGCATGATGCCCCAGTACAGGAACGAGAAGTTCGTCTTGAAGAAGTACTGCGCTCCCCAGACCAACAGCAGAGTGCCGCCGGTGACGGTGAGAGCCAGCATGATGGTCTTGAACACGCTGAAAGCAGATGTCTTCAAATCGATTTCATCGATGTTCATACCATTCTTCTTAGCGAAGCAGCGGTACCAGATGTAGGTGACAATGGCGGTGAACACGGAGGAAATCGCCAGCATGGAGCCTGCAAACAGTGCCTGCCCCTGCCTGAAGAACGTGCCGATATGGGTGTCGACGCCGTTGTAGTACAGGAACAATGTGCTGACGGTGGCGAACAGGGTGTTGACGATAAGGCAGCCCCATGCCCAAGCCTTGGTTCCCGGATGCGATTCCGCGATACGCATGACGGCATTGCCACGAGAAGTTCCCCTGAAGAGCGGCATCTGGGAGAGCCACAGAGCGAAGAACACGGCGAACATGAACATGCCGATGAAACCGATGGTGCTGCCGATCATACGCCACTGGTAGATCTGGTCGCCCGACTGCAACGAGGTGTTCACATTGAAGGCTTTGACCATGAACTCCATGGCAGCTGCGGTAGAAGACGACTGGAAGAGCTGCGAGGTGTGGAAGCCGTTTTCCAGATAGATGACACGGAATGCTTCCTTGCCATCGACCTTCTTCGTATAGTACTTGCCGCTGACGCCGTCGGCAGTCGAAGAGTCAGGCGTGATACCGAAGTTCAGGAACGATTTGGCGTTATTGTGCTTGAGATAGTCCGGATTCGGCAGCATCTTGCCGGTCGTCTTGTCGGTCTCCTTGAAGGAGTACTGGTCGAATTTGCCGGCGATGATGCCTACATTGCGATTGCCGTAATAATTGAAGTACTCGCCGTTATTCTTGGAGGCGGCCTGGGCTGAAGTGGTCTTGCCTGGCACATAGCCGAATGACTGAGTTTCGTTGTCTTTGTAGACGGCGTCGCGGCTGACGTACAGCACGGCCTTGATCAGCTGCTTCTTGGCCTTGTTGTCAAGAAGGATCGTCTCGTGAATGGTGTTGCCTCCGCGGGACTGGCCGGATACGGCGATCTGGTCCTTGTCCACGAATGGAAGTGTGGTCGCGTACTTTACCGTGTCATACAGGCCACGGCCGTTGACCAGCCATTCGGTGTTGTTCAGAATCTCGGAGTCGCCGTGTCCGTAAAGATCGAAGGAGAACACGACGAAGCCTCGACGTGCCCATTCGATCTGGTATAGATCCCACTTTTCCTTGAGACCGTTGCCGCCATGCGCGAACACGATGGTGGGTGCCGGCTTGTCGTTGGTGGCGGTCTTGGGCTTGAGCATGTTGACGCCGAGCCTATGTCCGGATGATGTTTCGATGGTCAGATTCTCTTTGGTGACGTTGCCGAAATCCGTCTGTGCCAGATTCGCGATGCAGCTGCCCAGAATGCACAACAACACCGTAACGATGGTGAGTGCGCCATACGCATGCTGCTTCAAGTATTGCCATACTTTCGACATGGTATTTTTTCTCCCTCTGTTCCTTCCGCGTCACCCGAAGATCACCCTTCGGTAACGCGGGGCCCGGTTCTTCCTTGAGCCGGTTATAGACTAATTTGAGGGTGAAATGGCATTGGGATGTGAATGAGAATATGTGCAGTTCGCCACACTGCTGGTTTACCGGAGTATCGGCTGATGATGGGCTCAAAACGTATGCTTATCGCGCATGTTCGTATGGGCGTTGGAGATAATATGCACATATGTTCAAAGATTCCGCGCTTGCGTCGATGCAGACCAGACAGCATATCGAAGAGCTGATTCGTGTATCGCAGATGTATTATGACGAGGGACTCAATCAATCACAGATTGCCGGAGAGGTCGGCTATTCGCGGTCATCGGTGTCACGCATGCTCACCGAAGCACGGGAAACCGGAATCGTACAGATTACCATCGGGCACCCATTGCAACGATTGCAATCCCTTGAGGAGAATCTTCGGAACAAATACGGATTGAAAACGGTACGCGTCGCATATTCATACGATGACAACATCGCATCGGCGCTAGTGCCTCAATGTGCGGCGCAGCTGCTGGTGGAAAACCTCAAACCGGATTCGTTGATCGTTACATCGACCGGGACGCCGATGGCGGCGACAATCAGAGCCTTGCCTCCCCTTGACTACCCTCGTGCGCATGTGACTCAGATGCTGGGTTCGTTGTCTTCCGCCAACTCGTTGACTGATTCTCCGGAAATCTGCCGAATGATGGCAGAACGTCTGGGATGCGCCTACTCGTTGCTTCCTGCGCCGCTGATCATGGGATCCGCGGAAGTTGCTCAGGCTGTGCGTTCGGAGAAACTGATCGCCATGACTTTGGCTTTGGGTAACCGAGCCGATATCGCCATTGTCGGTGTGGGGGCGATTCGGCAGGGGCATTCCGGAAGAATCTTCCATTCGTTCGAAGACGCTGCAGTGGCACGGGAGTTGCAGGAAAAGGGAGTGGTCGGGCATATTTGCGGACATCATATCGATATGCATGGCAATCATGTGCGAACCAGTCTGTGTGAGCGCACCATCAGCATCGATTTCGAACGGTTTCGTGACATTCCATTGGTCATTGGAGTCGCTTGGGAGACGTGGCGTGCGCGGGCACTGCACGCATGCCTGGTCGGTGGACTGATGTCGGCACTCGCTACCAATCAGGGAATGGCTGAGTTGTTATTGGATATGGACTAATCACCGTTAGGATGCCGGAAGGATTGGGTATGCCCGTGCGCCACCGTGATGATTGCAATTGCTGCCAGCACGTACAACAGCACGTTGAGCGTCAATGACGCTCCATATCCGCCGGTCATGTCGAAAATCAATCCATGAACTGTGGTAGCGATGGCTACGGTCAGCTGGCCGGTGGCGTTGATGACGGACAGCGCGCGGGCATAATCATCTCCCGGGAATACGCGGCGTATGCTCCAGGGAAGTGCAATCATGAGCAGGCATTGGCCGATTCCCGCCAGAAAACTTGCAGTGATCGCAACTTCCAGATTGGCTCCGAAAAGCAGACTGAACCATCCTGTGGTTCCGATGGCGGCAAACAGCGTGATTGCGAATTGCGGTCTGACACGGTCCAGCGTCGAACCTATGGCAAGTTTGCCGACGCTGGCTCCGATCATGCGGGCCGTGACCACCCAAGCGGCCTGTGTAAGCGTGAGTCCGATGGAAATCCCGTACGCGGGAATATGCTGATTGATGCCGGATACGATTTGCAACAAAATCATGGCGGCTGACAGCAGCAGAAACGCCGGTGAACGAAGCATGCCGATGAGATGCCCGCTCTTCGTCCGTGTATCATGCGCAGGTTTGGCGTTTGGTGCAGACGCAGTGTCGAGCTTGCCATGTGGATATGGTTTAAGCAGGTAGGAGCAGGGGAGTAGCAGCACCATCAGCATCACACCGGTCAGTAGATATGCCGATCGCCATCCATATGACGCGATGACGTGCGAAATCAGAGGATTGAATATGGCTCCTCCCAATCCTGACAAACAGCCGGTTATGCCAAGGACCGTGCCGAAATGAGTGGGAAACCATGCCGCAAGCAGAATGGGTGGCATCAGCGTTATCGGAATAACATAGGCGAGTCCCATCACAGCGAATGCGAGATAGAACTGCCAGAGGGCATACGCCCGACTGCAAAGCAGGAATCCCACGGCGCAGATACCAATGCAGCCGATAAGTGTGGGGCGCAAGCGAATGCGATGTGAAAAGCGACTGAACACGGCCATGGAGATGGCACTGCAAATCAATCGAATCGATACGGTTAGGCTGACCTTGGCTCGACCCACATGTAAATCACGGCTGATAGCGTCGAAATACAGCCCTGAAGTGTTGGTGATGAGAGCGAAGCCGATGAAGGACATGGCGCAGCAGCCTACGAATACTGCCAGTGAGGAGCGGGTGGAGCGAATCCGTTCTTCCATGGCGTCCTTTGCGTCCTTTCCTAGCTGGTCGTTAGGCGGTACCGTTTGAAGAACGTCGCCGCCTCTTTTACGATTTGCTGTGATTCCTCATTATGCTCCAGGCCGACCTCCTTGACTGCGAAGTCGTGTACGAGAGCGTGGTCAAGACCTTTCGGGAGTAATCGCAGTTCATAATCATGATGGCGGTATTGCAGGATTCTTGCGAATTCCAGAGTGTTGTCCGCGAGGTAATCCTCGGTGCTGGTCTGCAGATAGAAGGGCGGAAGATTGCCGTCAACTACAAGGCGATCGACATCAAGATAGGGGGAGATGCGAATTCGTTCCTTCAGCGTTGGAAAGTAGCCTTCCGCATAGTATCCCATCGCAGTTCCATGCACGCCGCCTTCGAAGCGATACATGCCGCTGCATCCTGCAATGGCAAGGATGTGGGCGGTTCCGTAGGCTTCCTTCATGCCAAGCTGTGACGCGACGACCGGTGAATGGAGTACGGCGGTGAGGTACAAGATAAGCAGGGTGGCCGCGGAATCTCCAATCAGAAACAGAGCATTCGTATCCATGCCATAGTCATGCGCGTGCTCATTCGTCCAGATAATTGCGTCAAGCGCATCGTGTAGTTGGTCTTGGAATCCAATTTGCGGGACCAGCCGATAGTTGGCATTGACCACGGCGAACCCATACTTCGCTAAATGCATATCGCGACACATGGTATTTTGTTTGTCGCCATGGTAGAGACCCCCGCCATGGAAGTCGATGATGACCGGAAGAGGTTCATGTTGCGTTTCCGGACGGTACAGGTCCAATTTGCGCAGTTGGTCCGGAATGCCATATGGGAGATCCGTCAGTATATGCACTCCGTTCGGCTTATGCTCTTTGGCGAGTCTGTCTGCGTCGCCGGCATGACGGGCGTTGGTGTTGGACTCAAATAATGCTTTCACTGGTTCGCTGAGCATATGTCACCACCTTGGTTGCGCATGATACGAATACTGTATGCCTGTATCTGGAGTGAACAGTCTAGGGGTTGCACATATGTGCAACCTACGGTTCAGACAAGTATCCCAACTATTTCGTCAGTACGTCGAACGGCGGATTGCCTATGCGCCCATGACAGTGTAGACGTTGTCATGGGCTCCGATTTCACGCGCCATTGTGCACGGCTGGTCATTCGAATAGCTGGGAGTCCATCCCCCGTCCAACGTGCCGCCGTTTCATCGTATGACTTTGTTGTGTATGTTTACGATTATACAAATCGTAAACATACACAACAAAGTGGGTGAACGCGACGAAGGATTGGCATGCACCTGACGGCGTCAGCGATTCCTCTCCGCAAAATCGCGCATACGACGCAGTCCCTCACGCAACTCATCCGCATCGCCGGCGTACGATAACCGCACAAAACCGCGTCCCTCCTCGCCGAATGCCTCGCCGGGCACCACGGCGACGTGCTTGTCCTGCAACAGTCCGCGGGAAAAATCGTCGGAATCCAAGCCGGTAGCTCGCACATCGATGAACGCGTAGAACGCGCCCTCCGGCTCGATCAGACTGAGTTTGGAACAACCGGCCAGCTCGTCGACGACAATCTGGCGTTTGACGAAATACTCCTGGCGCATGTCTTCGACCAGTTCCTGCGGGCCGGTCATTGCGGCCACGCCGGCATACTGGGATACCGAATTGACGGAGGAATGCACCATTTCTGCGATTTTGCTGGTCTGCTCGATGATGCATGTTGGTGCCAGAAGATAACCGATGCGCCACCCTGTCATGGCGTACGTTTTGGACAGGCTCTCGACGACGATGGTGCGTGCCTTCATACCCGGCACCGCCGCAATGGATGGTGCGGTGGCAGGTCGGCCATCCTTGCCCTCGCTGTAGACGATCGAATGGTAGACTTCGTCGGAAATCGCCCAAATATTGTGTTTCTTGCAAACTTCGGCAACCTGTGCCAGCTCTTCGGCTGTGGTGACGGCGCCACTCGGATTGCCGGGTGAGTTGATGATGATGGCGCGCGTTCGGTCGGTCACGGCCGCCTCAATGTCAGCGGCGTTGAGGTGCATGCCGTTTTCCGGACGCAGTGCGACGGGAATGGCTACGCCTCCGCACATCATGATGGACGATTTATATGATGCGAAATACGGTGATGGCACGATCACTTCGTCGCCGGGAGCCACCACCGTGTTGATGGCCAGAAACAGGCCGATGGTGGCACCGTCCACGGCTTGGATTTCGGTTTCCGGATCGTAGTCAAGCCCTTTTACGCGGCGTGAATAGTCCGCCGCGGCCTTGCGAAATTCCGAAATGCCGAGGATATTGCTATACCGAGTCTTGCCCTCCCGAGCTGCTTCGGCCGCGGCCTCCACGACATGAGGGGCGGCCGTTCTGCTAGGTTCGCCTACGCACAGTGAGATTACGTCGTCGATTCCAATCACACGGTCGAACACGTCGCGGATACCGGAACGTGGCACGGCCCGTACGTTCGCCGAAATCGGCATCATCGTATCGTCTCCCATGAAACACCTCTCTTTTGTATCGGGAAAACACTGACACAAAAGAGCTATCACCGAATTGCTAACGGGAAAATCCGAATATGACGAAACGGTTTCCGATTCGAGGAATTTCGTTGCGTAAAGGTTGCCTGATGTGCGTAGGCTCAACGTCGATTCGACTACTCCGGCAGTACGTCGAACGGCGGATTGATCTTGCGGTCGTGCCAATAGTAGACGTCGTCATGTTCGCCGATTTCACGCACCACCTTGCACGGTTGGCCATACGCCACCACGTTTGCGGGGATGTCCCTGGTGACGAGCGAACATGCGCCGATCACTGAATTCTCGCCAATCGTCACACCCGGCAGTATGGTCACGTTCGCACCGATCCATACGTTGCGGCCGATGGTGACCGGCAGCGAATACTGCGTCGCTCGCTCGCGCAGGTCCGGACGAATCGGGTGGCCGGTGGTGGTGATGGTTACGTTCGGACCGATCATCACCTTCTCTCCGATGTGTACTTCGCCATCATCGACAAGCGTGAGATTGAAATTTGCATATGCGTTACGTCCGAAATACGTGTTGCAACCCCAGTTGGCATGCAACGGCGGCTCGATCCACGCGCCCTCCTCGTACCCGCCAAGCAGTTTTTCCGCGATGGCGCGGCGATGTTCCGGCTCGCTCGGTCGACTGGCGTTGAACTCGTATAGCAACTCCATCTGATCAGCCTGCGCCTGCAGGATCTCCGGATCGTCGAAGGCATACACTTCACCGGAATTCATGATGTCCAACACCCGTTGTGGTACGGTCATGGTTCGCTCCTTGCCTTAATACTGTTATTATCTTTCTTTCATTCTGCCGTATGTCAGGTTTTTCCGTGGGAACGCGGGCGGAAGTTTTTTCAGCTGGCAAGGGCGCTGACGTCGTGTACGTCGGCAAGGTGTCTTTTCATAGCGTGTTCGGCACCCTCAGCGTTGTGTGCGGTAACCGCCTCGAAGATCAACTGGTGTCCCAGATGAGAGATCCGTCTGCCGGTGGCGGTCTGGTGGGAACGTTCGCGGACATGTTCGGTGCACTTGAAGGCGAACTGCAGCACTGTGAGCAGTAGTTTGTTGCCAGTGGCATGGGCGAGCAGTAGGTGGAATTGGATGTCGAGTTTCATCGATTTTTCTTGACTGAGAGATTCGTCGGTCTCTTTTTCGAGAATACTTTCCAAGGCCGCAACATGAGTTGGTAAGGCTCGTTCGGCTGCCAAGGCGGCGATGTGAGGTTCGACCGATTCTCGCAATTCCGTGGCATTCTGAAGCTCCATGTCTGAGGCCTCCAGCATCGTGGCCAGTTTCCTAGTGTTCGACATGGGATCCAGAATGGTACTACCGCGTCCCTGAACCCGTTCAATAAGATGTTTCGATTCCAGTTCGGACAACGCTTCGCGCACGGAAGTCCGAGATACTTTGAATTCCTCTGCGAGGCTACGTTCGGTAGGCAGCCGTGTTCCCGGAACCAGAGTGCCGGTCATGATGAGGTTCTCCAGATGGTCGGCTATTTGCGCGCTGATATTTCGACTAACCAATGCGAGCGGCGGTGTTGAGGCCTGCATGGAGTTTCTAGAAGTGTTTGTATCTGCTTGCTCGGTTCGCATATTGCTATTTTGGCACAATGGACATACCAATCTACTCAGCAGATAGCGGATTGGTCTGGTCAGTGTTGCCCTTTTGTTACAAGTGAGTAACCGACTATTTCCATATGGGAAACTGACATATCGCCAGTTTATTCTTACCTCAATATGAAATTGGTCATACCAAAAGGTGGTGTAGGGAATGAAGGATACGAAGGCTTTCGGACCGCTGTTGCAAGGGCTAGGGCTCGATGAGGCAGCGAGGCTGTCCGACCGCTATGTTCCCGCATCCGTGCAGAACACGTTTTGGGGTGTTCTCCCTTCTCGTTCCGACCGGCCGGTGCTGACCATAGAATCAGGTGAAAGCATCGTGATAGATACTGTCAGCCACGAAGGCATCATGCCGGATCAAGGCTCGGATCCAATCACTTATTTCGGCGCCTACGGTCTTGATCGTAGCGAATTGCTCGACGATACCGTTGCTATCCCAGCATGCAAAACACGAAATATGACGGATGGTTCGCACGTAATCACCGGACCAATCGAAGTTGTCGGAGCTCACCCCGGAGACCTGCTCATGGTTACCGTTGAAAAGTTGGAACGACGCGCTCCGTATGGAGTCATCTCAACCCGGCATGGCCGTGGAGTGATGACAGACACCGCATTGGAAGGTGACTACGGCACACTGTGCAAAGTAATCTCTGTGCATGGCGAAGCATACGGGCAACTAGTCCCTGAAGGCATGGACTTCCACGACCGGGCGTTGGACAACTGCAGTTATCCAAGCTTCCCTTTGCATCCTTTCATCGGCATTATGGGTGTTGCCCCGGATACGGACGCACATCTGTGCTCAATTCCCCCATATGATTTCGGGGGAAATATTGACGTCAATGACATGACCGAAGGTAGCGTACTCTTTCTACCCATCCAGGTTGAAGGTGCGAAATTCTTCGTGGGGGACCCGCATTACGCTCAAGGCGACGGAGAAGTGTCTTTGACTGCACTAGAGGCACCTCTTCGCGCGACATTAACCCTTTCCGTCATTCCGCAACAGCAAGCGGATGCGCTGTTTGGCGAACGGAAGGGACCATTTGGCTACGCGCATGGCAGACTCTTGGCCCTTGGCTTGCATGAGGACCTCGACGAGGCGCTACGCCGTAGCGTCGATTACTCCGTCAGCTTGCTTTCGTCACTATTCCATCTCCCCGCAAAGGTCATTTACCTGTATCTGTCTGCGGCAGCTGACTTTGACGTCTCTCAAGCTGTCGATCTAGTGCGAGGGGTGCATTCGCGGATTCTTCTCTCGCATTTTGAGGGATCCGCTGCTCAAGATTTCGTAAATTTTGTTACAGAAACGATGAGATGACGAAATTCAATAGATTTTTTCCTTCACTACAAGAGACAACAAGAGAGGAAAGGAAAGAAAAATGAATATGAACATGTTGAAAAAAGCCGCATCCATTATGGCTGTAGTGGCACTTTCCGCCACCGGAGCCGTTGGCCTGTCAGGATGCAGCACCGGAGAGCCAAGCCACGATTCCGCAGCTGGTGATTCATCCTCCAAAACTATCCGCGTAGCTACCCAACGCCAGCCACACCTGTTCGCCGCGTACGAATGGTCCAAGTACGTTCCCGATGGCTATGACGTTCAAGTTGTGCCGATGGACAACTCTAACGACGAGAAAGATGCCCTTCTTTCCGGAGATGTGGACTTCGCCCTGATGGGCGTCCCCACCGTCATCTCACAGGCTGCACAGGATGGCGGCATTAAGGTCATCGCTGGCGGTGCCGATGGAGGCTCTGGACTCATGGCTCAAAGTGATATCACTTCCGTAAAGCAGCTCAAAGGCAAGAAAATCGGATATGTACCAAATTCCTCCCAAGAAATGGCTTTGCGTCTGCTCCTCAAATCCGAAGGACTTGATCCTGACTCTGATGTCGAAATGGTGAATATTGGCTACTCCGAGATGTCCGAAGCTTTGGAAAGAGGTGACGTTGATGCCTTCGCGGGCGCAGAAATGGGTGTCTCTCTTGCCAAACTCGCCGGAGCGAGTGAAATCGACTCCATCTATAACACTGAGATCGGCAAGGTCAATATCGCGCTTGCGGCCAGCAGCGAGGTGATTGATGGCAATCCCGATTTAGTGAAGGTCGCCATCGAAGCACATAAGAAGGCCACGGAGTCGCTGTCCAAGGATAAGGCCACTTGGAAGTCAGGAGTGATGAAGCAGTTCACTTTTGACTCTGACGCCCTCGATAAGGCGCTTGACAATATGTGGTTGCACTGGGATCTCAGTGCCGATTATCAAAAGCAGTGCAAGGAGCTTGCCAATCAGATGGTCGAGATTGGCTCCATCGAGGCTGCGCCAGATGCGTCCAAGTATCTCGACGACCAGTTCGTCAAGTAATAGCAGCCAATTCGTCGGAAAGGATCGATGATCATGCCCCGCGTCAAAAAGATTGTCCCGAAAGTACTGCTTGCGTTGCCCGTTCCGGTTCTCGTCGTGATTCTGTGGAGTCAAGGTGTGAAATACGGCTGGACGCTCCCTTTTGACATCCGCTTGGCGCGGGTTCCCTCCCCAACGACAGTGATGAGGCGCATCGCTGACTTAGCGTTTGGCGGTTATTTTGATGATCCGTATTCTGCGATGTTGTGGAAGCATACGTACGCCAGTTTGGTACGTGTGTTTAGCGGCTTTGGCCTAGCCGCGCTCATCGGTGTTCCGTTGGGTGTGTTGATGGGCCGCTCGAAAATCGCTTCGGCGATGTTGGAGCCGACTATCAACCTGATTCGTCCGATTCCGGTCACGGCTTGGGTACCGTTGACGCTCATCATGATCGGCATTGGAGATCGTTCCACAATTTTCCTCGTTTTCCTTGCTGCTCTGTTTCCCATCATCCTGAATACCGTCACCGCTGTGGAACAGGTTCCGGAACGTCTTCTGGAGGCGGCTGCAATGCTCGGCACGTCAAAGGGAAAGGCGCTATGGAAAGTGGTGTTTCCGGCCGCTTTGCCAGGCATTATCGGAGGCTTGCGAGTCGCGGTCGGTTTGGCTTGGGCGCTGCTGGTCGTCGGCGAGATGACGGGTATCACGGTCGGTCTGGGTGCCATGATTACGGAGGCCAAGAACGTTTCGAAGACCGACTTGATCGTCGCCGGCATGTTCATCATTGGCATCCTCGGTTTTCTCAGCGATCGACTCATCGTCTGGATCGTCAAACTTGTGGCGCACGGTCGCCCGATCCTACCTACTGCCAAGTGACTGTTAAGGAGAGTGAACAATGCGCATCGGAACCATTCAGCGTCATGCCGGCATGATTGACATCCAAGGGGTCGGCAAACAGTATGGCAACGGAACCTATGCGGTCAAAGATGTCGACCTGCATATCGACTCCGGCGAATTCGTCGCCATTGTTGGGCCGTCCGGTTGCGGTAAGAGCACCCTGCTTCGTATGATTGCGGGCTTTGAAAACATAACCGAGGGCGAGATTAAGGTCGAAACACGACCGGTAACCGGCCCAGGGCCTGACCGAGGCGTCGTATTCCAGGATTATGGTCTTTTCCCTTGGCTAACAGTCGAGGAGAATATCGCCTATGGCCCCAAGGAGGCGGGATATCCACGCCCTGAAGTGGAAAGGCTGGTCGATAAGTACATTAATCTGGTCGGACTCAAGCTTTTCGCCAAGAAATTTCCTAAGGAGCTGTCCGGTGGTATGCAACAGCGCGTGGCGATTGCACGAGTACTGGCGAACACTCCTGCCGTGATGTTGATGGATGAGCCTTTTGGCGCGTTGGATGCTTTGACCCGTGAACAATTGCAGAACCAACTATCGAAGATCCAGAAGGAGCTAGGCATCACGGTGGTATTTGTGACGCATAGCATCGAAGAAGCGGTATATCTTGCCGATAGAGTTGTGGTCATGGCCGATGGCGCTGCCAGTGGTGTCGCTGGAAACATCAAGAAGATTGAGAGCATCGAACTGGAAGATCCAAGAGATAACACATCCGTTGCATTCAACCGATATCGTAGGGAGATTTCCGAGCTGATTCACGGTAAGACGGAGAAGGAGTTGGAGCACGCATGATATGTCACAGCCAGAAGGATGTTCCTCGGGAACTCATGGATGCGGTGGAGCGATATGAGGATGCGTTGATGCGTAATGCGACGGACATTCTTGCGGAATTATTCGCGGACGATCCGTCCGAATTGCCTGTGACTCGTGCCGATAATGCAGGTTTGCTGAATGGACATCAGCAGATTACCGAATATCGTGCGCAACGCGGAACGGCACCAAGTCGGGTTCTGCGTTCCCGCTCATACCGTATGCTTGCGAACTGTGCCGCGACTGTTGTTGCCACGTTTGATAAAGATTCTGGCGGTGTTGTAACGCAAACGCAGGTGTGGCAGTTGATTGACGGCTCATGGAAGATTGTGTCGGCTCACCTTACTTACCCCGTTCCTGCCATGGATTCCCGAATCTGGCGAGTAGTCGGTAGCCCTCTGAAGCAAGGGGCTCGTACTGAATCTTCGACGGATTTGCCCCTACGAGGATTAAGTGTGGCGGTGAAGGATCTCTATGGTGTGGAAGGATATGCCATAGGGGCTGGAAGTGAGGCCTTTCTGGCGGAAGGGATTCCGCAACAGCATAATTCCTGGCCTGTTCAGCGTCTGCTTGATGCGGGCGCTGATGTGCTAGGCATTTCAAGGACGGATGAGTTTGCCTATTCCCTTGCCGGTACGAATGCCCATTATGGGACTCCGCCGAATCCGCAGGCTCCGGGCCGGATTTCTGGAGGATCTTCATCGGGGTCCGCTTCCGCCACCGCTTTAGGTCAAGTTGATATAGGTTTGGGAAGCGATACGGGAGGTTCGGTGCGTGTGCCTTCCTCTTATCAACACTTATGGGGGATTCGAACCACATGCGGTTCGGTTCCGATGGAAGGCGTTCTTCCGCTCTCCCAGTCATTCGATACCGTGGGATGGATGACCAGAACCCCTGATTTGCTGGAGAAGGTCGCAAAGGTCCTGATAACACAGGAATCTGGTGTGGAATCAGCACTATCTGGGAAAGTTATCTGGTCTGAAGAGTTGATGTCATCCACAAACATCGATGTATCGGCAGGTTTGCATGCATGGATCAGTCGGCTGGAAGAGTCTGCCCGGAATGCAACGGATGTGAGTCTAGAACAAATTCGTCTCGATGGCATCCTAGGGCCACGTTTCGAGGGAGAGGGGCCGGACCGACTGTCAGACTGGCTTTCTTCCTACAAAATCGTGCAAGGATACGAGGCGTGGCGGAATCATGGTACTTGGTTTGCACGGCATTGGAACACTTTGGGTGCTGATATTGAGTCTCGCTTCAGAACGGCCAGCGAGCTGACGGCCGAAAACTACCGGAACGCCCGCGAACATATGGACTTTTGGAAGACTAATGTGCGGTCCATATTGGGGCAAAGCGTTTTATTGGTTCCTTCAGCTTCCAGTGTTGCCCCGAAAATCACTGATTCGGCGATTGGTGGCACTTCGATTGAAGATGAGAGAACTGCGACGATGCGTCTTACGTGCATCGCAGGTTTGACGGGATTGCCTGCCGTAAACATTCCAATTCGTACGGAAGATGGTCTTCCATGTGGTATTTGCGCAGTCGGCCCCGCCGGAAGCGATACTGAACTAATTGCCTTCGCCCGTAGGCTCAGTGAATTGGCTGCATAAGTAATCCACATGCCCCGTGAATCCAGAATTTGCAGAGAATGGGATGACGGTGCGACGATTGCGGAAGTGAGACGAACGGAGGAAACAAGTGCGGCAGGCATCCGATGAGGAACATGAGCTCGAGCGGCAAAAGCCGGGCGTGAAAGCAGTGGAAACAACGGAATCGCAGGAACAATCCAACAAAGTCGGACAATCGCAACAACCGCTACTCGGCCGGCTCCCGGCACTGGTCGCGGCGGTAATCTTCGTCGGCGTTGCCATCGGCGCGGCCGCCGGTCTGTTGACGCTCATGCTGTACGGCATCGAGCGTCTTGCGCTTGGCTATGTGGAGAGCACGCATGAATCCGGTCCGTTTAACGTGCCGCCATTGCGCCGTGCGATTTCCGTCATCGTCGGCGCGAGCGTCGCCGCCATCATCTGGTGGCTGCTGCGCACGCGCAGCACAAAGGTGCCGTCCGTCAAAAAAGCCGTGAATGGCGATGAGATGCCGATCTGGCAGACCGTCGTGCACGTGCTGCTGCAAATTTTCATCGTCGGCACAGGCATGTCGATCGGTCGAGAGGTCGCCCCACGTGAACTTGGCGCCATGTTCGGCCAGCGTTTCGCCCGCTGGGTACGCCTTGACGCGAAAGACACGCGCATGCTGGTCGCCATCACCGCGGCCGCCGGTCTGGCCGGCGTCTATAACGCGCCGCTCGCCGGCACGTTCTTCGCGGTGGAGATTCTGCTTGCCGATGTGACGTTGGAAACGGTCGCACTTGCCTTCTCCTGTTCCGCACTCGCCTCATGGGTGGCGTCGCTCGTCAAAGGCACTCACACGTTTTACGTACTCGGCAAGGCCGAGGGCCTGTTCACGCCGGATTATATGGCGTTCGCACTCGTTGCGGGCCTGATTCTCGGTGTGGCCGGTGCATTGTTCCGTCGCGGCTCGCAGTGGGCCGAGAAGAACAAGCCAGCCGGTAACGGGATCCTATGGATGATGCCGTTGGCTGGCACGCTTACTGCCGTCGTGGCGATTTGGGTGCCGCAGGTCATGGGTAACGGTCGTGCCACGGCACAGTTGAGCTTCTCCAGTAATGCCGATTTGGCCGTCATTCCGATTCTGCTGCTGTCTTTTGCCGCCAGAGCGATCGTCACATTGCTGACGATTCGTTCCGGCGCCTCTGGCGGCGTACTGCAACCGGGCATCGCATTGGGCGCTTCCGGTGGTGCGGTGCTTGGCATTCTATGGATGCAGATATTCCACACGAACTCAATCGGCATGTATGCGCTGCTGGGCGCGTGCGCATTGCTGGCGGCCTCGCAGCAGGCTCCGCTAATGGCCATCTGCCTGGTGATGGAGCTTGCAGATGCCCCGATTAACCTGTTCGTGCCGATAGGCTTCGCCGTTGCTGTCAGCGCCTTTACGGCTTCTCGTCTTTCCGGACCGCTTGCAAAGCTTCGAGTTGCCGCTCCAAAAGCGTCAGACGTTCATTGAGCATACGAATCTTCTCGTAATTGTCTTGAATCATTGTGTTGCGCAGGTCGGCGGAGAAGTCCGTTGTTTCCTGACGCATCTTGGCTTCCCGCATCAGGTTCGAATCTCGTTTCCAGCGGTTGATGGCACGTTCGATACGTTTATAGCCGATCAGCCTTGATGGCAGGCCGACGCTGGCGAAGATTACGGAAGGTTTTTCGCCATGGAGGTATCGGTGCATGCAATACAGCTGGAACTCGTGTGAATAGACGATTCGTGATGCGCTGGCATGCGCGACCGCAGGTAGCGCCTCGAGGTATTCGATTTCCTGTTCGGTGAACGTGCGGTGTGCCATATACTAAGCCCCCCAATCGTACGATAGTGGCTTTCATCATTTCGTGTCAGCGGGACCGGAACCTTTGGCCCCCGTTATTTCATGAGGTTTTACGCCGTTCCTTCGCGGCAGGGGTGCTGACGTCGGCGCGTCGACCCCCGAGGTTCCGTATCGGGATTCCGGATGCTCGTGATGTTACATGGCCATGAGACCGGTGCGGCGTGGAATGAGCACGGTCAACACGAACCAGTGGTCTTCGGTGCGGATCGTCACCTCGCCTCCATACTGCTGTGCAATGTGCCGGATCGACTTCACGCCGAAACCATGTCTGTGTCGGTCGTCTCGCTTCGTGGTGCGCAGGTTGCCGTCCGCATCCTTCTTGAGTCGGGAATCGTAATAATTCTCGATACGTATCACTGTGAATTGATTCTGCGCATATAGCGCCAGTTTGATGAGACGTTGGTCGGCGTTCGGCAGTTTCGACGTCGCTTCGATTGCATTGTCGAGCGCATTGCCGAACAGTGATGCGATATCCATCGACGACATGTTGTTCAGCAGCGAGCCGTCGGCGACGGCGGTGAACGTGATGCCGCGGTCGGCGCAAGTGCGCTCCTTCGTGGTCAGGATGACGTCCAGTACGGGATTGCCGGTATGCTGCTGCGCACTGTATCGCTGTACCGATTTTTCCAACTGTTCGAATCCTGCGGCCGCATGCTCCGGATCGACCTGTGCGCGCAGTGCCGTGATCTGATGCTTCAGATCATGCGCAAGACGGCCCAACGATTCGATATTTTCCTTGGACTGCAGATACTCCTGATGCTGGCTTTCCAGCTGCGCGTTGATTGATGCGAGCTCCGTGTTCGCCTCGATGCGCCGTACCTGCTCCTGTTGCGCATACAGAATCGCAAAACCGCAGAAATCCACCAAAGTGCGGATATAGAAGACCTCCTGGCCTACGGAGCCGGAGAATGGGGTGTTTGTCGAAACGAAACTCAGGTTGCTCATGGCGAACGTGACCACGGTGATGGCCACCGTCGCAATCGCGGCGGAAGTTGTCGGCAATGTCGGTGCGGTCTGACTGAAATTACCGCGTTCCACTAGCCAAGCCAATCCGAAGCAGATCGCATAAGTGCCTGTCAGCGAAAGGATCGACCGCCAATCGAAATCCAACGTGTTGTCACGCATGCCGGCAAAAGTCACGATCTGCCAATGCAACGACGCGACCAGCTCTCCCAACACGAAGGCGCGAGCCGTGATATACAGGCTTTCACGTTTGCCGGCGCCGGCGCCGAACAGAATCGTCGCATACATGCATCCGAACGCCAACGTCATGCCGACGATCCAAAACCAGATCGGCAGCATGCCGTCGAAATACTGCACCGCAATCAGCAGTACCAAGCCTGTCATGGCGGCGATTGTCGTACGGCGAGGTGATGCGCGACGATATAGCACGGCGATATAGACCATGCAGGCCAGCCACTCGCAGATTCCCGTATATACGCGGGGAATGTCAGGCAAAGCGTTGGTGATGCCGGTCATTGCCGGCATGGCGAACACGACGCCGGTCACCTTCCGCCTCCCATGAAGTCGGCCAATGCCGCCAGGAACGCCTTTTTACGCGGTCGACTTACGCGCAGGCGCTCGCCGTTCGACATCACGCAATCTTGGTCGGCCACGCCGGCGACGTGCCGAAGATTCACCAGATAGCAGGAATTCGAGCGGAAGAAATGGTGGTCGGCGAGCTTCGCCTCCATATCTTTGAGCGTGCCATTGATCGACAATTTGCCATCAAGCGTGTGGATCACGATCGTGTGGCGAATCGATTCGAGGTATACGATGTCCGTCAATTCAAGACGCATCTGGCCGTTGCTGGTCTCGATCAGCATCGAATCGTCGCCGTTGCGGCGCAGAGCATCGATGGAACGCTTGAGTTCCTGCGAAAACGCAAACCACGGTACGGGTTTGAGCAGATATGACAGCGCACGTACCTCATAGCCGCTGATGGCATACTGCGGAGCCGCGGTGATGAACACGATTACCACATGGTCGTCGCGCTCGCGTATGCGTCGGGCCGCCTCCATGCCGTCCATCTCCTTCATCTCGATGTCGAGGAGCAGGATGTCGTAGACAGGGGTGTACTTCTCGACGATTCGAGCGCCGTCGTCGAATACGGAGACGGTGAATCGTTCATCATTCTCGCTTTGATAGCGATTGAGATAGTCGAGTACGCGCTGGCAGCTTGCGGGGTCGTCTTCGACTACTCCGATTCGTATGTTGCGCATGCCTGAAAACCTTCCCTTTCGTGGTTCCTCATTCATTGTCTCGCGCCCGCATGATAAAAACTACGCTGTAATCCGTGATTCAGAGAATAATTCCCTTTCCGGCTCTGTGTGTCGAGTGCGCGACACGCGTTGCCTAATCGGGTGAAGTGTGTATTATGGAACGTGGCTCAACGAAGAGATCTTCGCTAAACCAAGTACATAAATTAACGCTTTGAATTGTGGCTTTGTCGAAGTCGTAAGCTGCAAGGCGAGGCACAGGAAAGAAATCCCTTTACAACGGATCGTGAGGCACGTACCTGCCTCTGAAAGGATGACAAATCATGGCAGAAGTCGTATTCGACCATGTTACTCGTATCTACCCGGGCAACGATAAGCCGTCGGTGGATGATCTGAACCTGGATATCAAGGACGGCGAGTTCCTTGTGCTGGTTGGCCCGTCTGGCTGCGGCAAGTCCACTACCCTGCGTATGCTCGCGGGCCTCGAAGAGGTCAACAAGGGCCGTATCCTCATCGGTGGCAAGGATGTCACTACGATGCAGCCGAAGGATCGCGACATCGCAATGGTGTTCCAGAACTACGCTCTGTACCCGCACATGACCGTTGCGGATAACATGGGCTTCGCTCTGAAGATCGCCGGCACCCCGAAGGAAGAGATCCGCAAGCGTGTCGAGAAGGCCGCTGAGATCCTCGACCTGACCGAGTACCTCGATCGTAAGCCGAAGGCTCTGTCCGGTGGTCAGCGTCAGCGTGTGGCCATGGGCCGTGCAATCGTCCGTGAGCCGAAGGTCTTCCTCATGGATGAGCCGCTGTCCAACCTCGACGCCAAGCTCCGCGTGCAGACCCGTACCCAGATCGCTGCCCTGCAGCGCCAGCTGGGTGTCACCACCCTGTACGTGACCCACGATCAGACCGAAGCTCTGACCATGGGTGACCGCATCGCCGTCATCAAGCTCGGCCTTCTGCAGCAGGTCGGTGCTCCGACCGAGCTGTACGATCGCCCGGCCAATGTCTTCGTCGCTGGCTTCATCGGCTCCCCGTCGATGAACATCAACACCCATCCGGTGGTCAACGGCAAGGCGAAGATCGGCGAGGACACCGTGGATCTGCCGGCTGAGGCCGTCAACAAGCTGACCGCTGAGGACAACAACCAGATCGTCGTCGGCTTCCGTCCGGAAGACGCTTCCCTGGCTGCTCCGGATGATGCCAACGCCTTCTCCCTCAAGGTCATGAACGTTGAGGATCTGGGCTCCGATGGCTACATCTACGGCAACATCCTCACCGATGGTTCCTCTGCCGAGGCATCCACCATGATGTCCGATCAGAACAAGCTCACCACGATTCGCGTGAACCCGCGTGCTCTTCCGAAGGTCGGCGATACCGTCAAGATCAAGATCGACCCGTCCAAGATGCACCTGTTCGCTCCGTCGACCGAGCTGCGCCTGAACTGAGCAGATAGGAGTAACCAACCGTTGGAAGTCTTCTCGTAAGGCATTCCGGCGGGTGGCTGAATAAACTTGGCGGAAGTTCCACTTCCGTCAACCATTAAACGAGACATTCTCTTCCTCTCTTATTGTCTCGTTGGAGAAGCCCCGCGTAGGTGCGGGGCTTCTTTTTTGCGTGCCCGCCGCTGAAGGCCTCCCCGTGGGTAGGTCAAAGGGTAGATTGGTGAGTTATGGAATCTATTGAACTGCCCCAGATGGATCCCCGTGTGCTTAAGGCCACTTCCGTGAAGGCCGAGGATCCAGCTGCACAATCTCCGGAACCGCAGGCGCTGAAGATCACCGCCGCAAGCTCGAATCCGAAGATGTTCACCCTGCCGTGGGAAAAGCCGCTGGCGACCTGGCCCGAAGACCTGCTGGCCAATCTGCCGCGAGGCATCTCGAGGCACGTGGTGCGTTTCGTGCACGTAGGCGACGAAGTTTATGCGATGAAGGAAATCACCCGCAATGTGGCCGAGCGAGAATATGAGCTGCTGCGCCGGTTGCAGAAGCTGGAACTGCCGACTGTGCAGCCGATCGCCGTGGTGACGGGTCGTCATAGCCGTGATGGTGAGCCTTTGGAGGCCATTTTGGTCACCAAGCATCTGAAGTTCTCGCTGCCGTACCGTGCGTTGTTCGCACGCAACCTGCGTCCCGATACCGCCGAACGACTGATTGACGCACTGGCCGTACTGATGGTGCGTCTGCACCTGGCGGGCTTCTACTGGGGCGACGTGTCTCTGTCGAACGTGTTGTTCCTGCGCGATGCCGACGCTTTCTCGGCATTCCTGGTCGACGCTGAAACCGGTGACCTGCAGATCAACCTGACTGAAGGCCAGCGCGAATACGATGTGGATCTGGCCCGTACGAACATCATCGGCGAACTGATGGATCTTTCCTCCGGTTCGCTGTTGCCGAGCGGCGTGGACGAGATCGAGATTGGCGATCGTCTGGTTGACCGCTATCATTCGCTGTGGAGCGCCCTGACCGACACCGATGATTTCGGCCCGGACGAGATGTGGAAGATCGAAAAGCGCGTCAACAAGCTCAATGAACTCGGCTTTGACGTGGACGAGCTGGAAATGAAGACCGCAGAGGACGGCAAGCGTGTGCTGGTACGCCCGCGCGTGGTCGATGCGGGCTATGCCAATCGCAAGCTGCTGCGTCTGACCGGTCTGGACGTGCAGGAGAATCAGGCCCGCCGTCTGCTCAACGATCTGGACGCCTATCGTGCCTCCACCTGGCGTGAAGGGGAGGATCTCGAAATCGTGGCGACCGATTGGATGCGCGAGGTATTCGAGCCGACCGTACGCATGATTCCGCGGGAATACCGGTCGCAGATCGAGCCGGCGCAGTTCTTCCATGAAGTGCTTGACCATCGCTGGTTCCTGGCTGAAAAGGCCGGTCATGATGTGCCGATGGCCGAAGCGGTGCAGAGTTATGTGGAAAACGTGTTGCCGCAGTACAAGCTTGAGCAGAAGGACGTGGACGCGTTGAACGTAGAAGCCGACTCCGGCGTGATTGATGACGAATACACCTACAACGACCCCGATGACGACGGCTATAATCCGGATGATGATCCGGATGCCGCGGTGTGGAGCCATTAGGCGTTGACCTGAAGCTGTAATACGAAAGTGGCTGGGCTACATATGTAACCCCAGCCACTTTCGTTATGCATCGTATTTAGTTGTTGGCGGCTTCCCGACGGGCGCGGGCCACTGCATACAGCGTGATGCCGGCTGCGACGGACGCGTTGAGCGACTCGACCATGCTCGACATCGGAATACCGGCGATGACGTCGCATGTGCTGCGCACCAGACGGCTCAGGCCATTGCCTTCGGACCCAAGCACGACGACGAGCGGATCGGTTTCAAAACCGGTTTCGCCGACGAGCGCATCGCCGCCGCCGTCAAGACCGATGCTGTAATAACCGCGTTCCTTCAGGCTTTCGATCGCCTTGGTCAGATTCACTACACGGGCGACCGGCATATGTGCGGCCGCGCCGGCGGACACCTTCCAGGCGGCGGCCGTAACCGAAGCGGAACGGCGCTCCGGCAGAATCACGCCATTGGCGCCGAATGCCGCTGCGGAACGGATGACCGCGCCCAGATTCTGCGGGTCGGTGACGCCGTCGAGCGCGATGAACAGCGGACGGGCCGCGATGCGCGCGGCTGCCGAGTTTGCGGCTTCCATGGCGCGGGACTTCTTGTCCGCGCGTTCCACGAGTTCAGCCAATGACGAATACTGGAACGGCTGTGCCTTCATCACTATGCCCTGGTGATTGGAAGAGCGTGCGATGCGATCCATCTCCAAACGGTCCGCCTCCATGAGGTGCAGGCCGTGAATGCCGGCGAGACGCACGATTTCGCGTGTGCGATCATCATGTTCGATGCGTGCCGCGATATACAGCGTCGAAGCCGGAACGCCACAGCGCAGCGCCTCGAGCACCGCGTTGCGACCGATGACCAGATCGTCGGATTCCGAAGCGAACTTTGCCGCGCGACGGCGTGCAGCCAGTCGCGGATCGGCCATTTTACGGCGATCGGCGACTTTTTTGGCCTTATAGGCCTTGTGATATACGCGATTCTCGGCCTTGGGAGTCGGTCCCTTGCCCCTTAGCGCATTACGATGTTTTCCGCCCGACCCCTTGGTCGGTCCTTTTTTCATTGCCATAGTTGCCTATTGTCCCAGCACCCCGGGAAATGCGATGGCATCAGGGGTTCGTGGTCGCTGCAAGGTTCCGAGATCGTGACCAACGGCTTCGATGCGATGCGGGATCCTCGCGTACGCGCCTCCGACTGTAATATGCAGACCGAGGCGGTGTGATTTTTCGAGTGTGATTATCTTCAGATGCAAAAGGGCCTGCGATCCGTTGGGATCGCAGGCCCCTAGCCGTTTACGTGTTAAGGATTCGCGCCTTACTTGTTGAGAACCTTCTTGAACAGGTCAGAGGAGGCCTTGGCGAGGGCGAACTGGCCGAAGCCCGGGTCGATGGAGGCGAGGTTGGCGCTGATGATCTGGTCGAAAGTGTTGTTCTTCATGATGTTTCCTTCCTTCGCGGCCGTTACCGTTGTCCTTTGTCTTGTTTCCGCTGGCCGCGGTCCGTGTTGCTTGTTGTGTTTCTGTGTGCTCTATCTTTCGTTGTGACTTCATCATAGGCAGGGTGCTTGGGGAAAGTCATGCGATTATCGTTGATTCTTTTGTATAATCATCGGTTCATCTTGAAGAAAACGTAATCGTTGGCTGTGAAAACAATGACAAAACTGTTTCACGATATGTTTCACGAATTTGCGGAATCTTGACATTTGCGGGTGCGTCGCCTCGTTACGAAACAGTCACTGTGTGCAATAATGGCATGAATGCGTTGCCGGCAATCGCCGTAGCGCCCACAACCGCGCAGCTTCGCCGTATCAGGTGAAACTGACTACTCCGCGGCGCTCCCAAGGAGATCATCATGGTTGATCACAAGAACGATCAAGCCATTCAGTCCCACCGCTCTGTCTCAGGCGAGTCCGAACGTCCCATGGACGTCAATGCCATACAGGACGTTCTGCCTCACGGTGTGGATCCGTCACTGACCGATGCGCAGGCCGTGGCGGACGCGCTCAATGTCGATCCGAATATGGGCCTGAGCCAGGCGGAGGCCGAACGGAGGCTTGCGAAATTCGGGCCGAACGAACTCGCCTCCGCACCTCCCGTACCGAAATGGAAGAAATTCCTGGCCCAATTCCGAGACCCGCTCGTATACCTGCTGCTGGCCGCCACCGCCATCTCGCTGATCGCATGGTTCATCGAACGGGCCAATGCGGCACCCGGAACGGAAAGCGGTGAAATACTGCCGTTCGACGCCATCGTCATCGTGCTCATACTCATCGTCAACGCGGTGCTCGGCTACATTCAGGAATCTAAGGCGGAACAGGCCGTCGAAGCGCTTTCGCAAATGACCGCGCCGCAGACCAATGTGCTACGCGACGGCAGGATCATCCGCATCAACACCGTCGACGTGGTGCCGGGCGACATCATCGTGCTCGGCGAAGGCGACTCCGTCTCCGCCGACGGTCGACTGTGCGTCGCCGCATCCCTGAGAATCGCGGAAGCCAGCCTGACCGGCGAAAGCGTGGCGGTCGGCAAGAAGGCGGATACGCTCGAACAGGCGAAGGCTCTCGGCGACCGCGCCAACATGGTATTCAACGGCACCTCCGTAACGCAAGGTACCGGCCGTGCCATCGTGACCGGTACCGGCATGAACACCCAGGTCGGCAAGATAGCCGACCTGTTGCAAGCCACCGAAGATGACGAAAGCCCGTTGCAGAAGGAGATGAACTACGTCTCCAAGGTTCTGGGCATTGCGGTGTGCATCATCGCGGCCGTCGTACTCGTGGCGCTTGCGATCACCGAAGGATTCAACGACATCCACGACGTGATCGACTCGCTGCTACTGGCCGTCTCATTGGCCGTGGCGGCCGTACCGGAAGGATTGGCCGCGATTCTAACGGTGGTGCTCGCCCTCGGCGTGCAGCGCATGGCCATGCACCATGCGATCGTCAAGAAGCTGCATTCCGTGGAAACACTTGGCTCCGCATCGGTGATCTGCTCCGACAAGACCGGAACGCTCACCCGCAACGAGATGACCGTGGAACGCGTGGTCACCCCCAGCGGTGAAGTGCAGATTACCGGCACGGGCTATGCGCCGGAAGGCCGCATGGTGATAGTGGACCAACGAACGCCGGAACGTGCCGCAATCGAGATGGAAGCGGTGGCGACATTGGGTGTCGGTGCGTTAGCCAATGACGGCGACCTGCGGGAACACACAGAATCCGGCATATGGGAAGCCGTCGGCGATCCCACGGAAGTTTCCTTGATCGTCGGTGCACGCAAGGTGAAGGCCGACCGGAGATATGCGCACTACGGTCGCGTCGGCGAGATCCCGTTCACTTCCGAACGAAAGCGCATGTCGATAGTTGCGCAGGATAATGCGGATGCCGGCAGACTGACGGTCTTTTCGAAAGGTGCGCCGGATGTGCTGCTTGGCTATTGCAACAGGATCGCCGTCGACGGTGCCGTCCGTCCACTCACGGAAGGTGATCGTCAACAGATTCTGGCGACGGTCGAACGCCTTTCCAGCGAAGCCTATCGTACGCTGGGACAGGCCTATCGCCCGCTCGGTACGGCATCGCTTGCCGACGTGCCCGGCGTAACGATCAACGCCGCAGGCCATGTCGCCGATATCGCGGAACAAAGCGACGTGCTGGAGTCCGAACTGATCTGGGTCGGCATGGTCGGCATCATCGATCCTCCGCGCACCGAAGTGCGTGCCTCCGTCTCCGAAGCGCATCGGGCCGGCATCCGTACCGTCATGATCACCGGCGACCATCCGCTCACCGCGGCTCGCATCGCCACCGACTTGGGCATCATCGAACAGGGCGGCAAGGCGTTGACCGGCGACCAACTGGACGCGCTGCCCGGCGACGATGCATTCGACAAAGCGACGGCGGAAGTCTCCGTCTACGCTCGCGTGGCGCCGGAACACAAGTTGAAGATCGTGAAGTCCCTGCAACGCCAAGGCAACATCGTGGCCATGACCGGCGACGGCGTGAACGACGCTCCGGCCGTGAAAACCGCCGACATCGGCGTCGCCATGGGCATCACCGGCACCGAAGTGACCAAGCAGAGCGCAAAGATGATCCTCGCCGACGACAACTTCAGCACCATCGTCGCCGCCGTGCGCGAAGGCCGTGGAATCTTCGACAACATCAGGAAATTCCTACGCTATCTGTTGAGCTCCAACGTAGGTGAGGTGTTCACCGTGTTCGGTGGCGTGATCTTCGCCGGATTCCTTGGCATCACCCAGCCGGGTACGCAAGGTGTGACCGTGCCGTTGCTCGCCACGCAGCTGCTGTGGATTAACCTGCTCACCGACGCGGCTCCGGCACTCGCCATGGGCGTTGACCCGTCCACCGACGACGTGATGGCCCGCAAGCCACGCCGCCTGACCGACCGCGTGATCGACGGCGAAATGTGGGGCGACATCATCTTCATCGGCGTGATCATGGCCGCCGTGACGCTGATCGGCATGGACATGCACCTGGCTGGGGGCCTGTTTACGGACCGTTCCGTCGCGGCCGTCGGGCATGAGGCGCAGATGATCGAGGCCCGTACGATGGGCTTTACGATTCTCGTGTTCGCGCAGATGTTCAATGCGCTCGCCTCGCGCTCGCACCTGCAGTCGGTATTCGTCGGATTGTTCGCCAACAAGTGGCTGTGGGGCGCGATCGGTGTTTCCGTGGCATTGCAGTTGGCGGTGATCTATGTGCCGTTCCTCAACACCGCGTTCGGCACCGTGCCGTTGAGTGCCGGAGCATGGCTCGAATGCGTCGGTCTGGCACTGATCGTGCTCATCGCCTCCGAACTGCGCAAGTGCGTACTGCGTGCCATGCGCCGATAACGCCGGGAGGTACGCAGCGTTCCCTCTGACGAGGGGATGCCGGCTGACGGTTGAAGGCCGACTAGGGGAGAAGAGCGGCCAGAGCAAGAGGTGCTCGTCGGGTATTCCGACGAGCACCTCCATGGTTGCGAAGCCAAACGGCTTAAGGGCCGATCAGTCTTGGATCTCGGCCTTGTAAAAATTCACATACGAGCGGCTCGGTGTCGGCCCGCGCTGGCCCTGATAATGCGAGCCGGTGCCCTGCGAGCCGTATGGGTGCTCGGCTGGCGAACTCAACCGGAAGAAGCACATCTGGCCGATTTTCATGCCCGGCCACAGCTTCACCGGCAACGTGGACACGTTGGATAGCTCCAATGTGATATGCCCCTCGAAGCCCGGGTCGATGAATCCCGCGGTGGAATGGGTCAGAATGCCCAAGCGACCCAGAGAGCTCTTGCCTTCCAATCGTGCCGCGACGGTCGAATCCAGCTTCACGTACTCCCAAGTGGAGCCCAGTGCGAACTCGCCCGGGTGCAGGATCCACGGCTCGTCCGCAGCGACCTCGAACTGTTCGGTCAGCTCGCCCTGATTCTCCGCCGGATCGACATACGTGTACGCATGATTGTTGAACAGGCGGAAGAAGCGGTCCAAACGTACATCGATCGAAGCCGGCTGCACCATTTCCGGAGTCCACGGATCAAGTGAGATATGACCGTCGGCCTGAGCGGCGAGAATGTCGCGATCGGACAGCAGCATCAAAACTCCTTCAAGTCGTAACCGCGCACTCTTCGCGCGCAAAAACCACACTGTCCATCAGTCTAGCGCGTTGCCGCTATAACGCGGGGCGGCCCTGCCACCTCGCCGGACTACAGCACGCCTGGTGCGATGTCGTGCATGGCCAGCCAGTCTCGCAGATCGCTGAACTCATCGAGGCTGACGGCATGGTCGAGGCCACGGTAGCCTTTCGCAGTCAGGAACGTGTGTTCGTCCAGCCAGGCGGCGGTGGCGAAGATCTCCGGCTTGGGAATCACGGTATCGCTGTTGCCGTACCCATAGAAAACCGGTACGTTGAGCGCGGCCAGACGATCATCGGCGGGCGCGGTACCGGCAACGGACCCCGGCGAGAGGAAACCGGACAACGAAACCGACGCAAGATAGCGTTCCGGGTGGACCCGCAGCAGATGAATCGCAAGCAGGCCTCCCTGCGAAAAGCCAATCGGCACGACGGCACGGTCTTCGGGAACGTTCTCAGCGACCCAGTCATCAATCGCGCTCGCCGCAGCGAACGCATCGCGGTCCAAATCATCGCCGGAAGGTACGCAATCATGGAACCAGGAATAGGCGCCCTGGCCGAAGCCGAATTCGCCCGAACCGGCCTCTTGCAACACGAGCGGCGCACGCAGCGAGGCGAAATCGTTATATGGGGCGACGTAGCGCATCATATCGGCAAGATCGGCCTCATTCGAACCCCAGCCATGCAGGCATAGGAACAGTGGCCGCCGTGGGGCCGCACAGCCGCCGCCAGGTGAATACTGCGCGTATGCTACCTGCAACGGCTCGCCGAAACGGCCCGGTACCACATTCGATTCGCGTCCGATCAGATTGCCTTCGAGTGCTTCGTTCATGCCTCTCAATATAGCGCGCGACGCGATGGCTGAATGTTGCCGGTGGAAAAAAGAAGACCCCGGTGGGATCGCCACCGGGGAGAGAAAGGAGAGAGAAGAAGAAAGGGTTCAATTTTCGGGAACTGATGTGGCTCCTGACCAGCTGCTGTTTGCTGATGCTTCTTATATAAGCAGTCCTTTCTGAGTGCATGGCTGAGGTTTTCTGTGAACTTTCTGGGAATTGCGAATCTCGGATATCGTTGTGGATTTTTCGACTCGGATTCGTCTCGCTCGCTGTAGTGCAGAATTCAGATCTGGGCATCGGCGTCGACGCTCATCACGTAGACGTTGCGGCGCAGCTGCTTGGACTGTGCGCGGGTGATGTCGCCTGCTTCGTACATGTCCTGAATCACACCGAGCTCGATGCCGTAGCTCTCGCGTTTGACCTCTTCGGCCTGCGCCTGTGCTTCGGCGCTGTCGCCCACATTCGGGCGTGCGCGCAGCGCGGCCTCGCCTCGACGGTAATCCAGCAACAGGCCGGAACAATGCTCGGTGTTGTACGTATCCTTGCCCATCTCCTCATACAGTCGATCGATCACGTGCTCGATCGCGTCCACCTGCACGGTGCGCGTATGGGCGAATAGCTCGTCGTCGCTGAACAACGGCGTGGTGCGGCGAATCTTGCTGTTCACGCGGCGTACGAACATGCCCGTACGGCGTTGCAGCGCCCTGAACCGGCCTTTCAGCTGCCAGATGGTGCGTCCGGAATCATGGGCGGTCTCGATATGGCGCAACGAGTTCATGATCTGATCGAGCAGACGTTCGCAGGCTTCGGCTTCCAAGTCGTTGGCCGCCTTGTTCTCGCTCGGATGCGCCTTCACGTCGGCCAATCGCGCCTTCACATACTCTTTCTCCCAGTTGAGCGCGGCAATCTGCAGTTGCATGTAGCCCTGCGGGTCGGTTTCGCCGATGCGCTGCTTAAGCCGTGTGATGCGCTTCGTGTAGGAATCGATGATCATGAGCACGGCCTTGCGATTGTCGGGCGTGACTCGCCCCGTCAGCTCCTCTACGGTTCGACGCAGCACCTCGATGGTGATTTCGCTCATCTCCACGGAAGCGTCTTTATTGCGGTTCGGCGCGAGCAACGGCAGCAGGAAGTTGGCGAGCAGCAGCGTCACCACGATTACGCCACCCGCGATGAAGATCAGCTCGTCACGCATCGGGAACCATTCGCCGCTGCTGACGGTGTAGGGGATGGTGAACATCAACGATAGCGTGATGGTGCCTTTCGGTCCGCCGAACGTCATGACGGCGGCCGATCGCCAACGTGCCAACGTCATCTTGCGACGCTTGTGCGTGGTCGTATCACGGGCGACGCGCAGCATGAGCGAAATCCATAGGAAACGCATGACGATCACCACTGCGGAAACGGTCAGGATGGCCATCAGCAGCCGCCAGTTGCTGACCGTCGGATCATCCCAGCTGGCGCTCATCGCATCCGGGAGCAGCATGCCGAGCAGAATGAACACGGTACCGTTCAGCGTGAACGACAGTACGCCCCATACGCTTGACGATACGATGTTCGTGCGTGCCACGTTCGGTCCGATGCCGGTATGGTCGAAGCGGATGGTCAGACCGGCGGCGACGACTGCGAGAATGCCGGAGACATGCGCCGCTTCCGCACCCAGATACAGCAGGAACGGTAGGAAAAGCTCCATGAGGATTCTGCTGGTAGTCGTCTCCCAACCGACGGAACGCAGCGATTCGAACAGCACATCGGCAATCATGCCCATGGCCAGGCCGAAAATGGCTCCACCAAAGAACGACACGACGAATTGCGTTGCCGACTGACCGATTTCAAAGACTCCGCTGATGGCCGCCGCTATGGCGAACTGGAAGCCGACGATGCCGGAAGCGTCATTGAACAGGGATTCACCCTTCAGCACGCCAGCCTGACGCTGTGTCAGTGCGGCCTCCTTGCCAAGAGACGATACCGCCACCGCATCGGTAGGTCCCAGTGCGGCACCAAGTGCAAGGGCCGCGGCGAGAGTGATCGAAGGCCATATGGAGTGGAGGACGAAACCGACCGCCACCATGGTGGCGATGGCCAATCCGATGGCTAGGGACAACGACAATTTGACTGAGCGCAGCAGCTCGCGTTTGTCGATTTCATGCGCCTCGAGATACAGCAGCGGCGCAATGAACAACACCATGAACAGTTCCGGGTCGAGCGTGACGTCCGGAAAGAACGGCATTTGCGTGGCCAATGCCCCCAATGCGATCTGCACGAGCGGGGTGGAGACCTTGGGAATAAAGCGGCTGAGGAATGAGGACAATACGACGGCAGCGATAATGCATAGGATGAGTTCGAATACTGCCAACGTGCCTCCTTCGCGCGTGATTTCCCCGCCGAATCCAGACTACCAAGGGGTATTAATGTGCGTGTTTCGTACACTGGAGGCATGGCATGGGATGCAGGTATGGAAGTCGCGCTTCGGTTGGCACGTGAAGCGGCCGCCGAAGGGGAGGTACCCGTCGGGGCCGTGGTATTGGATGCCGCCGGACAGGTGATCGGCCGGGGTCGCAACCTGCGGGAGGCCGACCGCGATCCGTTGGCCCATGCCGAGGTCAAGGCCATGACTGAGGCCGCGCATGCACTCGGTACTTGGAACCTTGCCGATTGCACGCTTATCGTCACGCTCGAACCTTGCCCGATGTGCGCAGGCGCCTGCTTGCAGACGCATATCGGCCGCATCGTCTTCGGGGCGTGGGATGCCAAGCTTGGTGCATGCGGCTCGGTTTGGGATATTCCCCGTGATCCGCATATCGGCAGCGTCCCGGAAGTCATCGGCGGCATGCACGAATCGGAATGTGCGCGGATCCTCACGGATTTTTTCACCGACAAACGAATCCGCTGACAGGAATCGTCCCCACGGAATGCCGTATGGAATCGTAGCGAACGTTCGAATTACTTTCCGAAAATAAGAAACACGCTGCGGTGGGTCAAGGAAAAACGGTTGCCGTAGCATCGAAAACGTCATATAAGGAATCACTCGCATATCAAAGGATGTTGCAATGACGCTCATTCAATCGTTTCAAGGATCCGCTTCCGACGGTACTGCACTGACCGCCGTCTATGCTGAACAGTCGGCCAGCGGCGTGGCCCTTGCCATCGTGTTCCCCGGTAGCGAGCTGCCGCGACTGGTGTATTGGGGTCGTCCGCTGTCCGCCCCTGAAACCGTGATCGGACTATACGACGCCCTGCATCCGCAACGCGTCTCCGGTGCGCTCGACTACACCGCATGGCCGAGCGTGCTACCGACCCAATCCGAATCCTGGATCGGCGCCAAGCGTTTTGAAATCCGTCGCGACGGCCGCGAGCTGTTCTGCAAGTTCGCCGTCACCGACATCAAGGCCGAAACCGTGGAAGACGGCAACGTCTACGAGATGACCGTGAAGAACGGCTATCCACAGTGGAACGTAGCCTCCGAACCAAAGCGGACGCCGACCATCACCGCCACCGCCGAAGACGTGGAACAGGGTGTGAAACTCATCTGGACCTGCGAAATCGACGTGAGCGGTCTCGTACGCCAGCAGGCTACCGTAATCAACACCGGCGACGGCCTGCTCGAAGTCGGCAAGGTGGAACTTGGCTTCCCCGTGCCGGCCGACGCCACCGAAATCCTCACCACCACCGGCCATCATCTGCGTGAGCGCTCGCCGCAACGTCAGCCGCTGACCGTCGGTCGTTTCGAAAAGGTCTCGATGACCGGTCGCCCTGATTTCGATGCAACCCTGCTGCTTTCCCTCGGCGAAACCGGCTTTGGATTCACCCGTGGCAACGTCTATTCCGCACATGTCGCATGGAGCGGCAACAGCGTGCTCTCCGCGGAGCGACTGCCTTACACCACCGGTATGCTCGGCGGCGGCGAAATGCTTTTCGGCGGTGAAATCACGCTGGCCGGCGGCGAAGAATACACGACCCCATGGGTGTGTGGATCCTTTGGCGAGGGACTCAACGAAGTCGCCTCCCGATTCCATTCGTTCATCCGCAACGCGCATCGCGACTGGAACGCCAAGCACGGCATTGCCCCCAAGCCGCGTCCGGTCATCCTCAACACTTGGGAGGCCGTCTATTTCAACCACGACTACGACACCCTCACCGCACTGGCCGACAAGGCCGTGGAAAGCGGTGTGGAACGCTTTGTGGTGGATGACGGTTGGTTCGGCTCCCGCCGTGATGACACTTCCGGCCTCGGCGACTGGGAGATTTCGCAGGATGTGTGGCCTGACGGCGACAAGTCGCTGAAGGCGCTCGCCGACTATGTGCACGGCAAGGGTCTTGAGTTCGGCCTGTGGTTCGAGCCGGAAATGGTCAACCCCGATTCCGACATGTTCCGCGCGCATCCGGATTGGGTCCTGAAGCCCACCGCCGGTCGTCTGCCGATGCAGGGGCGCACCCAGCAGGTCGTCGACCTGACCAATCCCGACGCCTATGCCTATGTGTATGGCGCCATGAACAAGCTCGTCGGCGAACTTGGCATCGATTACATCAAATGGGATCACAACAAGCTCGTCACCGAAGCCGTTTCGCCGTATTCCGGCCGTCCGGCGGTGCATGAGCAGACGCTTGCCGTCTATAGGATCTTCACCGATCTGAAGGCCGCTCACCCGGGGCTCGAAATCGAAAGCTGCTCCTCTGGCGGTGGCCGTGTGGATCTCGGCATCCTCGAAGTGGCCGACCGTATCTGGGGCTCCGACTGTGTCGATCCGGTGGAACGCGCCGATATTCAACGCTACACCTCGCTGCTCGTGCCTCCGGAGATGATCGGTGAACATGTGGGCGCTTCCCCCGCACATTCCACGCACCGTGCCACTTCGCAGGAGTTGCGCATGGCCATGGCGTTCTTCGGGCACATGGGCATCGAATGGAACCTGCTTAAGGAGCCGCAGGCCGACATCGACAAGCTTGCCGAATGGGTCGCCGAGTTCAAAAAGCATCGTGAATGGTTCGCCGTCGATACGGTGGTGCATTCCGATGCCGCCGATCCGGCCGTACGCGTGGATGGTTGCGTCATGCCGAACAAGGCCGCCGCAATCTACCGCTTCACGCAACTGACCACTTCGCAGACCTACCCAGCCGCACCGGTGCGTCTGCCAGGCCTCGATCCGGACAAGGTGTACGAGGTGTCACCGCTTGACGTGAGTCTCGATCTGATCAAGCAGGACATCACCAATGGCCAGAGCCCGCTCGGCTGGTGGAATCCTGAAGGCGTGAAGATGACCGGCCGTGCGCTCGAGACCTACGGCATTCGCCCGCCGTCCCTCCACCCCGCTCAGGCCGTCCTGTTCAAGGTCGTGGAAATCTGACGGCCTAAAGTTGCTTAACGGCTTCTTTCGAAGATTGCGCCGCGCTGATTGTCGGATTGAGGATGATCGATGGAGTGCGGTTCGATTCGGAGGAAGCCGTTTTGCATGATATCCATGGATGCAAGAGAGTACTTCCGTTCGGTTGCGGCGATTCATGCAAACACGATCCGCGAATAGGAACTTTGTGACGAATCGGGCATGGTACCTAGGTCGATACGGTCTGAACTGCTCATAAAAACCGCCATTTTCCAAGGGTATGGGTTTAGGAAATCCGGCTCGAAGGAAGTTGCTGGACGCACGACCCGCTAAAAGCACCTCACATGGCAAGCGTGCACGGCCATATCGTTACGAGTACACCGTGCAGGCTCGGCATCAGCCAGGTATGTCGACTTGAGATTTTGCGGTGCGGCATTTTTCGCCACGATTCTCCCCCCGAACGGGAATCACGTTAGCTTACATACTGACGGATGGCCTGAGCGGCTGCGGCCTTGGCCCATAGCGCCCAGTCGTGGTCGGGAATCTCGAAATCCACCGGTGCGGCCTGGCTGTGCCGATAGTTGTTGATGCCGTTGCGCAGGTCATCGATGCCAAGCTGGGCGATGAACGACGATTCGCCTGCAATCATGATTTTCTCCGGCATGGCGATGTTCGCAATCGTCGCCACCAGCGTTCCCAGCCGGAAGCATGTACGGTTCACGAGTTTCGTGGCCTGCGGCACATTCGCTTTGGCGTCGCGGGCGAAATCGGCGAATGTGACCACGTGGCCGATGGCATGGGAGTATTCCTCCACGATGGAGTCGTCGCTCAAACATTGCGCGCATCCCTTGTGGCCGGATACGCAGCGTGGACCTTCCGGATCAACCAGAATATGCCCCACCAGACCGTAGGATTTGTCCGGGCAGTTCACCAGTTCGCCGTTCAGCGCCAGCGAATAGCCCACGCCCACCCCGACCGTGAGCACGGCGAAGCTGCTCAGTCCCACTCCCGAGCCGAACCAGCAGGCATCCACCAGCAACGAATCGATGTCGTTGTAGATGCCGGTCGGCAGTCCGGTGGCCGCATGTACCATCTGCGAAAGATGCACTGGTTGCGACCAGTGCATGAACGGCGCGAACGTTACCACCGAATCATTCACCACGTGGCCGCCGATCGAAATGCCGGCCGCGCAAGGCTTCGGCCATCCGGCCATTGCGGCCTCGCTGGAGCAGTCTGTGATCAGCCGTTTGATGATCTGCACCACGACTTCCGGCGAGGCATCGTCAATCGCTTGCTCGTGGCAGCCGGTGATGATATGCCCGCCTGCGTTCACGGCCACGGCGGAAGCGAGCGAGGCGTTCAATTTGATGCCCACGAACGTGCGTGCATTCGTGATGATGCGCAGTCCCGTCTGCGGACGGCCACGACGCTCGCCGTTCTCTTTCGTCGTGAATCCTCTCGGTAATTTGCCCGTCTGATCGGCGGCCATCGGAGTCTCTTCGACAACGCCGGCGTAAATCAGATCGCTGGTGATGCGCGAGATTGCTCCCTGCGAAAGACCGAGGATCTGCGCTAGCGTGATGCGTGCGATCGGCCCGTATTTCATGATGCTGGCCGCCACTTTGTGGGTATAGCTCGAGCCGTCGAACCACTGTGGAAGAGGAGAATCTGCCATGTGTACGTTCCTTCGTGCCGATTTACTTTCTCAGAATAACAAAATCTCGACGTTTAGTTTCCGCTGGCCGAGGGCACGCAGGCGCTGGGAATGAAAACCGTCTCCATCTAGCATCCTAGATAACGGCGGCGTGGTAAAGATGCCGCGATTGCCGCAAACAAGGAAGTAGCAAGGAGTCGAGAATGAAACCTGATTCCACAACCAGTGTAGGCAAGATCAGGAGGATTGCATACCGTGCGCTTACCGCTGCATGTGCAGTTGCGATTACGGCCGGCCTCGCCGGCTGCGGCAACAGCACCGCGGGAACCGTTACGTTGGATTTCTTCCAATTCAAAGCCGAGGCTGCGGATTGGTTCACGGCGAAGGCCCGCGAATTCGAGAAGACCCATCCCAACATCAAGATCAACGTCAACAATTCCTCTGATGCAACCACCGATTTGCGTACGCGCTTGGTGAAAAACCGTGAACCTGACGTCATCACCATCAACGGCGACATCAATTACGGCATGCTGGCTGAGGCGGGCGTGTTCCATGACTTCACCGATGACGAAATCGTCGATAAGCTTAATCCGGGCATGGTGAAGATCGCCAAGAGCCTGGTGCAGACGGAGGACCAGTCCAAGAAGCGTCTGTACGCCATTCCGTATGCCGGCAACGCAAGCGGCTATATCATCAACGCCGACGTGTGGGAGGCTGCCGGCGAGGACCCCGACAATCCTCCGCAGACCTGGAGCGAATTCATCGCACTGCTCAAGCGGTTCAAGGCGAAGGGCCTCACGCCTATCGAAGCGAGTACCGCCGATCCGTGGACACTGCAGGCCCCGCTGTCTTCCCTCAACTCCACGCTGGTGCCGGAGTCGGAATACAGCAAGCTCAAAGATGGCTCCAAGACGTTCTCCGACCTGTGGAGCACGGTCAGCGACGAGTTGATTGAAATCTATCAGAACTACACGCAGAAGAATCCGGCCGTCACCTACCAGCAGGCCACGCAGGATCTGGCAGGCGGCAAGGCGGCAATTCTGCCGCTGGGTACATATGCGATTCCACAGGTGCGCCTGATCAACAAGAAGGCCAACCTCCGCTTCGCGCAGATGCCGGCCACCGACAATGTCAAGGAGCAGCAGCTCACCGCCGGCGATGACGTGATGCTGACCATGGGCGCACACACCAAGCATGAGAAAGAGGCGCGCGAATTCGTGGACTTCCTCATGAGCGAGGAGAACGTGAAGGACTACTCCAAGCAGCAGTCCGCATTCACTCCGTACAAGGACACCTACGTGGGTGATGACGCGTTGAACGGCGTGCTGAGCTTCTACAAGGCAGGCAAGCTGACCGACTTCTGCGACCACTATGTGCCGGCCAGCATCAACATCGCAGGCTTCCTGCAGACGTTGATCCAGACGGGAAACAAAGACAAATTCCTGAACAGCATGCAGTCCGAATACGACAAGATCGAAGCTAGGAACTTCAGGTGAGAGGAGGCACGGACATGACTGGCAATACTGCAATGAAGCCTGCGAAGAAAAAGGTTTCGAAATTCTCCAAGCGCAAGGTCGATCCGGCGTTCTACTGGATGACCATACCGGCCGCGATTCTGGTGGCGATCTTCCTGTACTGGCCGTTCCTGCAGGGCGCGGCGTATTCGTTCACCAACTCGCAGGGCTATGGCGATTTCAAGTTCATTGGCTTCAAGAACTACATCGCGATGTTCCAGGATGCGCGTGTGGGCAACGCCTACATGTTCACGATTTTCATCGCGGTGCTGATCACGATTGGCACGAACTTCATCGGCATGTTCCTGGCGGTGCTTCTGAATTCCAGGATCGCCTTCAAGAACGGCTTCCGTGCGATCTTCTTCATTCCGTACACCCTGTCGGTGCTGGTCATCGGCTACGTGTTCAAGTACATCTTCATGACTCCGCTGCCGGAGCTCGGCCAGGCGTTGCATATCGACTGGCTGTCCACATCGATGATCTCCAATCCTGATCTGGCGTGGTTCCCGATCGTGTTCCTGTCAATCTGGCAGGGCGTGGCCTACTCCACCCTGCTGTATCTGGCGGGTCTGCAGACCATCGACAACGAGATCTATGAAGCGGCGTCCATCGACGGCGTGAACGCTTGGCAGAACTTCTGGCAGATCACCTTCCCGCTGATCGGCCCCTTCTTCACGATCAACATGGTTCTGAGCCTCAAGAACTCGCTCGGCGCGTTCGACCAGATCATGGCGTTGACCAAGGGCGGCCCGGATTCCAAGACCGAAACCGTGTCGTACTTGATCTTCCAGAACGGCTTGGGCAATGGCGAATACTCCTATCAGATGGCGAACGCGGTCACGTTCTTCATCGTGCTGGCAATCCTCGCATTCGTGCAGCTGAAGTTCTTCAGCGGCAAGGAAAAGGTCTGAGAGAGTAAGGGGAAGCAATCATGACTAGCGCAACTGTTGCGGCAAAGACCGCCGCGTCCTCCGGCAAGCCGGAGAAGATCCGCAAGGACCACAACATCAACTGGTGGCTTACCGCGGCCGTGGCCGTGCTCAGCCTGACCGTGCTGGTGCCGCTGTACTTCACCGTGGTCACCGCGTTGAAGACTCCGGGCGAGGCGGGCACGTTCACCCTGCCGACCTCCTGGGAATGGCATAACTTCGCCGATGCATGGAACAAGGTGAACTATCCGAAGGCAGCGCTCAATTCCGCGATCATCACCGTGTGCGCGGTGGTGCTGACGCTGCTGACCAACACCTTCGTGGCGTACGCGGTCGCAAGAAATATGGATAAGCGATTCTTCCGCTTCCTGTATTACTTCTTCCTGGCGATGATGTTCGTGCCGTTCACCGTGATCATGCTGCCGATCGCCAAGGAGATGGGTTCGCTGCACCTTGACAACCAGCTCGGCCTGATCGTGCTGTACACGATTCTCGGCATCGGCACCAACCTGTTCATCGCGATCGGCTTCATCCGTTCGATTCCGGTGTCGTTGGAAGAGGCGGCGCGCATCGACGGCGCTTCGACCTGGCGCATTTTCTGGACGATCATCTTCCCGTTGATGGGACCGATCAACGCCACCATTGCGATTCTGACCGCACTGTGGGCATGGAATGACTTCCTGCTGCCGTTGATCACCCTGACCGATCAGAGCAACCAGACCATTCCGCTCGCACAGTACGTGTTCCAGAGCCAGTTCACCTCGAACTATCCGATGGCCTTCGCCTCCTACCTGATGGCTATGGCTCCGGTGCTCATCGTCTACGTCTTCGCCCAGAAGTGGGTTGTCGGCGGCGTGATGAGGGGCGCTGTGAAGTAACACTTCACAGCGCCGAGCGGGACGAGCCGTGAAACGGAGAGCCCTGTGGGCTCTCCGTAGGCGAACCGAGCAGTCGTGCTGCGAGGTGGAGTCCCGTGAGGTAGACACTGAGTCCGCGCGAAGCGTGGTCCTTAGTTGCAGGACGCTGTGAAGTAACACTTCACAGCGCCGAGCGGGAATCCTCGTTTTCGGGGATTCCCGCTTTTGCATATCAGGGCATGGCATGCCTATTCGTGATGCCGCGCGACCTGATGGAGGCCGCCACCATCGATGGCGCCGGCCAATATCAGACCGACGTAGCGCTGTTCAACGCGGACGTCGGCGGCGAAGATGTTGCTGTGCTCACGAGCCGACGATAACCATAATGCCGATTCGCATCAAGTGCCGCCGGAATCCACCGTCTGGTATATCTGCCGCTGAAAAACATTCATTTCCTGCATTGCGAAACGCGCCGTGGGCAAGAAAGAAAAAATGACTTACTTACCATGGAGTAGTTAGGAATTCTGCCCCGACACAGTAGCAAAGGAGCTCACGAACATGACTGATTTCAATCGTTCCACCCTTCCCGACGCCGTCCGTTCCAACGGCGCCACCCCGAACCCATGGTGGGCGAACGCGGTGGTCTACCAAATCTATCCGCGCTCCTTCCAAGACACCAACGGCGATGGCATCGGCGACCTGAAGGGCATCACCGGCCGGCTCGATTATCTCGCCGACCTCGGCGTGGATGTGCTGTGGCTGTCTCCGGTCTTCAAATCCCCGCAGGACGACAACGGCTACGACATCTCCGACTATCAGGACATCGATCCGCTGTTCGGCACATTGGAAGATATGGACGAGTTGCTCGCCGAAGCCCATAAGCGCGGGCTGAAGGTCATCATGGATCTGGTCGTCAACCACACCTCCGACGAGCATGCTTGGTTCCAGGCTTCGCGAGACAAGAGCGACCCACATGCCGACTGGTACTGGTGGCGTCCCGCCAAGCCGGGGCACGAGCCAGGCACGCCGGGAGCCGAACCGAACCAGTGGGGCTCCTACTTCGGCGGTTCCGCATGGCAGTACGATCCGAAGCGCGGCGAATACTTCCTCCACCAGTATTCCAAGAAGCAGCCCGACCTCAACTGGGAGAATCCGGAGGTTCGCAAGGCCGTCTACAAGATGATGAACTGGTGGATGGATCGCGGCATCGACGGCTTCCGCATGGATGTGATCACGCAGATCTCCAAAACCATCGACGCCAACGGCAAACTACCCGGTGAGGAAGGCTCCGAAATCGCCGATAATCCAGTCGGCGAGGAAGGCTACTCCAGCCCGTTCCCGTTCTGCTCCGACGGTCCGCGCATCGATGAATTCCTCGCCGAAATGCGTCGCGAGGTCTTCGAGGGCCGTGAAGGTTTCATGAACGTGGGCGAAGCTCCGGGCGTCACCCCGGCTCGCAACGAGCACATCACCGATCCAAAGAACGGCGAACTCGACATGCTGTTCCTGTTCGACCACGTCGGCGTGGATCAGGCGGTCTCCAAATGGGATGTCGTACCGTTCGAGGTCAGGAACCTGCGAGCCCGTATGGCCGACCAGCAGGCTGCCGTAAAAAACGCCGGCTGGGCCAGCCTGTTCTTCTGCAACCACGATCAGCCACGCGTCGTGTCCCGCTGGGGCAACGACTCCGACCGTGAATCACGCGAACTGAGCGCCAAGGCGTTCGGCATGCTGCTGCATATGCACCGTGGCACCCCATACATCTACGAAGGCGAGGAACTGGGCATGACCAACGCCCACTTCACCGAGCTTGGCCAGTATCGCGATCTGGAGGCAATCAACGCCTACCGTCAGCGCGTGGAGGAAGCCAAATGCCAATCGTCTGAATCCATGATGGCGGCCCTCGCATTAATCGGCCGCGACAACGCACGCACGCCGATGCAGTGGGATGCGTCCAAATATGCCGGTTTCACCGCCGCTGACGCCGCGACCGAGCCGTGGATCAGCGTCAATCCGAACCGTGTGGAAATCAACGCCGCCGAAGAGTTCGACGACCCGGAGTCCGTGTACAGCTTCTACAAGAAGCTCATCGCCATGCGCCACAACAACGCGACCATCGCAACCGGCGAATGGAATCTACTGGACGCCGACGATGACCAGGTGTATGCCTTCACCCGCACCAGCGGTGACGACACGATTCTCGTAATCGTCAATGTCTCTGACAAGTCGTCCGACGTTCCAACACAAGTCGCCGACCTGCTTGCGGGCGGCATAAACGAATCACAAGTACTGCTGAGCACCTATGATGCTATGCGTAGTGTGAAGTCGATCGCTCGCGGCGAGCTTGCTCGTTGGGAGGGAGTCGTGATTCAGCTCTGATCGATCTTTCCCTATAACTCTCTGCAAAGTCACCCGGCAGGTTCATCACGGAACCTCCCGGGTGTTCTTATTCATCCGGCATCCACTGGCGGGGGGTATGACGCAACGTCACCCATATGCCGGCCCATGACCCGCAACTTCGGCAGACGTCCGCCTACAATTGCGCTCATGGAACAAAAAGAGGTTCTCAAAGCATTGCAGCGCGATCACGCAGCTGAACTGAAACTGGCCGCCGAACGACTCGCGGGCACCGCACGCCATACGGAAATCATTCCGTCTCCGACGTTGTCCGAAATGACCGGACATGAGATTCTGCTCAAGCCTGAGAATCTTCAGGTCACCGGATCGTTCAAGATCCGCGGCGCCTACAACAAGATCGCCTCCCTGACCGACGAGGAGCTGGCTCGAGGCATCGTCACCGCGTCCGCGGGCAATCACGCCCAAGGTGTGGCCTATGCGGCCCGTGAGCGTGGGGCCAAGGCCACCATCTGCATGCCGACCATCACTCCGCCGCTTAAGGTTGACGCCACCAAGGCATACGGCGCCGATGTGGTGCTGCACGGTGATGTGTTCGACGAGGCGGCGGCATATGCCGCCAAGCTCTCCGAAGAGCAGGGCATGATTTTCGTGCCGCCGTTCGACGATTACGAAGTGATTTGCGGCCAAGGTACCATCGCCCTTGAGATTCTTGAGGACGTACCGAACGTCACTGACATCGTCGTGCCGCTCGGCGGCGGTGGTCTGGGTGCGGGCGTTGCGCTCGCCGTCAAGACCTTCAAACCGGAAGTGCGCGTGATTGGCGCCATCCCGGAAGGCTCTCCGGCCTACAAGAATTCGCTGGCGGCCGGTCGTGTGATGTCCGCCGACCAGGTGGTCACTTCCGCGGAAGGCGTCGCGGTAAAGCGCCCGGGCGACCTGCCGTTCGCATTGCTTAACGAGTTCCTCGATGACATCGTCACCGTTTCCGAACGCGACATCAACGAGATGATTCTGCTGATGCTCGAAAAGCACAAACTTGTCGTCGAAGCGGCCGGTGCCGTGTCACTGGCTGCGTTGGAGCATCTAAATCTGCGCTCGCGCAAATTCGCCTCAGCTGAGGGGCCTCATGTGGTCGTGCCGATCATGTCGGGTGGCAATATCGATACTGTGACCATGGGCGCCGTGATTCAGAAGGGCATGATCGCCCGCGGCCGCATCATGAATTTCGAGGTCGAGCTGCCGGATACCCCGGGCCAGCTCGTCAAGGTGGCCACGCTACTGGCCAAGGAGCGCGCCAACGTCATCGCGTTGGACCATGACCAGTTCAAGGCGTCCGGTCACTACACCAATGCGGTGTCATTGGGCGTGACCGTCGAGACCAATGGTCCTGACCACATCGACCGCATTCTTGAGGCGTTGAAGGAAGCCGGTTTCCAGCCCAAGCGCATTTACTGATCGTTGAGGCTCGTGGTTCGGCGAATTTGCCGGGTATTACGTTGGTGGCCCCGATCCGTCTGCGGATCGGGGCCACCAACGTGTAGAGAGCCGAGCAAAATGCCCCCTAACTCGCCGTCTGACAGTCGTGTGAGCACGCTCGAAGATTCTCTCGTTGCCGATGCTGAAAAATGGCCATACTTCCAGTGTGGCCTTTGGCGATTCGGGCGGGAGTGCTCACACGACTGCCAGATGGCGAGTTAGGGGGTATTTGGTACATTCGCTACCATGCTTTGTGCGTAGGGCCGTGGGGTGGTGCTCAAACGTGATGTTCTGCGATTCGCTCGAGTTACTGCCTGTTGCGCTCTGCCGTGATGGTTTCGTCGACGAGGCGAGGTAGCGCCACCGCGATGTCGTCACGGATCAGGCGGTCGGCCAAGCGGTCATACTGCGTGTGCCCCATGTTCATGATGGTGATCGGCACGCCTGCCTGTGCGGCTACCGGCACGATGCTGGCCGCTGGCATCACTTCCAGAGTGGAGCCGATGACCCACAGTTCGTCGGCCTGCGTAGCCAGTCGATATGACTTTTCCATGGCTCCGTCCGGCAACGCCTCGCCGAAGTAGACCACATCGGTTTTGATAAGGCCGTTGCAAGGCATACTGCCACTGTACGGTAGTTTGCGGTGACAGTGCGGGTCTGGCTCGTTGTCAAGATTCGCCATGATGTCGGCGGTGTCGTACTTGGCATGGCATTTCATGCAGTGCGATGTGCCGATGGTGCCGTGCAGATTCACGATGACGTTGTCGCTATTGCCGGCCTTCTCGTGTAGGGCATCAAAGTTTTGCGTGGCCAGAAGCGTCAGCATGCCCGCCTGTTCCAGTTTGACCAACGCCTTGTGCGCCTCGCCTGGTTGTGCGTTCCACACTGGCGATTCTTTTTGCCAGCGCCAGGAATATTCGCGGTCTTCCTCATTGGCGAGGAATGCGTCGATGTCGTAGACGTTCATCTGCTCAGGATGCTTGGTCCAAACGCCGTCCGGACCACGGAAGTCGGGAATGCCTGCGGATGTGGAAATACCCGCGCCTGTCAGTACTGCGATTTTCTTGCTCATACCCAATACATACCACCGCTGGGTTTCCTGTATTGGGTGGTTGGTTCTTGTTGTGTGGTT
>NZ_AZYA01000014.1:0-34647 GCF_000513015.1 Bifidobacterium sp. MSTE12 | reverse complement strand
CCCCCCCCCCCCCGAAATTTTTATTTTCATGATTGTCTTAAGTCTCTTTTTTAATGGCCGTCTTGTTTTTTAGGGGTTTTTTAGGAAGTTATACGGCTCGTCGTTTTTGTTCGCGGATGGGACTGGGTGAGTGGAGGATACTTTTTCGGGGGGGGGTATCTAGCCGTGCGTGTGCCGGGATCTCTGGTATTCCGATCGACAGAGGGTACGATTTCAAGAAACACTCTACGAAATTCGGGTCCTCCGATTCCACGGAGGGCATTCGTCTTTCGCATGCTTTCTCTGGGGTGTGGTTGACGATACCACGGTCTTTGGAATTGGTTGCCTTGATCCGATTTCAGATGGGAATATGGGAACCGGAGCACGTGAGTGGCGTCGACGAGGAAGAAACGGTTCCTATACGTTCTCTGACCGCCAGTTCCAGGGGCGCGTTCCCGATGGGCGGGTCTGTCCCATTCGAGCTATTGAGTGTGATTTCTGCTTTTTACCTTCAAGCTATCCGCACGCCGCAACGCCTACAAGCGGACATGCGCGGGAGAATCCGGACACTATAGCGTCGGTCCTCCCGCCGTCATGCCGCCGGCGAGGTTCATCGGATTCGTCACGTCCGTCGGATCATAGTCACGCGAATCCCCATCGTACGTGATGCCGGCGGGATGCCACGCCTCTTCGAGATGGAATGTGACGGCGTGGGCGAGGGTCGCCGCGTTGACGGATACGGATTCGATGTCTCCGCCCGTACCATGCGACAGGCGGACGGGCGAACCGTCATCCAACGTGACACGCACGTTCTCCAGTGCTGCCCAGTCGGCCTGTTCCCCCTCGGTGGCGGGCTTGCATAGGCTGTATCCCCCGATGTCGCGCCCGTCGGGCAATGCGACGCCGCGGGGCATGCCGACGAGTAGCATGCCGGACCACGGGTCCAACGACACGAAGGCCCTGGGAATCGTGAAACCTGCCATATCGTGTTCCTCCAAGCCACCCGCTATCTCGTTAACGCCGGCATTGACGTGCCGGCGTTGAGCGTCGGAGCCGGGTCTAGGTCCCCGAACAGATCGGTCCCGTCGACGGCTCCGCACGTAGTTACGAACGCGTGCAGGCATCGCGCCGTGGACGGCGGGCCGATCGTATACGTAGTGCGCAGGCGCATGTCCTCCGACATCATGGCCCGTTCCGCGAAGTAGTCGTCCATGCGGGCACGGCGCTCCTGGATGTTCGCGGCGACGATCCGGGGATCGCCTTCGCCCCGGTCGACGAGCACGCCGATACATCCGTTGATCGCCGATGTCACGGCGGAAAGGGCGAGGGTCGCCGCGCAATCCACCGCCTCGCCGTCGTAGGTGTCGCCCGTGGAGGATTCCAACAGGCTGACGCCGGCGGACACAAGTCCGCGCACCTCATCCAGGGCGGCATGCGGATCATAGCCGTGATGCACAAAATCCCGGGCGAACTGGGTGACGAGGCAATCCATGCGCGAGACGAAGCCGTTGTCGTAGGCGAGATGGTTGAACAGGTCCATGCCCGACCCGCCGGCAGGTCCCTCTGCCGGCGGGGCTGCGTCCTCCAGATTTCCCCTGACCGGTTCCGCTGGCGCGCATGGATCACGCGGGCCGGGATCCCCGGCCCGTGGCGTCCCCTCGGATCGGGCGGATGAGGTGTCGTCCCTCGCCCGTATTCCGTCGCGGCGCCTGCCCAGCGCGTCACGCAACGGTCCCGGCCCGGCCAATCGGATGATATGACGGGAGCGCCCACGGCCCCGGAACAGTTCGACCGGCCGGCTCGCCCTCAACCCGATGCTCACCGGCCTGCCATCGGCCTTCTGCTCTTTCGCCCACCGGGTCGCGAAGACGCTCAGACTATAGCCTCCGACATCCATGCCGTCCACGATGACGCCTTTCGGAACGGTCGCGAGCAGGCGTTCATGCTCCCTGCCGGCACGCCCCCGGAACACGAACGGGTGGACGAACCCGTTCGGGAAACGCAGATTGATCCATTCGAGGGAGACCATATGACGCACCCCATCACAATGTCGCGCCCGCCGAGGCGGTCGGGTCGGCCATGCTGATCGGGTCGGCCGGATCGGCCGGCATGCAGCCATCCGGGGCCCGGTCCGTCTCGCCGAACGTGTCGAACTCGTCGGCCGGGCCGCCGGCATCGGCGGATGACTCCACAGGTTTCCGTACCGCTTCCGTCGTCTCGGCCCGTGCCGTCCCATAGACCTTCGCGTATTCGTCGTTGTGCGCCTTCACCGCCCGGCACAGGTCCCACGGATTCGCGATCTCCAACGTGCGGCGTTCCGCGCCGATGCCCTTGAACAGGCGCACCGGCTCGCCGGGACGGAAGTTGATCGCGACCGGACGGCCGTTGGCCTTCTGTTCGATCTCGCGCGGCTTGGCGAAATGGTCGAACGCGTATCCGCCCACGTCGACGCCGTTGATCTTCACGCCCGGCGGGATCGATACGAACATCTTGTCGAACACGCGCCCGTCCCGGGCCGTGTACTCATGCGGATGCACGAACTTGTTGGGGAAGTTCACGCGCGCCCAACGCTCCGAACGCCGCTCCCCTCCCTGAATGGTCTCCTGCGCCATGACGACTCCTTTCCGTCGGAGGACGTCCCCGGGGGAAACCGTTTCCCCCGCCCGTCCGCGACGTCCGCCCACGGGAGCCATCATCGGGTCCGGGGGACGTACGGCCGGGACACGATGTCTACAAAACGGATGAACACGGATAAGCACATAAACATATGCATATATAAGCGTATACGTATATGCGTCCGTCCGCCGCGCCCCGGACGCGACGGACGGGCCGTCAGAACGCCGCCTCGGGATACGGATCCGCGTACACCGCCGACGGCGGCAGGCCGCGATCCCTCAGCAGCACCGCCGCCAGCCACACGGAACAGTCCTCGCGAAGCCAGTCGCCGTCCTCCGGACCATGCCACGCATCCCAATCCGACCGCAGGCGATAGAACGTCAGCGGCGGGGCCACGGGCCTCCGCCCGTCCATGCCCGCCCGGACCGCCGCGCCCGCCATCATGTCCGCGAGGGCCGACGCCCGTTCCACCATCGCCTTCCACCGCGCGTCGAGCGCATCCCACGCCTCCATGGCCGGCACGGAACCCGCCAGAAGGGGATTCCTCCACGCGATCACCGTCTGCCTGGACACGCCGAACAGGGCCGCGCCACGCTCACCGCCGGCATGCAGCATGTCCGTCATCAGACGGAACCGCGCCTTTCCGCCGTCCGGACCGGGCGCATGGGGGAACGACGCGTTCCACGCCACGCCCGCGGCCGACAGGCGGCCCGCCGCGATCCTCGACGCGATGCACGCCAACGTCGACGCGCCCGTCCCGTACGGCAGCGTCACCGGACCGGCCGGCGCGCCCGCCACGAGGCCGGACGCCATGCGGTCCGCGTCGCGCCACAACGACTCCACCGCCATCCATGCGGTCCTGTCCGGCACCCACGCACGCGGATCCTCCCACGAACGCACCGTCCGCCCGCTGACCGCGGCCAGACGGCCCAGCTCCGCCACCGACATGCCGAACAGTTCGCGGTACAGGCGCAGATCCGCCTTCGACCGCGACCACGTCAGACCATCCACCGCTTCGGACATGCGGAACCTCCCCACGAAAGACCATGCGAAACCGGGAAGGCCACGCCTTCCCTCCGGGCCCCAAGCCGCCTCCCCCACCCGCGGACCGGACGACGGAGACCCCAAAAGGCACTTCCTATATCGTAAAACGAACTTCCTACATCGTAAAGCAAACTTCCCGGATAGTCAAATCATCCGCATGCCGGCGATCCCACCGATTCCTACGGGGGAAGACCATGCGAAACCGGGAAGACGACGTCTTCCCTCCGGGCCCCGAGGCCGCCTCCCCCACCCGGAAGGGAACACGACCGCCGACCGGCCGGACCGGAACGAGGACATGATGTCGGGCGCACGCCAGCATGCCGCCCGGTCCGGCGCTTCGCAAGGCCCCGCGCGTCCGACACGGGACGACCATCGCCCCGCGGTGCATACCACGGGCCTCCGGACGCCCGCATCGTCCACGCGCCCTGCGCAACGCCACGGCCCGGACGGCCCACCGTCATGCGTCCGACAAATAGGGACGACCCACAAGGACGGGGGAACCGTCCGACCACCGGAAGGAAAAGACGATGGACGACAGGAAGAACATCGAATGCGACGACTGCGGCGAGCAGGCGGCGGCGGACGAAGCCGTGCCATGCGACGACTGCGGCAGGACCCTATGCGGGGGCTGCCGGTACGAATGCGGCGACTGCCATGCCACCGTATGCATTGACTGCCGATACGGGTGCGTGGACTGCGGAGGCGGCATCTGCGAAAACTGCATCCACCACTGCACCGATTGCGACGAACCCGTATGCGGCGACTGCTACGCCGTCTGCGAGAACTGCGACGAATACCTATGCCAAGGCTGCCGCCGATGGGACGACTCTGGGGACTGCTACTGCGAGTCCTGCCTGCCCGCCGGCGGCAGGGAGCCGTACTATCCCGACTCCCCCGCATGGCGCACCATGCGCGAGCGTCCGGACATGTTCACCGTCGGACTCGAAATCGAGGTCAACGGCGGACACGACATGGACAGGATGAAGGACAGCGGCCTCATCGCCGGCTGGTGTTCCGACCTGAGCCTCGACGAGGGACTCGAATACCAGACCCGCATCCTCACCGCCGAGGACTTCGACGACCTCTGCGACCTCATCGCCGGCATCCGCACCCGTTCCAACGAACCCGGACGCGCCGGCGGGCACATGCACGTACGCCGCACGAGCCGGCAGACCCCGGGCCGCTGGTACTGGGCGCTCAAGGGACTGGCCGACCGTCAGGCACGCGCCCTCAACATGAGACACACCAGCGACTGCCGCTGGTGCGAGCTCACCCACGGCGACTACACGGGCAAATTCACGGCGGTGAACGACAACCATTACGACACCATCGAACTGCGCACCTTCGCACGATGGGACGGGACCACCGCCCACAGGCTCCGCCCCGCCCTCGAATGGGCGCACCACATGTGGCGCTACTTCCAAGAACACGAACCCTACCGGCTCACGACCGCCGACATCATGCGCGAAAGCGCCCACAGCGCCTACCGCACGCCCGAAACCACGCCCGCGATGCGCCTCGCCGCACGCAAGGAGGACTGACCATGTGCGTCATCGCCACCGCCGGCAAGGGAGCCATGCCCACCATCGGCCAACTCGCCCGAATGAGCGAGACCAACCCGGACGGGGCCGGAATCGCATGGCACGACGGCACCGGCCTGCACCGGTACCGCAATCCCGACAACAACCAGACGCTCGCGTTCATCATCAAGAACTGGAGGACGTTCAGGGACATGCCATGCCTGATGCACTTCCGGCTCGCCACGCACGGAGCCACGACCGAGGAGAACACGCACCCGTTCCGCTACCGGCTGTCCGACGGCGAACACGGATTCATCGCCCACAACGGCATCGCCCACCGGTACGCCAAGGGACGCTACGCGTCGGACAGCCGCAACGCGATACTCGCATGGCAGACCGGACAGGCCGACCTCAACGACGGAAGCCAAGGACACTTCGCGAAAATCGACCAGAACGGACGAATCGAATGGCTCACCCGACCCCGGACCATCGAAGGGGCCGACGGCGAGCCGATACAGGTATCCAACACCCGATGGCGGGACCCGGCCGACGCCCTCCCATGGGACGCATGGGAGGCCGAATACGACGACACCTACATGGAAGGCTGGAACGACGGATACGAGGAGGCCGTCAACGACATGCTGACCGACGGAATCGACGACGCCACCCCCGCACGCCGCCGGCACTGAAACCCCGGCCACACGAAAAAAAGGGGCGGAGGGACACGGCACGCGCCCGCAACGCGCGCCACGCCCTCCACCCCGGGCCGGACGGCGAAACCACGCGCGACCAACGGCGGGAGAGCCACCGGCTCCCCCGCACCCCCACGTCCGCCACGCCCGGAACCCGGCCGGGACTGCGCCCCCGCACGCGGAGGGCGCAGCCATGGGGAGGGCCGGAACGCCGGACACGCCCCGGCTTGCAACCGCCGCCGCGATACGGCGCGTCCGGCGTCCCGGCCCTCCCCATCGAGAAGACCACGTCCGACGACGACGAGACACGGCACGGTCCATGCCTCACATGCCACACGACGGGACCGTGTCGGCCCGATCGTCGGGGAACGGCAGGACGCCGGGCCCGAGCCTCATGCTCTCGACCAGTCCGCTGCCGGCGGGCGACGTCTCGGTGAAGTATTCGATGACGGCCCTGGCCTGCCCGTCGGTAAGGGAGACGCTTTCGCAGGTGTCCGGATCGAAGCCGAGCGCGACGATCGGACCGTGCAGTATCGCGTACGGCTCTCCCCCTGCCGACGCGCGCCGGGTCCCGGTCGCGTAGATGGCGCGATTCGGACCGAACTTCGACGCGCCGTCGTCGTTGACCCACAGGTCCACCCCGGGGATCACGCCCGGCCACGTGTCGAACCAGCCGCCGACCAGCCCGGTCGGCGCCTCGTCCACCGAGTCGCGTCCGAGGTCTCAAGCTCCACGCGGCGTGGGTCGCCGCCCTCCGGGATCAGGATCCCGGTCATGATGCCGTCATGCGCCATGGCGCCGTCTCCTTCCGGGCCATCCGACGGGCACGCTCGCTCCCGATGGCACGGATGGCCGGCCATCCGCAATCCTCCGTCGCGTCGCACACGCGGCCGTGACACGATGTCCACAAAAAGCGGACGGGCGGATACGCATACGCATGCACGCATATCCGCCCGTCCGCTTGCGGGGAGGGACCGGCGTCAATAGGCGTTGTTGTTCAGCCAGAACTCCTTCGCCTTGCCGGGACTGCCGTAGCGGGACTTGATATATCGCAACCCCCACTTGATCTGCGTGGCCGCGTTGTCCTTCCAGTCGCCTCCCGCCGTCGCAAGCTTCGACGCGGGATACGATTGCGGGATGCCATACGCGCCCGACGTGGGGTTCGTGGCGTTCCACCGCCAGCCGGATTCGTGCTCCCAGATCCACACGAGCGCCTGCCAGTCGGTGTCGTTGTCCCATTCCTTGTAGCCGCTGGCGATCATCTGCCTGGCGATGCCCTTCGCGTCCTCGGGTTTCGCGTGCCAGCCGTCGCCCGTGTATTCCACGTTCACGCTCCCGTCGGAGGCCGAACCGTCGGACGAGGCGGCGCATGTCCATTTCGCCGACGTCGCGGACGAGGATGAGGATGACGTGCCGCCGCCATCGGACGACGTGGCCGTGGTGCCGGTGGAAGAGCCGTCGTCCGGATACCAGAAGGTCGCCCCGGGACTCTGCGCGCTGATGACGCCGGAATGGATGACGACCACGCCGTTGCCGTTCCTGAACCCGCTGCCGCCCTCGCTGATGTGCACGCTGTCGCCGTCGACCTGCTCGACGACCGCGACGTGCCCGTACCGGCCGTCCGCGGTCCAGCTTCCGCCGCCGATGTAGCTGACGGACGATCCGGGAGAGAAGGAGACGATGCCGCCGGCCCTGGCGCCCTGCTTCCAGCCATGGGCCCTGGCGGACGAGCCCCAGTCGCCTCCGTTGCCCCAGGAGCCCTGGCCGAGATCATGCCCGAGGGCCCTCTGCCTCATGCACGCCCACCAGGTGCATTGCAGGCCCGAACCGCCGTACACGACGTTGTAGCCGGAGCAGGGCGAGACGGACGCGGGCCACATCCTCTTGACCTCGCCCTCGGACTTGCCGACGTTCCCCGTCCAGTCGCCCGCCGCGGCGGACGCGACCGTGGACGACGAGGAGGAGGCGTCCTTGCATCCGGCGAGGAAATGGAGCACGTCGGCCGGATTGCACGCGCCCGTCGTCAGCACGACGCACAGCACGGCGACGATGGGCAACGGGCGGCGGCGGAACACGCCGGGGCCCGGACGGCGGGAACTTCGGACGGGCATGTCAGTCGCTCCCGTCCGTGCCGATGTACCAGAACGGCGTTTGACCGGCGACGGTGATCTCGACGGGCTGGCATGGTCTCTGATTGGTGCCCACGCCCACGCTCGAGACCGATGATATCCAGAATTTCGTCCCGTCCGGCATGTCGGCCGCGGAGGCGGCCTGCATCTCGTCGCCGTTCTTGTCGAGGAAGGGCTGGTCCGCCATCGCCGGACAGTCGACCGTCACATACCAGACGCCGTCATCCATAGGTATGGCGACGGCATCATAGTAGCGTGAGATCACCGTCTGCGGGTCGGTCGACGAGGTGACGTGCTCGCCTATCGACTGCGGGACGTCGAAGAACGCGGAGGCGGGATCCCAGTATTGCGTGTCCTTGATCGTCTCCTCGCTCTTGCCCTGGAACCTGTGGTCCGTCGAGCAATCATAGGATTGGATGAGGAGCATGTCCTTCGAGACGCCGGTACACAGTTTGTCCGCATTGAACCGGCGTTGCCTCCACCAGTATCGGGCCATGTTGCCCTGCCCGTGCGACGCCCCGGCGATGTCCGGCTGGAAAAGGTTCTGCATGGTTTGGTTCCATTCCTCGTCGGACGGCGTCGGGTCGAGGATGGCGTCCACCGTGTCGAGCGCGACGTCGACCGGCCCGCCCCTGCCTCCGACGGGAGCCTGGCCGACGTCGGACGATTCGCCGCCGGTCCTGGTGGCGGAGACCAGCGACTGGCGGGACCAGTCACCGGGCACGGGGATTCCCGCGGCCTGCAGGCCACGGTATCCACCGGAACCACGACGTGACCCCGTGTCGCCCGCCTTCGTGCCGGCATCGGACGATGAGGACCGATCCTGCCGGCCGGCATCCGACCTGTTGACATGGGTGATGATGACGCCAAGGGAGATGACGAACACGAAGGCCATGAACATGGCGACCCATCTGACCGGCCGCGGCAGCGGACGGGGTTCCCTGCTATTCGACATCACTCACCTTCCGTCGATTCCTGCCACTCCGGACCGGCCGTGCCGAATCCGTCCATGACGGCTTCCGACCCATCGCGTCCGGACTCCTCCTTGAGGTCGAACCCGTTCACGATCCGTTCCGCGTTCCTGATGTCGGATGCGGTGTTGCCCGCCTCCTTCGCGGCTGCGCGCAACGGACCGTCTACATGGGCCTCCAGCTCCTTCACCTTCGCCCGGAGGGTCTTGAGCTCCATCATACCTTGGGCGAACGCGTCGAGGGCGGACAGACGGTCCCGTTGCGATTCGCGCAGGGCCCTCGAAACGTCGCGCTTCGCGTCACGCACCATGTTGTTGCTGACCAAAATGCACTCCTTCATATGCAGTATCGGTTTCCCGATGCAAGGATGACCCGGGGAACCGCCTCCCGCGGTGCACCGCGTCTACAGGTTTTCGACTTGTAGACGCGGTGCACCGTCGCGGGCCGCGATGGCGGGAAGGATGGAACCGAAATCCATCAACACCGTGCGAAGGAAGGAAACAGGATGGAGAATCTTCTCGCAGGCATCATGAGCCTGCTCGTGGGACTGTGGAACTGGACCGTGCATCTGAACGGCGGATTGCAGGTCGTGCTCGTGCTCGCCGCGGTCACCATGGCCGGCGTGTGCGCGATCGTCGCGAAGAGGATGCGCGATCCGATGATGGTGGAGACCGGCGGAAGCATCGCGGGAAGGACCATCATCGGCATCATCGCATATGTGTTCGGCGTGGCGTTCGCCCTCATCGCCCTGCTCGGACTCGCCGCCGTGTTCGCCCCGCTGCTCGGTTTCATCCGACCATGACGCGAACCCCATGCTCCGGCCGCGCCCGATGGGGCGCGGCCTTTCCATGTTTCGGAACACCGGAGCGGGAACGATGAACGGTCCCGTGACCAGGACCGGCATGGACCGTTGGCCGTCCGACGTCGGACCGCGAACCGGCACGGCCACGGGCAAGGCCGAATTCCGGTGGCGTCGTCCCACGGACGCAAGGGACGTGGCCCGATCCGGACGGCGGGGATCATGGAAAAGCCGCCGATCGGCATCAACCGGTAGACGCCGTGCACCATCATGCCGCGGCGTCGGGGCCAGAATCGGATACGACCGGCCCACCGAACCGAAACCGAATATGGGACATCGCTTTCCGTTTCCCGGATTTCCCTTTTCCGGAAAACGGAAGCGGCGTTTCCAAAAAACGGAAGACGATTTTCCAAAAAATGGAAATCCGCATTCCGGACGTCCGGTCCCGCCGACCCGGCCGACAGGACGAACCAGGGATATCGAAAGGAGAAAAAGAATGGGGTTCAAGGCGTTCCCACACCGTCTGATCGTGCGGATCGGCGATGAGGCATATCGGAAATTGAGGCAGGAGAGCCGGAAGGCCGGCTATCAGGTGGCACTGGTCGAACGGTGGTTCCTGATCCCCCAGGACGTCGGCGACCTCTACAGCGGCATCGCCGCGAAGGAGGAGCTGCATGACATGATGCATCCGGAACTGCCGGACGGGACACTGGCCGGACGAAGGAGCGGGGAGACCTACCATGACATCTTCCTCACCGACGCGGAATACGAGGTCGTCATCCTCGCCGCCGTGAAGCGGGGCCTGACGCAGGGAGCCTACGCGGCGCGGATCCTCAGGGAGCAGATCGCTATCGCGGAGAACCTTGACTGGCCGATACCGGAGAACCTCACGAACAAGACGGTGGACGACGAGGCGCGGCGGATGCTCCGCAAGCTCAAAACCGGCCAATGAACCGTCCCTACATGCCATACCGTTCGCCATACCAAACGCTATACCGAACGTATTCCAATCGACATACCGAACGTATTCCAATCGACATGCCGAACGTCATACCGAACGCCGGCCCGATCGGCAACCAATCGGTTGGGAAATAGGTGTAGCAAGTTATACGGATTGTGTACACAATCCGAAACCGCCCTCCACCGCCCGATGGCGGTGGACATGGACCCGAGTGCCGAAGGCCTTTGGACGGAAGAGGAACGGTCTTTTCGCACGTCATCAGGACGGCATGGCGACCAGCAAGGATGAACATTGACGAACAACGGCTCCAAAAGGAAACGTCCGAAGAGGACTGGCCAGACCCGCGGGCGGCAGATCCACATCAGGGTTTCCGACCGGGAATTCGAGGGGATCCGCGCCGCCGCGGACGCGAAAGGCGTCGGCATCTCACGCTATCTGGTCGAGGCGCACGAGGCATGCCGTGACCTCGAATCGGCGCGCAAGGAATGCGAGACGGGTCCCGTCGTCCGGCAATTGGAGTCCATCCGATCCGAGATCTGGCGCATCGGACATAACGTCAACCAGATCGCACGCAACACGAACCGTGACATGGCCGCGGGTCCGGAGGACGAATATTCCGCCGTGAAAGCCGTGAAGGATTGCGCGCGGCTACTCGTCGAAGCCGCGGACATCGTCAGGGGCCTCGACGGGCAAACATGCGATTGAACGATAGAGCCGGACGATCATCCAAAAGGAACGCATCGGGAACGTTGCGCCCCACATCGGCGACCCCGATGGGAAGGAGAGGAAATCCGATGGGAAGTCAAGGGAACGGGAACCCGACAGGCACGATGCCCGAGGTCGGACAGGCGCGGCGGCTGGACGTCCCCTTGACGAGCAACCACGACGTGGCGTCCCCTCTCAGGTACCCGGGGCGGCAAGACGGTCCTGTCCGGCTCCGTCGCGACGCTGATCGAGAGGCTGGGAATGAAGGACCCGACCTACGTGGAGCCCTATGCGGGCGGGACGGGAGTGGCCCTGCGCCTCTTACGCGAGAACCGCGTGTCCAGGATCGTCATCAACGATTACGACAGGCACGTGTACGCCTTCTGGAACGGCGTCGTGAACCATCCCGCCGATTTCCTGGCAAGGTTCGACACGGTGGAGCCGACCATGGAGGAATGGCGCAGGCAGTGCAGGATCATACGCGATCCCTCCGATGAGGGCGAACGCGGGTTCGCGTTCTTCTTCCTGAACAGGACCAACAGGTCCGGGGTGCTCAACGGCGGCACCAACTGGTCCGGATGTCCGCGGTAAACGGCTCCGGTTCCTGGCAGTGCCTGAGAGGTTGCGCACCTTCGGCCGCGCTCGTCCATGGCACGATAGGGGGCCATATCCATGCACATGATCCCCGCGCCTTTTCCGACCAAGCCGCGCCGCGACAAGCCAAGTAACGTCACTCGGCTGTTGCCGGGAGGTCGGTCCGGTCCCTGCAAAAAAGCCTTCTCGACATGAACGATGGCATCGGTTAACATGACAGCGCCGGTCGGAGCACTGCAGACTTCCTTCCACATTCGAGGCGGTACGCAGCGACTTCTTCGGGAGGATGGCCAAGATCGGCGAGGTGGCCTTATTTCCCTCCCATGGCCAAGCGTCGGGCCGGCGTCTTCGGGCACCGGCCTTTTTTGCGTTCCACGAGCGCAGGAACAATAGAATGCGTGCCCAGACACACGAGACCGAACGATGTGAAGCGTCCGCCGGACCGTCTGTGCTAGAGGCTTTCAAACGTTCAAACGATAAGAGTGTCTGATTCACTGCTTTTCGGAGAGTTTGCCCTCGAATCTTTTAAGCTGCCTGAGCATACCGTCGAGCGTCTTTGCCAACGACTTATCCCATTCCTCTTCGGAATCAATGGGCACCGATGAGTAATCTGTGGCCCAAGCGATGCACCACCTCTTTCCGATTCTGACTTTTTTGTACACCTCCTCGATCGCATGGATCACTTCCTCGCAATCGCCTCTCAGTCTTTCGTCAAGACCGTCGAAGTTAAAGACCAGTTGGAGCCTCACTCTAGGGACGTCCTTGTCATCATTCACATGAATCTGATAGACACAGTGGCCGTATTCCCCCCAAATGCCGCTTGGTTCATCGATGCCGGGCAGAAGTCGGGGCAGAAGGTTTGTGGTGAACACCGTGTCCCATTTATCGCCTGTATCCTTGCGGAGCTTGATCGTCTTATCGTTTCCAGCCTTCTCCCCAATCCATTTCCGGCAGCAGTTCGAGATAGTGGAGACTACATCTGGCCTGTGCTCGTAGATCAGGTCCAACGCCCTCTTGTGCTTCGCATAGATTCTCTTGCAGATATCTTCGAGTTCCCTGTCTCCCAAGATATTTCTCCTCACTGTATCCATGTAGTCCGCGATGAACCGTGCCGTCTCCGGCGCAGGTGCAGCCGTTTCGACCGCCCGGTCGATGATGTCGAGCACGTCCCCATAGCCCATGGCGAGCCAATCGGATTCCGAGGCCTCCCCCGAGTTCGGGGTGAGGAAGACGAACCGCCGCCGGCAATCCGGGAACTCCCTCTCGATCTCGGCGCGGTATCTGGCCAGTTGGTCGTCATGCTCGTCGGAGAAGATCTTGTTCTCGATGCAAAGAACGTATTTCTCCTTCTCGTTCACGGCGAGGATGTCGATATTGCGCCATTCGCGTCGGATCGAGAAACCGTCGCAGTCCATGAGCAGGTCGTCGAACCCCCCGTCGTCCACCATACGCCGAGCAGCAAAAGCTACGAAACCGCGAATCACACCATCATGCAACCCATGGTTCTCGGCGGGGTCCATGAGCCAGGCGAGGACGTTGCTGTGCCGGATCTCGGTGTTCGTGATCTTGAGGACATCAAACACGTTGAGCCTGCGCGTCCATTCGGACAGGGGTTCCAAGCATTCAGAATCGGCAAGAAACTCTCTGAGCGTCTCTTCCTCATCCTCCCTGACGGAATCGTCTTTCAGAGCCATCGTTCCACCTCCCGGGAAAAAGGCCGCGTGCGCATCCTTTCATGAATGGAGGCATGCCATTCCTTTGGAATTATACCTCCAAACCGGGGAACTCCACCCCGCGTCGCGTATGCGGCCGGTCTCGTGGACGCACTCCGCCTTATGCGGACGCGAATTTCCATCACGCCTCCGGCAATCCTACCGGTTGAGTCTCACGGTGTCGGCCGTGACCTCGCCGGGCGTGAGGATGGCTCGCTCGTCGAAATAGGCGATCGGGTTCTTCGAGTCGTTGCGATCGATGACCTTGCCGTACCACGGCCCGTACCCGTCGCTCGCGACCCGTCCGAGGAACCCCATGCGCATGATGTCCCTGCGTTTGACCACGCCCCTGATCTCCGCGACGCACACCACGACGTTGTCGGGGTTGAGGACGATGGCGGTATCGCAGCGTACCGCCCTTCCCGGCTCGAGCTTCCACCAGCAGCTGCTGCGGTCCCAGACCTCGCCGCGGACGGATTCGTCCATCGGGTCCCAGCCGTCCTCCCAGCCGACGACGTGGCGGAGCGTCCCGTGGACGTCCTCCTCCTCGAATCCGAGGTCCCTGTGGGGCCCGATCTTGATGGTCACGATCTCAGCCATGCGCCCTACTTTCCATGAAACATGTTTTCTTTTACCGAGGATAGCGGAACCGGGTTCCCGGCAGGGAGCCGGGCGCACCGCCCGCGGGACCGTTCCGTCACGGTTCCACGAATCTCGGGAACTGCGGATCGTATTCGAGCGCATACTCCTCCGACGTGCACCATTGGTGCTTCGCCACGGTGAGCAGGGCCTTCTCCGGCCCACCGTCCATGCCGTCGAATTCGGTGCGCCGCACCACGAGCACGGTATTTGAGTGCTGGCACACGGTGTCCGCGTACCTGACATCGGCCAATACCGGACGCGGGATTCGTCCGCGGTCGCGGAACCGTTCCAGAGGGAAGCGGTTCCGGTCCATGGGGATGGTGGCCACGACCGCGATGCCGAGGTCCTTGGCCAGGCCGGCCAGCCTGCGCAGGTCTGAGTCCATGACGTCCCGGTTCCTCGCCACCCGATCCGGCGCGTCAAGCACCGCCAGCTTCAGCCCGGCGGATTCCGCCAGTCCGCGACATGAGTCCATGAACCGGTCCACGTCCATGTCGCGGTCCGGTATCGATGTACAGCGGCGCGTTCCCGCAGAACGAGGCGAATGCCTCGCACCGGTCCCACTCATCCTCATCGAGGTCGCCGTCCATGAGAAGGCGCGGTGCCACCCCGGTTTCCGCCGACATGATCCTCATGATGACCTCGTCCCGGCTCAGGGAGGAACAGGAATAGGCCGTCGGACGGCCGAATCCGAGGGCCACGTGCCGTGCGACGTCCAAGGCCAAGACGTCGCTTCCCATCGAGGGGCCGCCCGCGATGGCCGTGAGGGTGCCCATCCTGAGCCCGCCGGAACGCCTGTCGTATCGGTCGAATCCGGTGCGCACATAGTGGTCGCGCGCCGGCTCGTCGCGCCATCCGGTCATCCGGCCCATCAACCCTGCCATCTCGCAGCCTATGGACGAAGCGTTGGCATGCCGTCCGACGCCCCCGCCATCCACGGGCCGTTCCGCCATCGGTTCCATCAGATACCTCTTTCCACGGTTTCCGTTTTCCTTTCTATCATGGTATCTTTTATAAAAGATAGATTGGACGTGGGTGTTTCCAAGGAGGGCATCATGACGGAACTGTCGTTGAAACTGAGGTACATGGTCATCGACCCCTGCGACCGCGGTCCCCTGCACCTGCCCATGCCCGATGGATGGCTCGACCTGCAGGACGGCAGGCTGGCGGGAACTGTGTGCGATTGGCTGGCGCGTCTGGCGTGGGACGGCTGGCGGATCGACGAGTACGGCGGGATCCGCGCGCGAGACGTGTTCGGCCTCGACGTGGAGGAGCCGGAGCACGGGGATGGCGGATGGATGGACGCGTGGATGTCCATCGTCTCCACGGATCCGGACGCACCGCGTCCCGAGGACCGGACGGACGTCGACGCCGGGACCGTCGCCGGCGAGGCCTACATGAGGATCCGGAAGGCCGTCAACCTGCTACTGCTCGTCCGCGACACAGCCGATGGCAGACGGATCGACCGGGACTCCATACCGTGCGACACCGCCATCCACCTACCCGACGTGAGACGGTCGCTGTCGCGGCTGCGGGAGGAGCTGGGCTCGTTCCCCGGATACCGGCTCGTGCTGTTCGACTACGAGGACGGGTTCACCGTCAACGACGCGTGGCTGGCCGCCATGATCGACGGCTGCGACCGGATCAACGAACACGTGCATGCCTACGCGCGGCCCGCCTGAACCCCATCCCGGACGGGACTGCGGGACGACGCGGAGGCCACACATCGCAGGGCACGCGCCACGGCACGTTCCCGACGGGCATGTTCTTTGAAAACAAACGGACGGCCGGAAACGATCCCCGAATCCGGGAACGGACCGGCCCCATCGGAAAGGAACCGAAATGACAACACACCATATCGAGACCGGAACAGGCGCGGACGGGACCCGCTTCGCCAGAATCATGCGGGACGGACCGGACTGCGGACGAGGGCTGACAGTACGGGCCCCGTCAAACCGGACGGCGGACGCGGACGGCGTGGATATGGACCCCAGGCCGGTCCCCGGAGAGGAACCGAACACGACATTGGACCACGCGGCCGCGGCCTTGGATGGCCTCCTCAGCTCGGACGACTACATCCGTATCGACGAGGACGACGTCAGAAATATCTGCGCCGACGTGGCGGCCACGCTGGTGGTGATGGAGGCCGTGTCGCCCGCGACCATCGGCGGGACGTTCGGAGACCGGCTCTCCGACCTAGGCATCCCTGGCGGCGCCGTCACGGGCGCGCTGGTCGCCATCGAGGGACCGAAGGACATGGGCCTGTCCGAGGCCTCTTCGATCGTTGACGAGGTGCGGGGGAACCTCACCGACGAGGCGAACATCATCTGGGGACTGAACCTCGCCGACACCGGCGCGACGCACGTCACCGTACTGGTCGCGACGCCACGGGAACGATGACGACGATCCTCCTCCATCGGACAGGGGCCTCTGCACCCAGAGCAGATGCGCCCGATGACGGAGGGGCTGCCCTGAACGCCACGCCCGTCTCCGATGCCCCGGCACGGGAAATGCCCGGACACGACCGGCCCGGGAAGACTCCCAGCCCCCTTGGAGCCCGGCAGGAGGACCATCGAACCGCTCAGGGGCGCAGAACCCGATAACCAGCAGACCGGCCAGACGCCGCAACCACCATATCGGAATCCGCGATACGCCCCCTCCGGCCTGCAGGCCAATCCCGACAAGCCGGAATCGTTAGCTGCGGCTGTGAGCGGTCATCACGTAAGCGCTTATGTCCAATGCGACGATGTTGGCCATGCCGCTGTCCACCTTGGTCGCGACGGAGATGATGATCACCGCCAGCAGCCAGACCATGTCGTTGCCACGTAGCCCTTTGTCATTGCGAATCTTCAACGCCTTCCAGTCGGGTGGCGCGGTGATGGGCGTGACTGGTGTAGTCCGGTCATCGTCGTGCGGCGCGTCATCCTTGCTTGCCTCCGACGCATGGTCAGAAGCGAGAGCATCCATCACGAATGCAATTGCTCGGGCCAAAAACCTCACCGAAGACCTCCTAACTTGACCAGCATTCCAGTCTGGAAACGAGCATGCAACAAGCAGCTTGTCTATGGAAATAATTTCCATTATCCTCAAACAAAAGATGGTGTAAGACAAATGACGCGCAGACATACAAGAACGAATCTCCCGCACGCAACGCAAGTGCTGCGAGCCCTGTTGTCCGAGAGCAGTATGACGGCTGCCGATCTAGCCAGAATCGCCACCTTTCCGACAGAGAGAATACGCACCCTGACACGCGGTAACGCCCCGATGTGAATCGACGAAGCGGAACGCATCGCAGCAGCCTTTGGGCGCAAGGCCACAATTTTCCTTGAGGAAAAAGACATGAAAACGCAGAAAAGACAATACGTGCTCACCCGTCAGGCCGAAATCCAAAAAATTCCGAGAGGCTCTGGAGAGTAACATATGACCTGAAGGACAGCTTCAAAACGTTCACCAGTGAGCAAGCCCAAAAAACTGTATTTCCTAAAGACTAAAGACTGTTATTACGACGGATCCAAGGGTGGCGTCTCTGCCGTTGCAGCCAAAGAAACGTATCTGATCGACATCCTTTTCAGTGACATCGAAGATCTCGACAACGCAGACACGATTCTCCTCGCCGGATGCAAAACAACCTTCATGGAAGTCGCGAAAACTTACATGCTCCGCTGGTGGGCCCCAAGCATAAATCCTAAAGATGCGGCAATCTTCGGGATAGATGAGCACAAGGAAAAGGAACGCCGTGATGAATAATTGCGCATGAAGGGCCGCATGCTACCGCGCGGAGGCCTTTCCAGAAGGTTCCTTCAACCCCGAAAAAATTGTGCTCGACAAAATGCTTGGCGCCTCTTCGCTGAGAGACAAACCAGCGTCATCGAAGCAAGCCGAGGCATTGTATTTTCCAATCATTAACAAACCTGAAGAAATGTGAATACTTCCGTTTCGTCCGATCATTGATGCGGCTGTCCTCTAAAAAAGAATGATCTTCGGTAACACTTTAAAAGAACGTATAGACACATCGAACGAACTGGATGTGCTTCATCTGAAAAGGAGGCGGACGACCATTAAAGCGACGGGCATTACACTCAATACTAGCTGGATACAACGTAACCACGCGCGTGACATCGGACACCGAATGGGTCAGAATCGTCATATCCGATGCGGAATTCGATTGGTTCTTCTCCCCCGAGGGAGAGATTGTGACTTCCGATGGATCGTCGCGCATCGCGCGATCGATTGAAGAACTGGCCACCTGCATGAGACCAATCTTTCTTCGCTAGCGATGAGCTGAACCAGTCAAGGGGCATTTTTTTGGTCAGATGTCCCTCAGACTGAAAAAGGAATTCATATCGAGACTTGGCTTAGATGACATATCCAAAAATTGAATGCTTGAGAACCATTCAATTCGATGACGGTGAATCAAGAGTATTCTTCACTGAATATGTGGCGAAAGCCTGTCAAAAAAGGATTAAGCACTCATCATTGACCATTTATTGACGAGCCTCCAAATGAATAATACCAAACATGATTTGTCGGCTTTGGGATACCCTATGTAGGTGCCGATTCCTCATTATCGAATATTGTATGTCGCGTTTCTGATGTCGCTGAGGTTAAGGACGATATATCTCCGTTTTTGGGATGGGCCGACTCGATTCATTTAAATGACTATCGGCCGCCCGTCCCATCGCGGGATGCCGGCCCGTCCGGACGCCGACGAAGGGTCAGGCATGGGCGGTACCGAAAAGGTCGAGTCCGTCCTCGCCGAACGTCTTAAGCAGACGCCTGAGCAGGAAGGTCGTGAAATACGGTGCCGTGAAGATCCTGTCACTGCTGCCGATGTTGCCCGCCGTCAGCTTGATGCCGAACCGGATGTCCGGATACGAATCCGACGAGATCAGCGTGCGCAACGATTTCGCAGCGCCGTTCTTCGACTTCACCTCGACCGGGATGAGCGCGTCGCGGGACCGGACGAAGAAATCCTCCTCCAGAGTGGAGTTCTCCCTCTTGTAGTAGTAGAGTTCGTAGCCGGCCTTGCGCAGCGCCTCGCCGACCACGCTCTCGTACAAGGCGCCCTTGTACACGCCGAGGTTCCGGTTGGCGCGGAAATCGTCGCTGGCCTCGTCGTCCAGCTGGGAGATAAGCAGTCCCGTGTCAGCGAAGTACATTTTGAACTTGTTCTCGTCATAGTTGCCGCGCAGGGGCAGTTCGGGGAACGACAGACAATGGCACACGTTCACGATTCCGGCGGTCTCCAGCCATTCCACGCATCCGCGGTAGTCCTTGAACCGCGCTCCCCTAGCGACCTTGCTGATCTGGAATTTCTTGTTCTCCTTCGCCAACTGGACCGGGATGTGATTGAACACGTTGAGGATCCGGGAGCGGTCCATGCCGTCCGCGTATTTCTGGATGTCCTCCTCGTAATCCCTCACCAGCTGGCGCTGCATATCCAAGACGCCCTCGAAGGTGCCCCGCCCGATGTAGGAGGAGACGACCTCCGGCATGCCGCCAACAGTGCAGTAGTCGAGGAACAGCGAGGTGAACGTGTCCATCTCGATCTGCGAGAAGGGCCGAAGCTCTGTCAGATGGCCGAACATGGATTCGACAGTCTCGTCGTCGTAGCCCTTGGCCCACAAGAACTCCTCGAAGTCGAGGGAGTCCATCTCGTAGTCGGTCTTGTATCCAACGCTGTTGCTCTCGATGGTCTTGTAATTGATTCCCAGCATGGATCCGCTGCAGATGACGTCGAACCGCCCGTCCTGTCTGAAGAACTTCAGCGTCGTGGCGATGTCCGGATGGTCCTGGATCTCGTCGAAGAAGATCAGCGTCTCATGGGGGATAAAACGCAATGATGGGTCGAGCAGCGACATGCTCTTCACCACTTCGTCCGCCGAATACCCGTTCCGGGTAATCGCGCGGTATTTGGGCTCCTCGACGAAATTGATCTCCACGACGCTGCGGTAGTTGGCGGGCGCGAAATGCCGGATGGCCTCCGTCTTGCCGACCTGCCTCGGCCCCTTGACGACAAGCGGCTTGCGGTTGCCGTCGGCTTTCCAATCCATGAGGAACCGGTCGATCTTCCTGCGCAGGTATGCCATTCCCCACTCCTTTCCCAAATGCCCGACGCCTTCATTTTACACTTGCATGAGCGAGATTTACAGCTTCCATAACATTTCATGAGCGAGATTTTGTCCCACTAACACATTTTGTGAGCGAGATTTTGCCATTCCGTAACATTTCATGAGCGAGATTCCATGCCTCCCCGGCAGACACTCCAGAAATGCGGCGATGCACGCGACACGGGAAAGGCTGCGCACACGGACGGCGGAAACACAAGCCAAGTCCGTAAACCTCCGTTTCTGAGGCTCACCGAGACGCGTTCCGACAGGCCCGATCGGATTCACCAAGTGTTGCATGTCGCATTGGTGCGACATGCAATGATTCGACGTATCGCTCGCACCCAACAGCGAACCGGCGTTGCGATGCGACGACGTTCCACCGGACCATCCATCGATCCCGAGACCGGCCACCATCCGACTGCCCGACTACGTCGACTTACCGTCAATCCCCGAGGCCGACCCCAAACCGCGACCCGCGTCGGACTCCCCGCCCGTCGACAAGAAACCGCCCGACCCTTCACAATCCTCATCGTCGAGACGCTAGACTGTTATACACTGGAACCTTATCGTCCGGCGGCAATCGAGCGGAAAGGCGATGGCAATGACGCACATTGACACTGGAATCCAGGATACGGAACCGATCCGGTTCCTCGAACTATTGGGGCTCGGCGACGAAGAGTTCGCCAGCTATACTATTCGTCTGAATGGCAGCAAACCGGAATGGGGCGACCTTCTCGACACCTACTATTCCTCCTATGACGACCTGATGAGATGGATCTTCACGAAGAAATGGCAGGACACGGAAGCGGTGGGAAAGATCAACACGGGCAAGGTCCTACAGTTCATCCAGCTCAGGCCGGAGGACTCCACGCGATGGCTGTTCGTAGGAGCCTACGACATCCTCGACGAGTATACGGAGGAGGACGGCACGATCCTGTACCATTACCGCGAGATCCCGAGATACGCCCCTCTAAAGGCCAGGGCCGTAGTGAACTACAAAAGGGCACCGGGATTCTCTAGCATGAGAATCATCTTCAACCTGTCCAACAGCGGAGAACGACGGAGGAATTTCCGCGAGACGATGGCCCTCGAGAAGATCGCGCAGTCCCCTGTGTCCGCGATGCCGTTCCCCGGATACGAGAATGTGCGGCTGACCCACCGGCAGCTCGCGGCGGCCGTGAACAATGAGGAATGGCGGGCAACCCTCGGCAGCGTCCAAGCGGTCTATCTGCAGACCGACAGACGCACGGGATGGCATTACGTGGGTTCCGCCTACTCACGGAAAGGAGCCACGCACGGCCTGCTGTCGCGTTGGGAGGAATACGCGTCCGGAGACCACTCCGGAGGGAACAAACAGCTCAGAAAGCTCGGCGCCGGATACATCGAGGATAACTTCCAGTACTCGATCCTGGAGATCTTCGACATGCACAAGCCAGCCAAGGAGATCATCGACCGCGAACACTGGTGGATGGACACCCTCGGATCCGTCCGACGGGACGATGACGTAGTGCCCCACGGATACAATTCCGTCGCCGAACGGGATAACGACGACCAATGCGAGTGCCCCCTGTTCCGGATGCTCCTCGGCCATTGATGGCATCCGGAAAGGAACGGCGGCATCGCCGTTCCTTCAGGCTGGGTCTTCGACGCGAGGCGTCCACGGACCCCATGCCTTGCATGCGGCCGGGCCCGTGGCGCACTCTGCCGTGCGGATGCGGAATCCTCATCACACCTCCGACAATCCTACCGGTTGAGGGTTTCATGTACACATACGCCACAATCCCCAAGATACCTATTAAGCCAAGCGCACCCTCGATGACAGCGATCCTCTTTTTAATCGTGGTCCCTTCCGACGAGTCTCCTTCTGGCGATTCGTTGGCTCGCAGCACTTCTACTTCATCCATGTTGGCATCTTCGCAATCCACCCAGCGAGCACTGGAGCGACGGCCGATACAGACGCAAGGAGTAGCGTGGTCACCGCAGCCGCCCCATTACTGCGCTCTGCCTCGCCGTGATATTCTCAACCTCATTGATGGGTTTGTCTTTAACTACTGTGAAGCTCGATAGGTTCAGGTACAACCGACTGGTCGACAAACACTTGAATGATCTTTGCGAGATCTTCATCGCGGTTTATTGCGATTTCATTGTTGAAGACCGTGCGGATGGCAAGGTAATGCATCTTCGTCATCTGGGTTTTTGCCGGTCTCGAGGCTGCTGACTGTCTGTTTGGTGATTCCGAGTTCATCAGCCAGTCTTTCGCCGGTCCAGCCCGCTGTCTTGCGAATGGTCTCCAAATAGCTCTGAAGTCTGTTGATCAGCTCTTCGTCGGTCGAATCCACGGTTCTTTCTTTCCCATTAATCTTACGTTGTCGGATAGTTTTATACTGAGTCGTATTTTGTAAATCTTAAATCGCTCTTCTCCTTACCCTCTCCTCATTCGGTTGCCGGCTGACTTATGTCGGTCCGAACGATTAACCCGATAAAGGGCAGTCTTGATTCGGAAAATGTGCGCATGGAATCAATCGTCGGGACGTTCGCGAGAGTGACGATAAGAATCCAATATCCGGATCAACGAGTACAGAACCTACAACATGTACGCTAGACACATCTGCCGGCCGCAGATGAAACCTATGCGGGTATGGTCGTAATGCGCTTTACATTCGATACCGAATCGCGTCAAGACGGTTCTTGAACGGTCCGGAGATGTATTCGCGTTCGAGAATATCGTCCAGATAAGAAATAGGAATATGAGGGTGATGGTGTTAGACTGTACTTCCAAGCCAACGGTGGCTCTCGAATGGAAGTGAGTTTTGTATGTCATTTATAATCGCCGTCCATGTGAATGAAGGAATGGTGCTTGCAAGCGATCGTCGCACCACATATACCAATACATGGGAGACAGAAGGGAAAGTAATTGAACGCATTGGAGTACATACAACAGACACAACCGATAAGACCTTTATTTGTCCCAACGGAGCCGGTATATCGACTTGTGGTGCCGCGGCATTGCTTGGAAAACCGATAACGGGTTTTATCCAAGAAATGATTAGAACCAAAATCGGAGAACAGTGTCCTGTATCAGATATTCCACAAATAATAATAGACTACTTCACCACCTTCCCATGTGTCCCAGACACGAATTTTATCGTTGCGGGATATGGGTTGGTCGATGGAGAAAAACAGCAGTTAGTTTATAGTGTGAGAGTTAGGAGCGGGAACTTCGAACAAATGGATACAAAACTACAAGGCGCAGCGTGGGACGGGGAGACATCGACTCTCTCGAGACTGCTTAATAACGTTGCAACTAAAAATGATGATGGTGGATATGACGATCTAGCATCGGAAGAAATTCCATGGGAATATTTCACGATGCAGGATGCCGTGGATTTTGCTCGCTATGCAGTAGAAACGACAATTCAGACAATGCGATTTAAAAATGTGGTTAAGACTGTTGGTGGTCCTGTTGATATTCTTGTGATAACGCCGGATGAAACCAAGTGGTTACAGAAAGAAACCTTGAAGTGAATTTAGAAAGACTTGCGAACCAGCCTTTATCTAGATACTTGATATCTAAAATCATATTATTTTAAATCCTCGGTTGCGCAAGCATGTCGCCCCAATCTCCGTAGCAATGTAGCAGCAAAGATGGTTGACTTGAATAAGCGACCGAATGAGGATTGGTCGCGACAGCGAAAGATCGTATGCTGATGGACGATCCAGCCTCATATCCGCACCATCACCCTTTACGATGATCTCCCGTTTGCCGGAAAATCGTAGTCAGGTGGTTCGGATAGTTGCGGACATGCTTCATACGCACCGCGACGGGTCTCGCTCCTCGGGCGATTCGTTTGAAGAAAACATGTATTGGCTGTTGGAGACACAGCCTGCACGGGAGGAGGGTATGGGCTGATGGGTGATGATCGGAATGCGGGTGGTGCGGGTTCCCCTGTTCCCTCTCCCGCGGGACGGCGGGCCGCACCGTTGGGGGAGTCCTTCCGGTGCGCGGTCCGTATGCTTTGCGGCACGGGTGCCCTGAGCCTTGCCGGACTGGTCGTCATGACCGTGATACGCGGGCTTGTCCCGGGCGTGCAGGTGTTCGCCGTCAGCACCCTGGTCTCCAGCGTGGCCGATTCCGACGGGAGTCTTCACCCACGTGGAACAATGTCGCTCGCGCTGCTCGCCGCCGCGATATTGACGGCCTACGTGCTGGACAATCTGATGAAATACGTGGGCGACAGGCTGACGCTACGGCTTTCGTACGACACCGACATGCAGGTGACCAGCAAGCTGTGCGCCTTGGAGGTCCAGGATTTCGAGTCGGCCGACACGTACGACACGATACAGCGTGTCGATTCGACGACGGGAGAGCATATCTTCGGATTGTTCGATACGGCGCGTTCCGCGGTCCAGTCCGTCATCGCGATCTTCGGCGTGGCCGCGGTGGTCGCGTCATGGAACGGGTGGATCGCGCTGATCCTCCTGGTCGCCCCGGTCCCGGCGGCGGTGGCCACGTTCCGTCTCCAGGCCAGGGCCTATGACATCGAGTACGCGCGGGCGCCGCAGTCACGGCTCGCCTCCTATTTCCGCGCGCTGCTGACCTCGGACGTCGTGCGCAAGGAGATTAGGATCTTCCGTCTGGCCCGCATGTTCCAGGAAAGTTACGCGGGGTTGAGGAAAAGGTTCCTGGACCAGGACGGCGCCCTTATCCGCTACAACCTGACGCAGGCGGGCACCCTCGGACTCGTTTCGGCCATGGCCAACGTGGCCGTGATCGTCTTCGCCTCCATCGTTGCCGCGGGCGGGAGCCGGGTCGGCGAGCTCGCGGGCTTCATATCCGCGACGACGCAGATGAACGGGCTCGTGCTCGCGGCGTTCCTGGGAGTGACCGGGATCTACCAGCATCTGCTGTACGTCTCGAACTGGGTGGCGCTCATACGGATGAAGCCGAGCCCGATCCGTGAGGGGACGCTCGCCCCCACGGACGGCGCCGGTGGGGATGCCGGCACATCGGATGCGGTCGCGGTCGAGTTCCGGCACGTGTCCTTCACGTATCCGGGCACCGACAACGAGGTGCTCCATGACGTCTCCTTCACGGTGCCCGCCGGCACCACGGCCGCGCTCGTGGGCCTTAACGGTTCGGGAAAGACGACGGCATGCAAACTATTGCTGCGCTTCTACGAGCCGACGGGCGGACGGATCCTGATCGACGGGATCGACATCCGGGAATACAGCCGCGATTACCTGTACGCCCGCTTCTCGGCGCTCTTCCAGGATTTCGCCAGGTTCGAGCGCTCGTTGGGCGACAACGTGGCCTTCGGCATGGGGGAAGGCTTCTCCGGTGGCGGGCGGACGGCCGTCGTTCTCGGGAGTCTGGAGGCGGTCGGGCTCGGGTATCTGCCCGACGAGCTTCCCGATGGTCTCGATACCGTGCTCGGGCGTCGTTTCGAGGGCGGACGGCAGCTTTCCATCGGGCAATGGCAGCGCGTGGCCATGGCGCGGGCGCTTTGCAAACGTCCCGGCCTGCTTGTTCTGGACGAGCCGACGGCCTCGGTGGATGCCGTTTCCGAGAAGGCGATGTTCGACGCCCTGGCCGGGCTCGATCGCGGGATGACCGTTCTTTTGGTGGCGCATCGGTTCACCACGATCGGTCATGCCGAGAACATCGTCGTCCTGGACCGGGGGAGCGTCGTGGGAACGGGAGACCATGCGACATTGCTCGAGAACTGCAAATTCTACGTGGACATGTTCCACGCCCAGGAATGCTACAGCCAATAAACCTCCCCACGCCGACACTAACGGACAGGTCTCGTACGGGTGGTCATCATTCCTCATCACGACCACCTCTCGTAGCGGTCATCCCTGTGGTCCCGCCGTCTTCGGCCGGTGAGTAGACCAAAGCCAACGGGAACAGCGCTACCGGATCACTGAGCATCAGCCCACAACAGCAGTAGGTCTCTCCGCATGACATAGGCCACGATATTCCTTCCGGGAACGAATACCGGAATCCAATACCCATCATGGTCGAGCCGATCGGGATGACCAATCAGGATGGCCGGTACAGGAGTCACCACTTTTATCCAAGGCATGTTGATACCGAAGAATTCAGTTAACTTGGAATGGCTCAGGCTTCGACCTCGACCTTTCTTGATTGAAAGAATCCTACGACTATCTGTCGGACCTTTGCCATGCCACTGGTCTTATTGTAGACACCGTGTCTCATCAGCAGTCGGCTTCCGGTCGAGGATGGGGATATGATTCCGAAGATCAGCCGTGGCTCCAATCCGGCGGGACTCGTGAAATACCTGTTCGGCCGAGGCCGGCACAACGAGCACGCCAACCAGCACCTCGTCGCATGCAGCGCGGATTTGCTCGACTCGTTCGATTTCGACGGGCGTCCGAACGCATCGTATGAGCGGATCGGGGAACGATTCGACCGTCGCTACCGGGTCAGGGAACGCAAGGACGACCCGTATCCACGCGACCGGCGGGGCAGACACAATCCGGACAAGGACCATGGCAGGGACCGTGTCTGGCACTGCTCGCTGTCCATCAAGGCCGGCCAGGGCATCCTCACCGACGACCAATGGAACGCAATCATCCACGATTATCTGAAGCGGATGAACATCCTGCCGGACGGCGACATGTCCGGCGTGACGTGGCTCGCGGTCCGCCACGGGCTAAGCCGGAACGGCAACGACCACGTGCATGTGATGGTGCAGCTCGCCACGGACGACGGATGGCTCGACACCTTCAACGACATGAAAAGCGCGCAGAGATCATGCCGGAAAATCGAACGGGAACGGCCGGAACTCGTCGAGCTCGACCGGGCGATCACGGAAAGCCATGTCAGATACCGGTACGCGGAATGGCGCCATTGGGCCGAATGGAAGGCACGGCAGGATCATACGGGCCCGCTCCCCTGGCCCATGCTCGACAGGGACGAACGCATGCGGCGGATCGCAAGCGTGGCCGCGGACACGATGCCGAAACAGCATGTGGGACGCATCGTGGAGGCGTGCGCGAAGGCGTCGAGAAGCGAGGACGAGTTCATCCGCCGCGTCCGGCGTGAGGGATTCAGCATCGACCCGCGTCTGCGCAAGGGAGTCACGAGGGAATCGTTCGACTCGCCCGGGCAGGTGGTCGGATACCGGATCACCTGGCGCAGCACGGACGGTTGGACGGAACGGTTCAACGCGACCGATCTCGGTTCCGACATGCGGTTGAGAAAGCTGCGCGGCGAGTGGATCCATGACGCGAGGAGCGAGGCCCTGGCCGTCCAGGAGTGGCGGGCGAGCATGGAGAACCGTCCGCCGCTCGTGACGGATGGCATGGAACGCGGGGCCGCGAACCTGTCCACGCATGACATGGAACGGCTGATCGACGAGGCGTTCCATATCGTGGTCAACATGTCCGCCGCCGACGGGCCGGAGGAATACGACAGGGCCGTCAGGGACGGATTACATGTGTTCGACCGGTTGAGGGAACGCTACGGGCTCCCATCCGATGATATCGACGGATGGGATCCGATGGCCGGCGACACCTTCGATACGCAGCGCGCACGATCCGCATGAGCATGCCCCCATCCGCTATCTCGTGACCCCGGATCGCTCCGCCTTGTCGATGCCAGGAATATCTAAGACGTCGGCCGAATCAAAGGATCGGGCGGCGCCATATGTGTCGGCCGAGTCCTGTAACTCCTCCCATGTCGGGACGAACACGTTCTCGTATCGCCAAGCCATGACCTCCTTGTGATATTCCCTGAACCCCTCGGGAAGAACGGTCACTCCCATGGCCTGGTCCGGTATCGAGTCGATCAGGGTGTACAGGCGGTCCGGCTCGTAACGTTCCATGAACCGGCCGAACGCCAGCGTGCATTGGGGATCCTGGCCCGACGCGATGTATTTGAGCGGCGCGATCGGCCGGCCCTGGTCGGTGACATAGCATGATCGCACATCAAGCGCGTCCTGACGGATCAGGTCCTCCCTTGACAGCCGCCGTTCGATCGCGGTCTCGGTCCGCTTGTTGTTGAACGAGTTGCCGTTATCGTACACGGGCGCGAGCCGGTAATGGCCCTTGCGGTCGGACAGGACGCCCCAGTTGGTGTTGTTGCGGTCGATGTTGCGGATGAACGCGTCGGTGACGAACATATCCCAGAATCGTTCCGTAACGCCCTCGATGCCGGCAAGTTCGGGAATACGGTTGATGGCGGCCCTCACGTCGGCCAGGACCACCCCGGAACCGGTGGAGGCGGATTCGGTGAATCCCGGTTCCTCGTCGGACAGGGAGTTCTTCAGATCGTGGAACTCCACGAGCTCCCAATCATCGTCGGTGAAATCACGGCACGCGCACACGACCTTGCCGCCACGGATGCCCAATACGGTCTCATGCACGGGGATGCCAAGCATCTCATAGACGTGGGACCCGAGGTATTCCGACAGGGGCGCCGTCGTGTACGAGGGGACCGAGCCATGCAGGCGGACGGCAGGTCCGGGGAACTTAAGGATCCAGTTGCCTCCGTCCCAGACGACACCGACCTTGCGGCCCGCATTTCCCGAATAGAACCTGCGGGACCTTTCACAACCCTCGAAATCAATCAATGCCATCATGCCTACGATTCTACCGTCCAAGACGTTCACCCCGTCATCCCCGGCGGCCATAGACGGTTCCGCGTGAAGGTCATCCGACGTCGGTCCGACCGGCCCGCCGGACCGACTGGATGTCGGACATGGAGAGTTCCATGGCCGGGACCACCGGCATCGTGGGTGTCACCGACACCTCCTGTTCGGGACTGTATTCGCCGAACAGGTCGGGCCCGTCCCACTCCTCCGGCTCGTACAGGTCGACAAGACCGGTCTCGCTGGCCGACAGGTCGCCACCCGTTTCCGAACGGGTCCTCCCTTTCCCGGCAGGATTCCCGTCGGACCGTTTCCCAGCCGCGTCCGTCGCACGCCATGGCTTGACCGGGATGGGTGCGGCGTTCTCGTTCTCGTTCATCGATCCCTCGAACAGGCTGGACGGTTCGTCGCCTTCGCTACGGTCGTCGCTGCCGGACGATTCGGGCAGGCCCGCGTCACGGAGGAACGCGATCCGGTCGCCGGCCTCATCGACCGACACGACGGCCTGCATCATCACGCATTCCGCGATACGGTCGTTCCTTTGCCCGTCCCAACCCTCGCCGAACTCCGGGTCGACATGGAACGTCTCCCCGCCATGTCGGTTCCTGAACTCCTCACGATCCATCTCCTGCCGGTCGAGACGGACGGTGAATCCCGCCTTCTCGAACGCGGCGAGCGTATCGTCCAACTGCGGCGAACGGTCGACATATGCGACGGTCACACGGTTCATGACACGGTCGGCACGCTGTCCGATCGTCTCGCCGGGATGCCGGCCCGACCATTCCTCATCCATGAGACGGCGGGCACGTTCGAGGCGTGGCGCGTATCCCGGATCCGTGCCCACGAGCATCTCACTGACGTTCCATGCCTTCAACAGGCTCGTATCACTCAGGGGCGCGCAGCCCTTATGCCCGAGCACGGTGGCGTTGAGCACCGACTCGAAACCATCGTTCAGTTCACGCCGGTGCGCGGACTCCCACGAGAGCAGTTGGGCGCGCCTAGCCTCCATCTCCTTGATCTCCGCGGCCTGCAATCTCGCCTGCCGCGCATGTTCGCCCCTGCGTTCCCTCTGCCGCTGTTGGATGTCCACGCTCAACGAACGGTGCAGCATACCCAACTGCTGGGCCATGTTGCTCCAGGTGCTGGTGAGCAGCTGGTCGAGCGCGTCCTCCGGATCCATCGCCGACATCACAATTCTCCTTCCTGCCGGTTCCCGTTCGCATCCGCCGTGCGCATGGCCGGCCGTCGCACGGGCATCCTGTGCGGTGTCCGTTCAACGTCCATGGCGGGCATGGTCTCCTCCATCTCCCTGGGACGGACCGGCCGCAGCGGCTCCATGGCCTTGCGCCGCCATCCCTTCGGCGGGCGGATGCACGGCAGCGGTGTGTTCGCCGCGGTCGAGAGGGCACGGTCATCGATGCCCAGGCTGGCGACGATGCCGGTGTCCTTGTTGAACACGCGGTCGAACAGGCCGAACGCCTGGATGTTGAAGATCATCATCTGGCCCGGCTGCTTCCGCGCGTTCTCGTACGCCCTCCACAATGCGTCGAGCTGGTAGATGAGCGGCGGGTACCGCCACCAGTCCGGCACCCACAGGAACCTGCTCGTGACGCTCTGCTGGTACGGCCACATGTTCGCGACATGCAGTTCCACGAAGCATGCGAGGTTCGGATAATACGTGTCCCTCATCGACGGGCGGGCGCCGAACTGTCCGACGATGGCCTCGCGTTCGGCATCGTCGCCTTCCAGCTCCCTCGATTCGGGAATGGACAGGACATCCTCCGCCGCGCCATCCTCCCCGCCATGTTGCGGCCCTCCGTCGCCGGCCGGATCCGATCCAGCCATGGGATCGTCCATGGCGTCATCCGTGGCCGGTCCGGATCCGGCATGCCTGGTTTCATCGGGGGATCCGACGGCGGGCGTCGCCGCGCGTTGCACGCGTTCCCCGTCGGCCAAGGCCAGATCCTCGGCGGAGGCGATGGCGAACTGTTCGGCGGTCAGGCCGGCCTTGTAGGAGAGCAGCCAGCGCAGGAACGGGATGGTCAGACCGTACTTGGTCGCGTCCGCGACACGGTCGACGGCGGCCGTGGCCCGCATGGCCCGACTGTCGCGTTCCGTCTGATCCGCATCCGGCCCGGACCGGGCATTCTCCCGCTCCCGTTCGGACTCCGCCGGCCCGGGCCTTTCGGCGGGCGGGGCCGGAACCTCCGGCATGCTCTCCCCCATGTCGATCCCGGGCTCGCCGGTCCGCGTCCCGGGCCGGGCGATGCCCGCCGGGACGGTTTCCGGGCGGGCCTGGCGGGATTCCCTGTCTTCGACGGGATTGTTCCGTGATGGTATCTGGAACGGCATTGCTATCCTTTCGATGAGCGTTTTGAGTCCCATGTCACATGGCCCGTGTCCGTCGGCCCTGACGGCCGGCCCTGGCGACAAGATCGGCCCAGACGCGCCGCTCGGTCCACGGCATGGTCCGGTCGATCTGGGCGCGGCATTGCGAGGCGAGCACAAGCGCGCGGCCGACGGGCCATTCGGCCAGATCGGACACGTCCAGGATGTTCTCCCTCTGGATGCTGTTGTTCACGCTGCGCCGGCCCCGCCCGTCCACGTTGAGGCTGCCGCGCACGATCTCCCTCTGGCCGACGAGGCTGCTGATCTCGCCGAGCCATTTCGCGTCCTTGATGCCACCCAGGTAGACGAGGATGTTCGCGTTGTTGAACAGGCTGCCGAAGTTCGTCTCCCCGAACGCGGCCTTGCCCTGGTCGGGGTTCTGCCAGATCGTCATGATCGGGATGCCCGCCGACCCGAAGTACGAGTACACGTCGGCCAGTTCGGGCCAACGGCAGATGTTCGCGGCCTCGTCGAGCACGCAGCACATGGGCCTGGGCAGGCGACGGTCGTTGTCGACGCATTCGGACTGCGCGTAATGGAACGCGGTGAACGCGACGACCGCGGTCAGGGACGCGGTCAACGCGGTCGACGGGCGCCCCTGCGCGCTCAACAGATACAGGGTGTCCCCCTCGCTGGCGGCGAAGGCGAGCGGGTCGAACACGGCGCGGCCCTCCGGCGTGCCGTCGCCCTCGCGCGGCAGGATCCATTCGATCACGTCGGGGTCGGCGAGGAACGCGACCATGGTCTGCAATGAGCCGAACACGCCGCTACGGGTCTCGGGGGTCAACGCGATGACGCTGCTGACGCGGCTGGCGATCTCGCCGTATCCCTCGTGCTGGCTGAGGATGGTCACGGGTTCGGTGTTACGTTCGCTTGACGCCCAGCGGAACACGTCCGCGACGGTCCTGCCGCCGAGGTGGGCGGCGAACAGGTAGTCGGCGAGCTGTTGGGCCGCGGTGCCCGGGAAGAAGTCGTCGCCGCCGGTGGACGGCTGGCCGGACGCGTACCGCCAGCAGTCCGCGATGCGTTTCGCGTCGGCGATGGTGCGGATCGAATCGATCAGGTTCCACACCCAGGTGGTGCGCGTGCGGTTGGGTTCGGCGATGCGTTCGGGGTCGAACACCCAGATACGCCCGTCGGGATGATCGTGCATGCGGACGGGACGGGTCACGTCGAGGATGTCGCCCTTGTTCGAGGTCGCGAGGCACGGGCCCGGCGCGGAGCAGACCGCGGGGATCGCGTAGCACAGGGACTTGCCGGAACGCGGGCCGGCGACCACGATCGCCATGTCCTCCCAGCTGGTGCTCATCGGCGTGCCGTCCACGATGTTGCGGCCGAGCGGATAGCCGGGCTCCATGGCTTTCGCATCATAGTCCCTGACGAGTCTCGGGGCCATGGTCTCGGCCCGTGCCCTGGTGACCTTGGCCACGGCGTCGCCATGACCCATGGCCGGCGCATACACGTCGACCCTGGTACGGTGCGCGCCGCCGGCGACCCTCGGCGCGACCTTGCGGACGAGCAGCCAGCGGAACGGTCCGCCGAGCATCATGGCGGAGACGATGAGGAGTCCGGCCAAAACCCATTGGCCATGGGAGAAGCCCCACTGGCGCGAGAGGATGTAGAACAAAGCGAGGATGTCGAACCCGTGGCCCGCCATCGAACAGATGAGGGCGAACACGGCGAGCACCGCCAATGCGGCGGCCACGGCGGCGACCGCGTATCGGGTGGATGGCCTGACCGTCCGCCCGAGGTCGGATACCCTGTTGGTCTGGAGTTTCGGATCGACGTCCATCCGCATGCCTCCCGCCGTCATTCCCCGTCGGCATCCTGGCCGACGGCGGGGCCGGCCGGCCCCATGGATGGTTGTGATGGCCGGCTTTGGACGGCCTTGTCCTTCCTGCGCTGGTAGATGATCGAGTCGAAGACGAGGAACTGCGCGTTGATGACGTTGCGTCCGGCCATCTCGCCGTCCTTCGGGCTGACGAACGCGGACGGCTCGCCGAGGGTTCCCCCGGCGATGACGGGATCGCCCTGTCTCATGTCGATGCGGTGCACGGTGTCGGCGGCACGGCCGAACAGTTGCACGGTCGTCTTGACCGGGCCGCGCGGATCATCCGCCCATGAGCCGTCGACGGTCCTCACGCGACGGTTCTCGTAGACGACCGCCTGGAGTTTGGACGGCAGCATCACACCGTCATCGGTGGTCTTCTCCGGCAGATAGTCGGGGTTGGCCCCGAGATTGCCCCTCACGGTCAGCATCGCCTGTGGCATGGTTCCCATCCTTCCATCAAGTGTGGCGGACGCCCGTCCTCCCGTGGCGCCCGTCACCATCCTGCGGCCGGATGGACGGCGCGGTGGCGCACCGCGTCTACAAGTTTCCCCGCCCCATGCGGGACCGGCCCTGACGACGGTCGCACGATTCGAGGCTCCGCCGGGATCCTTTCCTCCGCCTACCGTGCCAGGCCCCTCCACGCCGTGGATTCCACCAGTCCAGACAGGCCGGTCACGCCGTCGGGACCGGCCGCCGTGTCGAGTACGGCGGAGGCGAACCTGTCCGCAGGGTCGAATCCGAGGGCGCGTGCCGCGTGGTTCCGGCCGGCCTGCATGCCGGCGGGGTATTCGAAGCAGTCGAACATCGCGATCAGGCCGAGGATACGTCCCTCGACCGGTGCGGGCGCATTCTCGCTGATGGGCTCCAGGATCCGCCATGCCTGATGGTCGCGGTCGAGGAGCATGGGCCGGTCCGGGGTGGAGTCGGGCCAACGGGCCAGCAGGTCGGCAATGAGCGAGTCGACGGGAACGTCCTTTTCGGGAGTGTCGGCGATCCTTCTGAGATCCGGCATGGCCGGACGGTCCGGGGAGAGCATGTCCGTGGCCATCATGGCACGCGTCGCGTCCGGCGCGTATCGCAGGTTGACCGCGATGACGGACAGCGCATGCCGGTCGAATCCGGGTTCGGGGAAATTGTTCCCGTCCATGAGCTTGCACCATTCATAGGCGCCGGCCGACCGCCAGGCGCGGCGTGCGGCCCCGCCGCCGGCGATCACGTCATGTCGGTAGTCGTCGTCGGCGAGCTCAATCACATGGTCGAGTGACGGGCCCGTTTCGGGGTCGGCGTCCGCCAGGGCGCGGATCAGGAACGACGGGCCGTGCCCGATGTCGGGCCGGCC
>NZ_AZYA01000013.1:0-59847 GCF_000513015.1 Bifidobacterium sp. MSTE12 | reverse complement strand
ATCCCGTTCCTGACGGGATTCCCTTGGACGGACTGGCCGCCCCGGGAAGATTCTTTTTCGCGTTCTCCTGTCGTCGGTCATCGGGGTCTTCTGCGGCTTTTATCACAACGCGGTCTGATTGTGCTTTCCCGAGTCCTAAGCAGGAATTCCACGTCGGCGCGTCCACAAATCCAATGTCTGGCTATCGGTTGTCTGCCGACGGTCGTCCCCGTAACATCATTGTTCAGTTATCTCAGGCGTAAGTCGACATCGGACGCCTTCTTCCTCATGTTGGGCATTATCGGCCGTCTGAGGGCCTATGTACGCTGAATTTCCTATGTTCGGGGCTATGGGCCTGTCTGTAGGATGTCTGTACGGCGTTGAGCCTCTTCATGCCTGATTGGTGCGATGCCGAAGTTGCCGGCAAGTCGCGTTATCCTGCTTGACTGTTCACCCTCCACGCGGCGCGACACGCCGATTTTGAGGTTGAGACAATGCGTTGTATCCTAATCAAGTTGCGTTTTGCAGGTGACCATTGCAGAGCGTTGCATAATTGGAGAATTCGCCTAGTGGTCTATGGCGCACGCTTGGAAAGCGTGTTGGTGTAACAGCCTCACGAGTTCGAATCTCGTATTCTCCGCCGGTAGGGCTTTCAGAGCAATCTGAAAGCCCTTTTCTTATACTGAAAAACGGCTCTTCCAACGATTCCAACCGATCTAGGCCATGCGTCGCATTGCCATCCGGTGCCTTCGACGTGGCCAGCGATTCATACAGTTGGCACCAGCGGTGACTTGCATAATAAACTTCTGCGTAGCCATGTATTGTTCCATAATCCTTGTCGAGGAGCGCAAGAGACTTGAGTAGCGTCACGTCACCATCGACGCTACCATCGACGCCGCAAGCCGACTGCGCCGCAAGGACCACTGCCGGTACGCTTATACCCATGAGCCAGCCGGCGGAACATCAGGGCTGAACCGGCCACCCGTCAGGGACCCTTTCCTGCGCATGATGAGAGGTTCCCTTCCCTCAATGCAAGGAGTGTCAGACATGGAGCAGCCAAGGCAGAGACAGGACTTCGCACGGCGGATTGCGCGTTCCTTTCTTCGAGACGGCGAACCGTTCGCCATTCGCAATGCGCGGAAAGTCGACGCCCGAGGGGTGCGGGATCATGCCTGGGTCGTGTCGGATGGCGAATCGCTCGTCGCCGTGGGCACCTCTGACGATGATTGTGAAACCGCTTGCCGTAATCTCAACATTCCAGACACTGCGGTCATGGACGCCTCGGGCGCCATCATGACTCCAGGGTATGTGGATATCCACGCCCATGGCGCATGGGGTGCATCGTTTGACGATGGTGCGGAAGGAATCGAACTCGCGCGTGCGGGCCACCTGTCGCACGGCACCACGCGGCAGGTGCTCAGCCTGATTACCAACCCGTTTGATACGATCTGTGACAATCTACGCACAATCCGCGGGCAGACGGACATGCGCTCCGACATTCTTGGCGTGCATCTCGAAGGACCGTTCCTTGCGGCGTCGCGCAAGGGTGCCCATAATCCGGAGTGCCTGTGCGATCCCGTCGATGGCTTGGTGGATGACATACTGCGGGCCGCGGATGGCTGCCTGAGGCAGATCACCATCGCTCCGGAGCTGCCCCACGGCATCAGCGCGATCCGTCGATTCGCCGATGCCGGCGTGGTTCCGGCAATCGGCCATTGCGACGCCGATTATGAGACTGCGCGTCAAGGCTTCGCCGCCGGTGCAGGCATCATGACGCATATGTTCAACGCCATGAATGGATTGCATCACCGAAGGCCCGGTCCCATTCCAGCGGCTGTGGAGGATCCGCGGGTCACCATCGAGTTGATCAACGACGGCTTCCATGTGAGCGATTCGATGGTGAAACTCGGGTTCGGCTTCGCGCCGCATCGCATTGCCTTCGTCACCGACGCCATGGCCGCCACCGGCTGTCCGGACGGTCGTTATCTACTCGGAGCGTTGGATGTGGATGTCGTCGATGGGCATGCGCGACTGATGTCCAATGGTGCCATCGCCGGCTCGACCCTGGTGCTGGAGCAGGCTGTGCAGCGTGCCGTGCTGAGATTGGGCATCAGCGCACCGGATGCCGTCGAAGCGGCCACATTGACTCCGGCCAGGGCATTCGGTTACGACAAGCCGAACCGTGTTACTGGGCGACCACTCGGCCTGCTTGCGCCAGGCTATGCGGCGGATGTTCTGCTACTCGATCCGGAAGACTGGACCATACGGCACGTATGGTGCGACGGCCACGCCGTGCGGTGAGGGGAACCGGAGTGGATCTGAGGCCTGCCCGTCGGCAACCCCTTCGTCTCATACGTTAACGGCAATGAATTATGGTGCTGTGGCTGATGGGTATTCGGCCTTATGCGGGTAGTCCACTTTGCTCGGTCCGACGTTTGATCAGTCCTCTTCTTGGGTTGCAATCGCCATGCGGTAGTGGCCTTTCGACATCGGTATCTTCATGATCGTCTACGTTCGGGATGCCGGCTATCTCCGCAAGAATCTGTTCGTAGCTGGTTTCGCTGGCGTTGTGGACTGCAATGATCCGCCCTTGGCGTAATACCGCAATGCGATCTGCAATGGCGAATACGTCCGGTAGGTCATGGCATACCATGACGACCGACCGCCCTTCTGCGCGCAGTCGTTTGATGTATTCCAGCACCTCAGCTGTTTGGATGATGGATAGTGAATCGGTCGGCTCGTCAAGCAGAATGAGATCGGGGTTATTGAGTAGCGTCTTTGCGATTGCGACGGTCCGTCGTTGTCCCATGGAAAGACTGGATATCGGTCTACTGACTTGAATGGAGGACGATAGGGTGTTGAGAACGGCTCGGGCTCTCACGTGCATGGAGTTCTCATCGCGAATTCCATAGTTGGTACGAAGTTCCTTGCCGAGGAAAAGATTGGCCGCGACGCTAAGATTCTCGCAAAACTCATTGTCTTGGAAGACCGATGCTATGCCTAGGGCGTTGGCGTTGCGGATGTCGCTGATTCTCGTTTCCTGGCCGCGGACGCGCAAGCTTCCGGTGGATGGCTGATAGAGGCCTGCGATGATTTTCACCAGTGTTGACTTGCCTGCTCCGTTGTCTCCGACAAGAGCGACGACTTCCTGATGACCGATTGTCAGGTTGACGGATTTGAGGGCTTCGACGAATTCAAAGCGCATGGAAACGTCCCGAATCTCCAACAACGGTGTGGTGTCTTTCATCAATTCTCCCTGTCGACTCTGCCTCAGCCTTGAAGCAGCTTCTTCTTTTCAGCAAGTTCGATGACCATTATGGCAGCACCGAGGGCCGAACCGCTATCTGGGTATTGTGCTGCAAGAACTTGGATTGGGGTAAGTGCGTTTGGGAATAATAGTCGTTGCAATGTTTCGGAAAATGGCTCAATGAATGTGTCTCCGGACATGGCGAGACTGCCTCCGACGACGACCATTTCCGGATCCACGGAGATGCATAAATCGCTGGCAACGGTTCCGATGCGTACTGCGGCGTCCGCAATGACGCGACGACAGCCTGGGTCACCGGCATTGGCTGTCTGCACCAGATCTTCCATGGTCATGTTGCCGTGCGTGACGCTAAGCAACGAGACGAGACGTGCCTCGTCGACGATGGTGTTGAGGCAACCGCGGTTTCCGCAGGAACATATGCTGCCCAGCGGGTCCACTTGGATGTGGCCGATTTCACCCGCAAGTCCGGTTACGCCATGCATGATGTCCCCATTGACCATGATGCCTGATCCGACGCCATCGTTGGTGCCGATATACACAAAATTCTGCTTGCCCAATGCGGCGCCCATCCTGGCTTCGCAGATGGCGGCTGCGTTTGCGTCATTGTCGACCATAACCGGCACGTGGAACGCCGTGGTCAGGGGAGTGCGGATGTCAATGCCGTCCCAGCCGGGAAGAATGCCCGGTATTGCGGCCGTTTGGGCGTGAAAATCAACGGGCGCTCCCAGTGCGACGCCGATGCCTACGATTTCACCGGCATCTGTTCCTGCGTTCTCGAGTGTTTCGTTGATGAGCCGAATCGCTCGCTCCAGCGTCGTGTCGGCTTTGTGTTTCGGCGGGAGCGGCAGTCTGTGCTCCGCAATGATGTCTTTTGAGTAGTCGATGATGACTAGGAACAGATCACGTCGGGTGATGGACAGGCCGACTCCCAATCCCTGATCGTGTGACAGGGCGACCAGCGTTGCCCTACGCCCGTTGCGTATGGTGTTATGGGTTTCCAGTTTGCCTTCTTCCACCAACTGATGCACTTGGGTGGAGACGGTTCCCGTCGATAGTCCGGTGATTTCGGCAAGTTCGATTTGCGTCATCGCGCCGAATTTATGAATGGACTCCAATAAATTCGCTTTGTTCGCTCTGCGCAAAGATGTTTGCGATCCGTTCGTTCGTCTTGCCATGAAAGCTAGCTTAACGCATGGCGGTGTCCGTAGTAATGAATTGGCGCTTTTCGAGGAAACCGAAAGACGCTGTTCCGGCTGTCTGACGGGTGATTCGGCGCCGACCAGCTAAATTCAACAAACGAACTCAAGATTTCTGAAACCTTTATATTGAGTTTGACAACTGAACGCAATCATGTATGCTTAGGGAATCCGCGGAAAAGTCCACGGATATGGACGGGCGAAGTGGCCCGCCCGTAATGTCGAAGGAGACTCTATGAGATTCACGAAGAAGGTCGTGGCACTGTTGGCGGGTGTGGCGATGTGCGCTGGCTTGGCCGCGTGCGGCGGTGCTCGAGGAGGGCAGTCGACGGGCAGCTCGGATGATGCCATCGCCAAGGGTGACACCATCGGCATCTCGATGCCCACGAAATCCGAAGAACGATGGAACAAGGACGGCAACAACCTGAAAACCAAGCTCGAAAAGGCCGGGTACAAAGTCATCCTGTCGTTCGCCGATGACAAGCCGGCTCAGCAGAACGCGGATATCGAGAACATGGTCAACAATAACGCGAAGCTCGTCGTGGTCGCTTCCAAAGACGGCACCGCGGTTGGCCCGGCGGTTGAAAAAGCCCACGATGCGGGCGCGAAGGTCATCGCCTACGACCGCCTCATCATGAACACCAAAGCCGTGGACTACTACGCCACTTTCCAGCTTGAACAGGTCGGCGTGCTCGAGGCCACCTATTTGATTGAGAAGCTGGGCCTGAAGGATGGCGCCAAAGGTCCGTTCAATATCGAACTGTTCACCGGATCCCCAGACGACAACAACGCGAAATACTTCTTCAAGGGGGCGTGGGAGCTTCTACAGCCCTACTTCGCATCCGGGGCGCTGGTCTCTCCTTCCAACCACGGTCAAGGTGTGACGAAGGATTTCAAGGTCGATGACTGGCAATCCATTTCCGTGCAATCCTGGAAGACTGAACAGGCCCAGAAGGACATGGAGTCCATTCTGGATTCCACCTATGCGCATGGCGAGAAGCTTGATGCGGTGCTTTCTCCTTATGACGGCATCACCCAAGGCGTAATCAACGCCATCGAATCCAAGCGTCCTGACATGAAGCCCGGCACGGATTCCTGGCCGTATATCACCGGTCAGGATGCCATGGAGATCGCCGTGGCGAACATCTCCAAGGGCAAGCAGGGCGAAACCGTATTCAAGGACGTCAACAAGCTGGCCGATGCGGTATACGACATGATCATCGAAATCGCCGAAGGCAAGGATGTTTCCGGCATCAACGGCAAGTTCAACAACAATACCATCGACGTGCCGTCCAAGCTGCTCGATCCACAGAGCATCACCAAGGATAACCTGTCTGATTTGGTCAAGGCCGAATACATCACCCAAGAGCGTTTCGACGAGCTGACCAAGTGACCGGCCAGCCAATAAGGGAAGTGCGGCCCATCGAGCATGCGGCCGCACACCCATCCAAATCATTATGAGGAAGTGGTGACATGTCTGAAAGAGACACCATTCTGACAATGGAAAGCATCACCAAGACGTTTGGACCGGTTAAGGCCCTTACCGATGTGAATCTTTCCGTCGAACGTGGAGAGATACATGCCATCTGCGGTGAGAACGGTGCCGGGAAATCGACACTAATGAACGTTCTCTCCGGAGTGTATCCCTACGGCAGTTACGGCGGCAGAATCATGTTCGACGGCAAGGAATGCAAATACCGTACCGTCAATGATTCCGAAGCGGACGGAATCGTGATCATCCATCAGGAACTCGCATTGAGTCCATTCCAGTCCATCGCCGAGAACATCTTCATCGGCAACGAACGGGCCAAGGGCGGAGTAATCGACTGGGACGAGACCCGTGCGCAGGCTGCCCGCCTGCTGGAACGAGTCGGACTGCCGGAAGATCCCGACTCCAGGATCGCGGATATCGGCGTAGGGAAACAGCAACTGGTGGAGATTGCCAAGGCGCTATCCAAGAACGTGAAACTCCTGATTCTCGATGAACCGACCGCGGCATTGAATGATGAGGATTCCGCGCACCTGCTGGATCTGGTACGGCAATTACGTGATGAACAGGGCGTAACCAGCATCATCATCACGCACAAGCTCAACGAGGTCGCGGCAGTCGCCGACAATGTGACTGTCATCCGAGACGGATCGACCGTCGGTCAAATGTACGTCACCAAGGAGACGCCGCTCGACCAGGACGAACTTATCCGCAAGATGGTCGGCCGTGAACTCACCAATCTTTACCCGGACCACACCTCGAATATTCCAGGTGAGGAATATCTGAGGCTGGAGAATTGGACGGTTCACCACCCGCTCGATCCACACCGCGTCATTGTCGATCATGCGAATATTTCCGTGCATGCCGGCGAAATCGTCGGATTGGCCGGACTCATGGGCGCAGGTCGTACTGAACTTGCCATGAGCGTGTTCGGCCGCTCCTACGGTTCCAACATTTCCGGTGAGATCTACATCAAAGGCAAGAGAACGGACCTGTCCGACGTCCAGTCGGCGATTGATGCAGGACTGGCATATGCCACTGAGGATCGCAAGGTGTACGGACTCAACCTTCTGCAGAACATCCGAGAGAACGCATCCCTCGCATCGCTGCGGAAGCTGAGCAGACACGGCATCATGGATGACAACATCGAACGTAAGGAAGTCAGCCAGTACCGCAGGGATTTCAACATCAAATGCCATGACATCGACGTCCAGGTATCCACTCTCTCAGGTGGAAACCAACAGAAAGTAGTGCTCGCGAAATGGGTGATCGCAGATCCCGACATCCTGATTCTCGACGAGCCCACGCGAGGCATCGACGTCGGTGCGAAATACGAAATCTACGAAATCATCGACCAGTTGGCCGATGCCGGCAAGGCGATAATCGTCATTTCATCAGAATTGCCCGAGCTGATTGGCATCTGCGACCGCATTTACACGGTCAGCCAAGGCGTTGTGACCGATAACGTCGGAAAACAAGGATTCACACAGGAGTATCTCATGCGGGGCATGACCAAAGAAAGGGAGGTGGCTGCACGATGAGCGCAAGGACCGCGACACCAGCAGCGACGAAGAACAAAACCGGCGGCCTGCTCGCCACCATCGCCAACAACGCACGACAATACGGCATTGTAGGGGCATTGCTCGTTATCGTCATCGTATTCCAGATTCTGACAGGTGGCGTCCTGCTTAAACCGAACAGTTTCGTATCGCTGATTCAACAGAACGCATATGTGATCATTCTGGCCATAGGCATGGTAATGGTCATCATTGCGACCCACATCGATCTTTCGGTCGGTTCGCTCGTGGCTTTCATCGGCGGCGTCTGTGCGTTGCTGATGGAACGACAGGGGGTCAATTGGGGTCTTGCCATCGTCATCTCCCTTGCTGTGGGACTCATCGTCGGCGTCTGGCAGGGTTTCTGGGTCGCCTATGTCGGTATTCCGGGCTTCATCACCACATTGGCCGGCATGCTGATTTTCCGAGGCCTCGCCACCGTCATCGTCGGCGAATCCGTGCCGATCACCTCTGAATCCTTCCGTGACATCGCACGTAATTACCTGCCGAACGTACTCGGATGGTGGGGGCCGTTTGATGGTCTGACCATCGTCTTGGGCATCCTGTGCATTGCGGCGTTCGCGTGGAGCCAATTGCGCAAACGCGCTCGTGCGGAGAGGGTCGGTCTTGTGGCCGAACCGATGAGCCTGACCATCATCAAGATCGTCATCGCGGCTCTTGCCATCGGCTTCGTCACCTACCTGCTTTCCTCCTCCGGAAATGCGGACCAGGGTGGCACTCCGGTTATGCTCGTCATCGTCGGCGTACTGGTGTTGATTTACAACTTCATCTTGACCAAGACCGTGTTCGGTCGTCATGTGTATGCGGTCGGTGGCAATCGTAAGGCGGCTGAGCTGTCCGGCATCAATACCAAGCGTGTGGATTTCACCCTGTTCGTCCATATGGGCTTCCTATCCGCGGTCGCGGCAGTGTGCATGCTCTCCAGACTGGCTTCCGCGACCGCGCAAGCCGGTATGGAATTCGAGATGGACGCCATCGCGGCCTGCTTCATTGGCGGTACTGCGGTAACCGGTGGCATCGGCACCATCCCCGGTGCTGTTGTCGGCGCCTTCGTGATGGGCGTCATCAACCAAGGCCTGTCCATCATGGGTGTCGATACCGCAATCGTGAAGACCATCAAGGGTCTGGTGCTCCTGGGAGCCGTCGCGGTCGACATCATGTCGAAGCGCAAGAAGAGCTGAAGTCATAGTGCCGAAGAATCTGTCGGATCCGTCCGTATGCAAGGCGGATCCGACTTTCCCATATCTCGCCTGTCCTGCAACGTCCTGAAAAAACGTCGGCTTTTGGAAGAACGCATATCTTGAAAAAGGAAACCATGATGAAACTCACCACCTCCGGCCGCGCACGTCTCTATGCGATTACCAGTGCTTCCTGCATTATTTGGCTGGTTCAGTCCGTAATCGAAGCAAACGAGGATGGAACATTGTTCTCCTATGCGACGATCATTCTCTCCCTATGTCTGGTGTTCGTCTCCGGATATTGCGCATTCAATGCGATTAGGGATTGGAACGTCAAAGATAACGAGTCGAAGCATAAGTCTGAGTGAGGGGCCATTCTCCGGACTCATTGCCAGTAAAAATAGCCGGTAGGGGCATTCGCGGCCTGCTGCAATGAGGAGACCTGCAATATCAGACCCTGCCGTTCATGCCCACTGGTGCCGTACGTGCCCTGTTCGATCGTGGCGTCGATGGTCACCCAGTCATATTCGTGCAGTTTGGCGGCTTTTGCGGTGACGGCGGTGAATCCGAATGGTGTCATGTCCAAGATGCAGCAGCTCATGAACTGGCGGGAGATCTGGAATTCGTCGGTGCCGAGCGTGGACGGTTTGCTGACGAAACCGGTGATGCGGATACGGTAACCGACGTAGGATTGTGGATTGTGGTCGATGTGTTCGAACCATGAGCCGAATTCGTCGTTGCGTACGGTGATGGTTCTACGGGTGTCATCCAATCCGTGCAGATGCCGTGCGCCGTCCGCCGCGTACACGTTGCGGGGAATGGCGATGGCCCGTCCGCCTGCGTAGATGTCGAAACCGGTGCTGCCGCCCGCCTGCTGGAACGGTATGGTGATTAGCAGTGCCGGGATGATCAACGCGACCAGCCAGCGGAATGCCGACCGTTCGGTGGCATGGAACAGGCCCAGCCATGCGGCGGCAGCCAGAATCGACAATGCGATGACGGCGATGATCAGATACGGTTTCGAACGTGGCGTGGCCAGCGAAACGTATGTGCCGCTGGCCACGCTGTATGCGATGGCCGATGCGAGCGCCGCAAAGCAGAGTCCTTCGATTCGATTGGGGAGTGATGGCCGGCTGCGCATGTCAGGCTCCGGGCATCCAATGCTGCGCGATGCAGACGGCGGTGAAGCAGGTAATGGCGAACGTGCCGATGAATCTGATGACGAAACGTGGCCGGCATGCCGAGATGAGCATCAGCGTGTTCTTCAGATCCAGCACCGGGCCGAATGTCAGGAATGCGATCAATGCCGATTGCGGTAGTACGCCTACCATGCTCGAGGCGATTACGGCGTCGGAGGATGAGCATAGTGAGCAGAGAAACGCCAGCCCCATCGCCAGGATGATCGCGAGGATGCTTGCCAGTGTGGATGTGTCGAGACCGTTTGCCGATGGACGTATATATGTGCGCGCCAGGGAGGCGATGATGGCGCTGAACAGCAGGATCGGCATCATGTGTAGAAAATCGTGGTGTGTGCAGCGTAGAAAACGGATGATCGGCGGGTCGTCCGTCATCTTACGGGCATCGTCGCCGAGGCCGGTGCTGCAGCAGGCGTCATCTGCATGCCGCGTGCATGCGGTGCGATTCTTTATCGCATAATCCGCGTAATCCGTGCGGTTCGCGTAATCCGTGGCGGTGGCGGAGCTTTTCGGCGGCCATAGCGCGAACGATGCGCCGACCGTCACGGCTATTATCATGCCCAGTCCCGTTCGCCAGAGCACCATCCATGGTTTGTCGGGAAACGCATACCAGGTGGACCATATCGCTATGGGATTCGTGACCGGTACGGCGGTCAGAAACGTGACCGCGCAGGGCAATGGCATGCGTTTGCGTACGATGCTTGCGAAGGTGGGCACTACCATGCAGTCGCATACTGGCAGGCATAATCCTGTGAGCAGGCCGATTGCGAGGCCGCCGAATGTCGAGTGTGGAATATGGCGGCGGATCAGCGATTCGCTGACGAATGTGGTGACGGCCGCCGACATCAACGCCCCCAGCATCATGAACGGGATGGCTTGCAGCATCAGTCCCGCGATGCCGGTCGTGATGCGAACCAGCGGAATGGTCAGGCCATGCGTCTCGAATGCGCGTGATGCCGCGATGAGGAAGGCTGCCAGCGGGGCGCCGACGATGAGAAAAAGATAATGGGCCGAATGGTCTGCGGGCGGATGGGAACTTTCAGCCATATCTGAAATCCTACCGGTCCAAGGTCGTTTTTCGGAGGGACGATGATTCGATTTCGTTCACTGTGAACGCTTAAGTTGCTGTTGAGTAAGGGAGTTGCGCATATCGCGCATTCGTAATGTGGAAGTCATTATGGCTGCGTTACCCTCGGTACAGTGAGAGGTGAGTCAATGAGGGGAGGCGTGATGACGGAGTATGATCGCCTGCAGCAGGAGCCGGATACGCGCGATTCCCTTGCCGCGATGGCTTCTCGAGTTTCCATGCGGACCGTCTCTCAGGATTCTTCTGAAGACACCGCCGCCACGCAGCCGCTTCCACCCAGTTTCATTCCTACGGCGACCGGTCGGATTCGCCCCGTAACCGGCGCTTTTCCGCCTGTGCAGGCTGATGCGGCCACCTCTTCCCGCGAGGCGCGTTCCGTACAGTCATCTTCCAATATCTCGTTGCGTCGCACCGAACCCATCGTGATCGAGTCTTCCGCCGCGTCGGTTCCGCGTAGGGTCTCCAGTGATCCTCGCCCCGTTGCTTAGACCGATTGGATTGACCGGATTGCTTGGCTCGATCGGATTGACGGAAGTTCACGGATGGCGAAATCGTCCTTGCTATTGCGTTTTCTTCAACGCATCTTGAAATGCCGTTGCCTGTTTGTCGTAGGCAGCCTTGGCTTTTGTGGCGGTATCGGCGGTGTTGGAAGGGTTGTTGGAGCACTGCAGTGTGCTTGGAATGTCAACTTTTTCGCCATACAGATTCGACAATTGGTCAAGATTGTAGTTGGCATCCATGCTGGTGAAAGCGGAATCCACCTGCGTTTTGAGCTGGGAAGCCTTGAAATATGAGTTGTTCATATCGATGACGGCTTGTTGACAGGTGGATACTCGGACCAGCTCGTGCGTTCGCAGCGATGCGCGCGCTCCCATCCATCCAAAGCAGATGCTGCCGATGAGCACGATAATCGCCAAGGCGGCCACAACCGTGTGCATGGCTTGTCTCGTGCGTTTGCGTTCCCGTTCCATGCTGTCGTGTACGCCTTGCATCACTGCCGTATAGAAGCGGTCCTTGGGCACGAACATGGATTTGATGATGGCAGGCTTCGAGCTGGGAACGGCATGCCGAGCTTTGTGCCTGCCATGCTTTTTGCTGTGCCGTGCTGCCATATCACCCTTCTGTGCCACTACGCTGTTAGGATGTGTGCCGCAGGCTCCGCAAGTACCTTCCTACTCCGATCGCCGCAGCATATGAAGCATGTTACCGTCTCGGCCTGTACAACAGAACAATCGGGCTATCATCATTGCAACGTATTCGCAAGGCAATGGGGCGGGGTGGTGAATGGCTACCGAAATGTTGATGAAGTATGTTTCAATGAAAAGGTCGGTAGGGATCTGCACAGTAACTATCTGACTGGAAGGAACGTTCGATGAAGATGCTGAGGGAACTTGTTTCGAGTGCGGCTGTTGCGGCGACTGCAATCACGTTGATTTTAGCGAGCGCTGTGCCCGCTCATGCACTACAGGATACCTCGATTGGCGCTGTCGAGAAATTGGCCGCCGGCGCTACCTTGGCGGATCAAGAAGAGCCTTCATCGGACAGCATGCCGGATAATCCACAGATACCGCTTCCGGATTCGATAAGTGAAAGTATTCCCGACGATGCGACAGTTGTCTCGGCGGATCTGGCCATTACGCCGGAAGGTGAGCTGAAAAATATAGAGACCGGTGAAACGGTTGAAGACCCAGGGGCGGCTGCTGCAGCGGAGGCTGGCGATCGGCAGCCTGATCCGCTTGCAAAGACGGATGGCGAATCATTCATTCCTGTGTCTGCGGAGACGGTGAAGGCTGCCGTTGAAGAGGTGCAAAGCGAAACATCCGCAGATGGACAGGGGCGAGAGAGCCAGTCTTCGTCGTCATCGGACGGTTCCATTAAATTCGCTAAGTTCGAATCGAACAGCTACGGTGCGCATTGGGGTACTTGTAACGGTACGAAAGCGTTCTTCGATTACGAAAACAATCTGTTTGTGCAGCAGGCGAAGGGTGTGGTCGATGTTTCTACATGGCAGGGCGATATCGACTGGGTTAAGGCGAAAGCCGATGGCGTAGAAGGCGCGATTATCCGTCTTGGATATGGCGAGGGTAATTCAATTGATACCAAAGCCAAACGTAACATTTCCGAATGCAAGCGTTTGGGTATTCCATTCGGCATCTATTGGTATTCATACGCCGATACCGGCAGCATGGCGAAGGCCGAGGCGAATGACATTGTGGCGAAGCTCAAGCAGGTGGGTGTAAGCGCCAAGGATCTCACATACCCGATCTACTATGACTTGGAAAAGTGGAGTGGCTGGACTGGCCATACTCCACCAACCAGTGTGAGTGCGTACGACAACATAGTTAACAGCTGGTACAACGTGATGCAGTCGAATGGGTACTCCAATCTGGGCGTCTATTCGTATACGAGCTATTTGCAGGGGCCGTTGAACAGTGCCAACATCCATGCCAAGACCCGTTGGGTGGCGCAGTACGGCGCAAAGATGGGCTTCACCAAGTTCCCTACTAATGATCGTGGCTGGCAGTATACGAGCATCGGCCATGTGGACGGCATCGATGGCAATGTGGATATGAACGCGTTTGGTAATAAGAGTTATTCGTCCGGCGGTTCGCATAATTCCGATTACACCGTGCCCTCACCGGCTCTTGATACACGTCAGCTGAGTAAGGTTTCTATTCCGAATGGGAGCTATTACATCAACGTGCGTTCGAAAATTAGTTCCAGTGTTGATATTCCGGGTGCGAGCACGGCAAATTCCACGGCGATTCAGCTGTATGCCGGCAACGGTTCAAACGCACAGCGATTCAAATTTACTCAGCAGTCTGACGGCAGTTATGAAATCGTCAATGTCAATTCCGGCAAGGCTTTGGATGTGCGCAATGCTGCAGCTGGTAATAATGCAGTTGTGCAGCAATATAGTGCGAACGGTTCTAAGGCTCAACGCTGGTTCATTCGGGATTCGGGCGTCGGCTACTACCTGCAGTCCGCATTAGGGAATTGGGTATTGGATTTGAGCGGTGGCGGCACCGCTAATGGTACTGCGATTCGCCTGTATGCACCAAACGGTTCTGCTGCGCAGATGTTCGTGGTTTCATCGAGTGATGTCAGTATCCCGACAGATACGGCAGTAACGGTTAGCTCAGGAATCAACAAGAATCTTGTACTTGATGTGACCAATGGTTCTACCGTCAATGGTGCAAGAATCCAGCTTTACGGCAGCAACGGTACGGATGCACAATGTTATCGTTTCCAGACCCTCGGCAACGGCGCTTATCGAATCGTCAACGCAAATTCCGGTAAGGTGCTGGACGTATCCGGTGGTTCGAATGTTGATGGCGCCGTACTGCAACAGTATGGCGACAATGGCACTCTTGCCCAACAATGGACGGTGCGTAATTACGGAAATGGCAAGATTGCGTTGGTATCGGTCAATGCCAATAAAGCAGTGGACGTTCCAGGCGCCAACGCTTATGCGACCGCGAAATTGCAGCTGTATTCGCCGAACGGGAGTGCCGCTCAGCAGTGGGTGGTTACGAAATGCCGGACGGTGCGCGAACGTCTGGACGATAAGGCCTGCCAACATAGAAACGATATCACTGATGGTACGTACACGTTTGGGTCAAAGCTTAGGACTTCCCTAAAACTGGATGTTAATGGAGCTTCTCAAGCTAACGGTGGTAACGTGCAACTATGGACAGGCAATGGCACCAAGGCCCAAAAGTGGAAGATTGCCCACGATTCCAGTGGATATGTGACTCTGACCAGCGTAAATTCCAATAAGGTGTTGGACGTAAGCGGCGCATTGATGACCAACGGTACCAATGTGCAACAGTATGCCGCGAACGGTACGTATGCTCAAAAGTGGATTGTGCTGAAGAATTCCGACGGATCCTACGTTATTCAATCTGCACTTTCGGAAAATATGGTACTGGATGTGGCCGGTGGCTCTGCGGCGAATGGCGCTAATGTACAGCTCTATGCTGCAAACGGCACCAATGCGCAACGTTGGCAAGTGCGATAAAGGGAGTGGATAGGTCTCGGCATATTCTACATGTGCCGCCTCGTCAGGGAGAACCGATTCATTTCCAGGATGAAGGTTTTACGGTCATTCTTGGCCATGACGTCAAGGATGATGCCTGCGATGATGAGCAAGAGACCAGTGATCACAAGCATCACTGCGCCAACGAGTGTGGGGAAACGGGCGACCATGCCGGTGTGCCAGAAGTCCAAGGTTACACTGCCACATAGCGCTAATCCGATAATGCCGATCAGGCATCCGAACCCACCGAAGAAGGGCAGGGGTTTGTATTCACGGATCATGCGGAAGATGGTGCCTAATACCCTGATGCCGTCACCTACGGTGTTGAGCTTGCTGACGGAACCGGCCGGTCTATCCCGATATTGAATCGGCATTTCATACAGTCGAAGGTTGTTATTCAGCGAGTGGATAGTCATCTCGGTTTCGACCTCGAAACCCTTGGAAAGCACAGGGTAGGTCTTGACGAACGTGAAGGAGAATGCGCGATATCCAGTCATGATGTCGGTGACATGTGCGTGGAATAGGCTATTGATTGAACCTCGTACGAGCCGATTGCCAAAGTTATGGAAGGGTCGCTTGTTTTCTTGGAAATAGGTGGAGCTCAAACGGTCGCCAATCACCATATCGTAGCCTTCGAGGACCTTGGCAACCATGGCGGGCGCAGCGTCGGTGGGGTAGGTATCGTCGCCGTCAGCCATAATGTACACGTCGGCGTCAATGTCCTCGAACATGGCGCGAATTACATTGCCCTTACCCTGGCGGGGCTCCTTCCTGACGATTGCACCTTCGGCAGCGGCGATTTGGGCGGTGCGGTCAGTGGAGTTGTTATCGTACACGTAGATATCGGCTTGGGGCAGTGTGGTCTTGAAGTCACGCACGACCTTGCCGATAGTCACTTCTTCGTTGTAGCAGGGCAGTAGCACGGCAACGGAAGGATTCGAATTTTCTAGCATACGATCCACTATATCCTTTGCACTGGCCGACTGGCGATGGGCATAGGCCACCCAGCCGAGTGGCTCAACGGTCATTCATGGATGAGATGACGTTGGTACGGGTCCTTGTTCTCTTTCGCTGAGTATCCTCGCAAGAAGGGGACTGCTTGTTGCAAGAAGGGAATTGTTTGTCAGAGGGCAGCGTGTGGATGGAATTAATATTGCTGTGTAGGATGAATATAAAGTTGTATGAACGCCGTTGACAGAAACGATGCAAGATAGATGAAAAAACGTATAGTTGGATATGATATAGCGAAAACGTTGGCAATGTTCCTTGTGGTCATGCTTCACTATTCGCTTTACACGAGATACTATTCCAGCGGAATCGCCGGTACCTTGGTAACTGTCATGTGTGTGGTTTGCGTTCCCTTGTTTTTTGCAGTCAATGGCGCCTTGTTATTGCCGCGACCGTTAGATGAGCATCGCCACTACAGGAAAGTCCTCAATATCGTCATTATCGTGAGCATCTGGAAGGTGCTTGCAGCGATTTTTTTCATTTACGTTGACGGCTCCCAAACCGTGACGATTAAGGATTTTTGTATATTTCTGCTTGGCGGCAATTTAGGTGGATATCCTACTGGCTATTTCTGGTTTATGAATGCGCTAATTGCCGTATATCTTATCTTACCTCTGGCGAAGATGGCATTCGATTCGGATCGCAGGATTGTGCTTCATGCTTTGATGGCGGTGTTGTTTGGCTTTACTGTAGGCAAGGATACGGTATCCCTCGTCCTGCAGGGACTTGGAACATTGACCCATCATGATTTTGCGTCAATCATGAATTCGATTGATGAGTACTATATTTTCGGCTCATATGGGTATGTACTACTGTATTTCTTGGTCGGCGGACTTGTTGGTAGGAGATTGGTGCACGGTTCGGAAATAGAGGAAGCGGCTCATGGTGATATCCAAATCTCTCAAGGCATGGCAGCATGCGGCATCATTGTCTGCTATGCGGTGACGGTGTTGATTCAACGCTACCAGCATGCGGTTAAGGGTGTCGTTCTGACAGTGGAGAATGGCTATTGGCTTTTGCCGACCTTCGTTGCCACCCTTCTGCTGCTGCTCGCATTGGGGCGAGTGCGGATGCGTGGATTCGGAGCCGAGATGTTCCGTGCCATTGGCATGAATACATTTGGCATCTACATGCTACATATGGCTGGTCTGATTTTACTGTGCCGAGCGCAGGATACCTCTTTATTCAATGGTCTTGGAAATTTGAATTCGATAGCGCTCACCGTAGTGAATGTACTGTTGTGTATCTGTGTATTTGCAGGATGTCTGTTTATTACGGTTTTGCTGAGAAAGATTCCTTTCATTAAAAAACTTTTTGTACTTTGATTTAGTAAAAGGTTAGTAGAAATATGAAAAAAAATATATCTATAAATCATTTGGAAATGCGCCTTATTGTGCCTTTGGTACTTGGAATCATGTTCGGATTGGGAGACGAGGTCTCCAATCCTGACGGAACAATCTTGCAGGGCAAAGTTGCGTTGCTTGTGAAGATAGTTTTTTTCTGCACGATATTCACTATCTTGTTTTATGCGGTCGATCGTCTGATTGCCAGATTGCACCGTCGCCGTTCGGATATGGTCGGCCATGCATCTTCGGACAAGGGGACGGTACACCGTTTCTTTGACTACCGGTATTCTGCTGGAGCGATACTGAAAAATGCCGTTGCGATCATCGTTTGCTGGCTACCGTACATTATTTGGCTTTTTCCCGGAGTCTATTGGTCCGATACGTCAAAGCAGTTGCTCATACATTATGGCGTTGAAAAATTTACAGATCATCATCCTTTCGCTCTAACTTATTTGTTTGGTTGGTTCGCTGACTTTGGGCAGTGGGCTTTCCGGAACCCGATCTTTGGGCTGTACTGCCTGATCATGCTTCAGCTGGCGGCTGCGCCTCTGCTGTTTTCCTGGATGATTTCGTATACGAAAAAAATCGGACTTCCGCGAGGATTGTGCCATGCGGAGCTTGCGTTCTTCGCATTGTTCCCCGTCTTTCCGGTGATGTTCTCTTCTTTGGCTAAAGACACTATATCCGTCCTATTCTTTATTCCGTTTTGCATCCTGTTTGTGGAGGTAATTCGAACTCGTGGTGAAGCGATGAACAACTCTGGCGTTATCGCGACGCTCTTCATTTGCGGCTTGTTGGCGTGTCTGACAAAAAAAGCTGGTGTCTACGTGGTGGTGCCGTCCTTACTGCTAATGTTCTTGATCCATGTTTCTAAGAAGGCTAAAGCAATTTCTTTTGCGATAGGTGCTGTGATCGCGATCATCATGATGGTTCTGATCCCAAAGTTCGTTCTGCCGGCTTTGGGCATCGAATCCGGGGGCAAGCAGGAAAGCATCTCGTTTGCCATTCAGCAGGTGGCTCACGATATCAAGTACAACGGCAACGATATGACTGATCAGGAAAAGAAATTGGTCTCGAATTTTTTGACTATTGACTATGAGAAAATTCCTGAGGTCTATGATCCGCAGATAGCCGATCCCGTCAAAGGAACCAGTCTGAAGGACCCGGATTTGTTCAATGATTTTATCAAGCTATGGTTGAAGAAGACTGTGGAACATCCAATCGGGCATCTGGAGTCATGGATGGGCCTTGTTCGTGGATGGTTCAGTTTCTCCAATAACGATGGCACGCCGAACTATATGGTGGTGTGCACCGAGTCCGCTTGGTATTACGATCCGATTCTAAAATATATACCGCAATGGCCATTGAAGGCGTACAGAAGTGATACCGCTAGGTCCGTTTATGATATGGAACAGAGTATTCCAGTGTTGAACGCTTTGTTCTCCAGGGCACTGTGGGCTTCCATTTTGCCATCCTTCATGCTGTTTATGGCTTTGAGACGGGGAAAGGGCAGATTGAGTCGTGTCGCTTCCATGCTCCCGGTGGATATGTCTTTCGTGTATCTGTTGCTGGTCCCGGTATCGGGCATGGGTGGCGAGCCCACGCGTTATGTGCTGCAACTGATCTGCGTCGCGCCGTTGTTCCTTACGCTTATGTGCAAGCACGCAGACGGAATCAATGATATGAGTCGGCCAGCGCAAAGGTAGCGGTATGGCAGCATCATGAGACCGGGTGTTTTCGGGATCTCATCGTAGGTCTCCAGTCTCATGATGCTGCCGTCCTGTTTGCCGTTCAGCGTCGTCCGCGAGCCGCTCGAACAATGGCTTTCACTACATCACGGCGCCTGGAACCGATTGGCATCAGCGGATCGATGACCTTGCGAATTGGGTTGTTTTCCCCGACGGCACGCTCGTGTCGCGGTTGGAACATGTTTTCCGGTACCTTCGGTTCATTGGCCTTCACCATGCGCTTGAGCAGACGTTCGTAGAACGGTGTCTCACGGGCGTAACGCCAGTATATGGAGGCAAAATCGCAATCCGGGTCGTTCCAAGGCTTTTGGAAACCGGCATAGTGGATGATTTGCGGATTGCTGCGCGACCTTATGTAGGCATCGTAGATGTCACCGGGAGCCTGCACGAACAAGTTACCGACACGGCCACCGCAGTCATGCACTACATTCCATTCCCATGGCAGGTACAGTACGTTACCCTCGCAGTGCGCGTTTAGCACATCCTGATCGTTATATATGAAGGCTGGATTGGAAGCATAGGTGAGCCACTGCTTGATGGTGTAGCGTTCGCGCATGGCCCGGGTGTTCAAGATCAGCACACCCGCCTGAAAGTAATCGTATGGATTTTTCATCTTCAATACGTCTTTCGTATACTTCATACGGTCACCGTGCTTCACATTGAGGTTGGCAAGATAATCGATGTCGCGAATCGCACCAAGTAGCTTACCTTGCAGATCGGTGCGGTATAGCTCCGCGATGTCGCCGTTGATGACGATATCGGAATCGAGATACAGCACCTTGTCGTAGAAGGGCAGCAGTTCCTGTATCAGGAAACGGTAGTAGGTTTCGATACTGATATGCGCATTATTCGTGGACAGGTCATACCCGGCCAGCTCGCGTTCCACATTGGTAAAACGCAGGGACATATTCGGGAATCGTTTGAAGAAATCGCGTAGACGCTCTTGTTTGTCCCAGGCGATATTACGCTGCAATACCACCACATCATAGAGGTAGTTCGGATCGGCGTTCTTTATGGCGGAATAAACCGTAGTGGCCAGTTGCGGTACATAGTTGTCGTCAGCGGCGAACACCACAGGAATAATCGGCTTGTCATATACGGTGAGTGGCCCGAGCTTTTCCGCCGGTTCCGGATCGGTGAAATGTACGCATTGCAACTCTTTGAATCTCCAGTTGGAGCCGATGCGCTTATGATGCATCAGATAAATGTTCAATAAACGTTCGGAGAGATGTCCCGGCGTGCGAAGGGCTTCTTTGCTGTATGTACCGTAATCGGTCTGCTTATCGAATTCCTCGAGAATGGGGAACAGCCAAGAGCAGTAGTCGAAGAAGATATCCTTCCTCATGATGAACATGTTGCAGAAGCATGCCGTGTTACCTTTAAGGAAGGCGTCCGCGTCCTGCCTATAGTCCGGGTACATCTTGCACAGAATATGATAACAGCGTTGCAAATCGTCGTCGTGCAGCAGGGGGGCGGCTTCCCACAAGGCCCGTGGTGTGCCGTACTTGTTGATGATTTCCTCGAGATTGCCGAACGGCGTGGTGATTACGTCATACTGCTTGACGGTTTCCGCGATGGTTGCATCGTCCAAACCGTATTCCTGTGCGGCTTTGGCATCGATATAGTCGTCCATGATCTCACCGAATGGGTTCTCCTCATGCTCGGTTTCGGTGAAATCGAAATAGCGACGATAGTGGCAGAAGCCATAGTAGTCGGCATTGATGTTTTTCCATGCCCAGTATTGTGTGGTCAGCTCGCAGTAACGTGGGTTGAGGTCTGCGATGTTTTCGCCTTCATCATCGTGGAACGCCCAAGGGAACCGCTCCGTTTTTGGTCCGACTTGCACAGGCTGCATGATATTGCTGTCGAACAGGTCAACGTTTTTGTGCGTGGTGACGAAGATGCGGATGCCCTGCTTGGCGTAGGACTGAAAAGATGCTTCATTGCGGATGCGCGCATCCAAATCAACCATATGAGTGGAGGCACTGTGTTTCATCTTGAGAAATCGTATGGCGTTGAGATTTTTGCAATCCTCTGTCACTTTGAATTCTTTTGCAATTGAGAACCAATGATGGAGGGCATCATCTACGGATGATTCCGCACCGGTCACAATTTTTTCGTAGGCGTCATCCCGTACGAAGCGATATATTTCTCTACCAGTAATAGCGGGACCGAAGACGGCTTCCATCTGTTTGGCTGCTTTCCGTTTCTCTTGTTCTGGAACCCTGACTTTCCAATCGTTAGCCAGTAGTTCGGTGGCTTTTTCCCTATAGCCACGAACACAAGCCTGCAAATCAATCTCGGTATATTTCGTGGCATAGTCTGTCGCAGCTAAGAAGCAACGGTTGAATTGTCGACAGAATGTGCCATATTTTTCAGCGGAAATTTCACTCGTGCCGGTGACTCCGCGTCCGTAGTGGTAACGGTATCCGCGACAGTCTTTGCGTGAACGGTATGTCTGAGCCAAAGACGAAATGACTAGGCATTCATATCCATCCTCTGCTCTCTCAAGCCGATCACGACTCATGGCTTCAAAAGCTTTTTTGAGGAGTGAAGTGCGATATAAACGTTGTGTGACGCGCCAATCAACTTTCTGCCCTCGAGATTGATCATAGATATTGCTCGCGATATCGGCCTGTTTGCAATCTTCCGTCGGTGCATTATTGAATGCCTCGAAGTCATGGCACTCATCGGTGAGAATGTTGTTCTCTCCGATGACGGTAATACCATAGTGCAAGATATCGGCAGGACACAGTTCCATTGCATCGACAAGTTGCTTGCAAGTTTCAGGTGCGAGATCGTCATCGCCATCTAAGAAGAATGCATATTCACCAGTCGCGGTCTCAACACCTGTTTTACGAGTGAGGTGAAGTCCTTGGTTGTGTTCGTGTGTGACGTGAACGATGCGTGAATTTTGTGCGGCAGCTTGTGCAATGATTTGTGCGGTGGAGTCAGTGCTGGCATCATCTACGACAACCGCCTCATAGTCGGTGAACGTCTGTGCTGCCACGCTATCGAGGCACTGCTGCAGGTAGTCGCCGACATTGTAAGCGGCGATGATGATGGAAATTTTCGGCATTGTATCTCTCATTCGGTTGTGAAGCTTATTAGAGTCTAACTAAAAGTCCGTCTCAGTGCCCTGCAAACAGTCTTTTCAACATAACCTCCAAGCGATTATCCCTTGATTTGGTTGTCTCTTGTTGCGGTTGCTGCAGAATGCCAGAGTCATACAGATGATTGTACGCAGTTTTTCGCAGTGATAGATAGTGCCGGTTATCGGACTTACTAGGAAGCCCGTGTAGCCGTTCTATATGCTGCACCTTGCGTAAATACCATTCGGCCTGTTTTTGATCGCTTCGACTGGCCTCGGATTGTCGATTGTCGGCAACCAGATAGGCGTAGGCGTAGTCCCTTACGTATCGGTACAGTTCTCCGCAAACCGTGTCAGGTGCCCAAATATCGAGTATTCGCTGGAGTCCCCGCGTTTTATCATTGTCTGGCAGGTTGTCTTTCCATTCGTTCATGGTATGTTCGATGAGTTTATCGCGTACATCGGCGAGACGATCACTCCAGTCGGAGCGAAGGATTTTGGTATGATTTCGGGAAATGAACGTAGTTAGCATGGATAGGGCCTGAGCGTCCCATTGTGCCATAACGCTCAGCGAGCCGGGTGTGAGCTTATGTCCTAATGTGTCTCCACGGCCTAAATGGTAGAGATACCATGGTGAATTGGGAATACTGATATAGGTTGATGCTATAGAGTCCAAAATGAAACTCACGTATAGATCGTCGGAAAGCACAAGTCGTTGATTGGCAGCCAGCGCATAAGCGGAGCGTGCTAAATCGCCTCGATACATTTTGTGATGTACGTGCCAGTCGAAGTTCCCATTCGGGGAAAATTGGGTGAGGAGTATTGTTTCGCCGTTCAACCTGCGTGGTATAGGGGTGAGAAATGTTGTCATTCCAGCGGCTGCCTGTTGCGCTGAAGCGTTGGCCGCGATCACTTGTACTCCAAAATGGTAGATATCCGCTGGATAGCCATTCGCAAAATCAAGAAGTTTTCTCAGCGCACCGCTGGCAAGTTCGTCATCCTGGTCCATCAGCATGACATAACGCCCTGTCGAGGTAAGTACTCCTGTTTTCCGAGACGCGAGGGTTCCAGAGTTCCGAGAATGCCGAATGAAATGAACGCGAGAATCCTCAGTTGTGAGCTCAGCCGCGATGGTGGGGGTGTTATCGGTGCTGGCGTCATCGACAATTATCACTTCGATGTCTTTGAATTCCTGGGTTGTCACACTATGCACGCACTCAAGAAGGTATTTACTGTTGTTGAAGGTGGGGATAATGATGGAGAGTTGCGGCATACAGACCCCTTGCTCAGTGGTGCTCGGCTTCATGTAGGTTCCAGCTTAATGCGTATACGTCAGTATGCGAAACCGGTAGTGGTGTGAGCTCGAAGAGGATGAAGTCTCTTGCCCCTCCAGATTGGGGTCTGGCTGTGAGAGGCATGTGAGATATTTTGTCGTTGTGCGGTAAACGTCTTTTGGTCAATAGAAAATTATTAAATATTGCTGAAGATGGGTGCGCCACATTTTGCGCCCAAACGCTTTGCGCTAGTAGAATAGGACGCTTGTGAAGAACTTTTTTGACGGTCTCAAAAAGAGATACCACTATGCGATGGTGGTATTCAAGGAACTGGTGAAAACCGATTTTCAGCTACGTTATCAGGGCTCGTTTCTCGGCATGGTGTGGTCCGTATTGAAGCCTTTGATGCTGTTCGCTGTGATGTACGTGGTGTTCGTGAAGTTTCTGAAGTTTTCTGATGGCACCCCTACATTCCCGATTTCATTGTTGTGTGGTACCTGTCTGTGGAGCTTCTTTTCCGAATCCACCAGCATGGGTATGCAGTCCATCGTTGGCCGAGGTGACTTGTTGCGCAAAGTGCACTTTCCGAACTATATTATCGTGGCTGCCACAACCATGGGTTCCATGATTTCACTGGGCATCAACCTGCTCGTGGTGATTCTGTTCGGTTTCTTCGCCCACGCACACTACACTTGGCATGTGCTGCTGGTGCCGTTCAGTATTCTGCAGTTGTATGCGCTCGGCCTTGGCGTGGCCCTGCTGCTTGCTTCGTTGTATGTCTATTTCCGTGATGTCGCGCATATTTGGGAAGTTGTGCTACAGGCCATGTTCTATGCGACGCCTATTATCTACCCGATTTCCATGGTGGCCCAGAATAAGGAGTTCTCTTGGGCCGCCGACATCATGATGTTGAATCCGACCACGCAGGCGATTATGGATATTCGCCATAACCTGCTTTCGCCGGAGTATGTGCCGACCGTATGGACCATGGTCGACAATAAGCTGCTTTGCCTGCTGCCATACGCGCTATCTGCGTTCATCCTGTGGCTGGGAATTCACGTGTTCCACAAGTACAGCTCCAAATTCGCAGAGGTGCTCTAAACCATGACTGAGGTTGTAATGACTGAGAAGACAACTGTTGACGAACGTCCAGTGGTATTGAAGGTTGACCACGTTGCCAAGATGTTTCGGTTGCCCACCGAACAGGCTACAGGGCTGAAGATGGCCTTTCTGAACTGGACGAAGGGCATTAAGGGCTACACCGAACAGCATGTGTTGCGCGACATCGATTTCGAGGTGCGTCAAGGTGACTTTTTCGGTATCGTCGGCCGTAATGGTTCCGGCAAATCCACGTTACTGAAGATCATTTCCCAGATTTACACTCCGGAACAGGGCTCGGTTACGGTTACGGGTAAGTTGGTGCCGTTCATTGAGCTTGGTGTCGGTTTCAATCCGGAGCTTACCGGTCGTGAGAACGTGTATCTGAATGGTGCCTTGCTTGGCTTTACTCGTACGGAAATTGATGCGATGTATGACGACATCGTGAAGTTCGCCGAGTTGGAAGAATTCATGGACCAAAAACTCAAGAACTATTCCTCTGGCATGCAGGTACGTCTTGCTTTCTCCGTGGCCATCAAGGCTCAAGGCGACATCCTTGTACTTGACGAGGTTCTCGCCGTGGGCGACGAGGCATTCCAACGGAAGTGTGATAACTTCTTCGCCGAGATTAAAAAGGACCCGACCAAGACCGTCATTCTCGTGACCCACTCCATGGATGCGGTCAAAAGGTATTGTAATAAGGCGATTCTTATTAAGGACGGCGAAATCATTGCTTCCGGCAATAAAGACGATGTAGCGGACCGTTACACGTTGGAGAATCTGCGTCGCGAGAAGAAAAGTGTGGCGGAAGAGAAAGAGAAAAACGATGCTCCAAAGTATCCGTTAGGTCTGAGCGCCACCGTTCCCGTGTTGAACGTAAAGCCATCAAAAGAGCCGGTCTGCACCATTGTTGGTGGTTTTGATTTTGAAGTTGAATACGATTATCGCGGAGATAAAAATTTTTACGTCGCGTTGGCCATGCATGATCTTCGTAGAGGTGGTCTGCCTTATGGCGATAGCTTTGACCTGAGCCGGAAAGGCCATCATACGGTGCATTTTCATTTACCAATGGATTTGTTCAATAATGGCGACTTCCGTCTTGTTGCATCACTGCATACATGGGATGGCTCCCATCCGGACACTGCGGAGATGATTGCGTTCACCAATGAGGAAAATTCATGTGATTTTTCCCTGCGTGATGCGAAAGGAAAGGATAATTTCGCCCTAATCAACAAGGTCTCTATGGCGTATGAAAGCTTGGACGAAACACTTGCCACAAGGCAGAGACCAATGGAGGACTGAACGTTGAAGAAGTCGACCATCAAACGTTGCGTCTCAAGTACATTGGCGGCAGCGCTCGTTGGATTGAGCTCAATCGCAATGATGGTACCGCTTGCTCATGCCGACTCTAGTGCGGCAGACACTATGTATCGTCTATATAACAGGCATTCCGGAGAACACTTCTATACAGGCAGCGCAAATGAAAGGGATGGGCTCCGCCGCGCCGGGTGGCGATGGGAAGGTGCCGGTTGGGTCGCCCCACTTCATCTGGTACCCCGGTGTATCGTCTATACAATCCTTACGTAGGGGACCATCATTTCACGGTGAGTTCACAAGAACGAGACGCTTTGGTATCTGCCGGATGGACCGATGAAGGAATTGGCTGGTATTCGTCGGATGATAATCGTTCATTCCCTCTTCAGCGTCAATACAATCCTTATGCGCATACTGGCACGCACAATTACACGCTGAATCCAGGTGAAGCTTCTTACCTGATCAGTCGTGGAAGGCGAGACGAAGGTGTTGCTTGGTATGGTATTGGCGGTGCCTCTTCTGCACCGTGGGGTACCTCTCCCTCTGAAGCACCATTCAAAAACTGTAAAGCCGTAAGAGCTGCTGGCAGAGCCCCCATTTATCGTGGAGACCCAGGGTATAGCAGCAAGCTTGATACAGACAATGACGGTATCGGCTGCGAGTAGATACATACCTATCCGCATATGAACGGGGATGTCCTTCCACTAAGGGTAAGTAGAGGACATCCCCGTTCATATGCGGATAAACCATTGATTGCCAAGTAATCTTGTAGTAACCGTCATATTGATTGAGCTGTCGACTAATATACTTGTCTTGAATACAATCCTTATTCCATTGGAGTAACAGGCGGTGGAAATCATCACTACATGACCAAGGCTTGGGTGCATGATGCTCTGGTGAGCAAGGCTAGAAGTATGAGGCATTGGTTGCTGGTCGGTCGGCTCGACGCCGGTGTATCGCCAGTGCAATCCGTATCCACCGATGGATTCGCTAGAGATCTCTCCGCCCATCGTTGAAGAAAATCTGACTGATAGGTCATTCGGAAAAGGAATGCGGAGTAAATTCCATAAGCAAGAATATAGTCAAACTAACATCGCAGCCGTCAGTACTGAGGCGAATCCACAGCAGATGCCGATCAACGGCATACTGACGGCGATGATGCGTGACTTCCGATTCTGCAGCGCCAGCGCCCAACAACACAGTACCAACGGGACTAGGCACATGCCATAGCGTACGGTTACCACGGAAAACATCAGACCGCTGCTCAGATACTCACGAATCTGCACCAGTGTAGGGTACAGAAGCATGGAGAACACTGTGGTCCCCAGTAGCATGGTATGGGAGACGTCGCCGTCGTGCTGGAAGTATAGAAAACCTACGGCTCCAATCATTACCACGGTCAATAAAGCGGACCACATGATAAAAGCAGGCTGGTCCGACATATCACGGCCGGCGGAAGTGAACGCGCCCAAGTCAAGACCCGACAAGGCTGTTTTCATCCATTCCCAAACAGGGCTTCCCTCTATTTTGGGACGGTAGACTGAATTGGGATTTTGCCAGTTCTCTACGCCACGCATATTCTGAAATTTTGACCATCCGAAGATACACAGCAGGGAGACGATACCGGTCGCACATGAACTGATGATGCCGTTGCGCCCTAGACGAACGTCACCAAGATACCACCATAGAGCGGATGTTGCGAATACCGTCGCCGCGAATCCCAAAAAACCGAAAGCGAACGTGCCCTTCATCAGACAGAATAGTAACGCCATCACTGCAGGCAACCAATCGCAGCGATGCTGTTTGAACACACGCGCAGCGCTCCAAGTCAGCAGGGCACCACATGCAAGTGCCGGCGCATCGTTCGTCACGGCGCTTCCCGCGTTCAGAAATACAGGAACAAACGGGATGACGGCTACGGCACTGTAAGCATACAGTCGGTCAATCCCCCATGCTCGTAAAGCACGATAAGTAAGGGCGAGGCCTAGGATAATCCAAGGAATCTGCATGAGTCGAGCCGCCTGGGCGAACGATACCGAATGGTCGATATGTGCGATTATCCGTGCAGCAAAGCCAGTGACCGCATAATAGAGCGGTGGATGAATGTAATTGTACTGTTGGCCTTGTGCAGGGAATTTTGTCGGATCTTCAGCATCACCGCAGGGGGGCAACTCGGCATTAGTCTGGCTAGAGCAGGCCCAGTCATCAAGGATTGGCTGCTCCACAGTATCGCCTTTGGCGGGAATGCGGCCATGCGATGCCGACCAAGCATAGCTGATATGCGTACCCTCGTCGATTTGCGAGAACACGCCATGATATTTTGCTTGAAGAAGTCCAAAGAACAGTGCCGGAATAAGGACGATAATCGTCAACCATGCAATGATATTACGGATTCCGCCAACTCGATTAGTAATGTTGTGAAGGCTTGCACGCATCCGGATTGTCTTTCTCCCTACCAGGCAATTTTGTAATGGCCGTCGTACTGATTGAGCTGATGGTTGATGAAAACCCCTCGTTGCAGATCCTTGTCCCAACGCGCGTAGAATCGTGCCTGCTCGTCGATGGCACGACGTTCCTTCCGCACATCCTGCTCATCACGGCCGCGGCTGGTATGTTCGCTGTGATATAGCTTCGCCTCAGGGTCGAACACCACTAAGAAGCCTTGTCTTCCAATTTTGAGACACAGATCGACATCGTTGAGTACTACGGCCAGTTCTTCATCGAATCCGCCAACAGCGTCGAACACGCTGCGACGTACCATCTGACAAGCACCAGTTACCGCGGCACAATTGTATGGGTACCGCATGGTCTCCATATAACCGCCGTCTTCGTGTGATAGTAAATCGCCTAAGTATCCCACCTGATCGGAAGATACCCATACTCCGCCATGTTGCACCAGATTATCAGGGAACAGCAATTTGGCTCCGACTACGCCGACTTCCGGCCGTGCGAAGAAGCTGACCATGGAACCGAGCCATTCGCTGTTAATTACTTCCGTATCGTTGTTGAGGAACAGCAGAATCTCACCATCGCATTGCGCGGCACCGTAATTGCAGATAGCGGAATAGTTGAAGCCGGTTCCCTGCCAAGTGACTACCTTGATTTTGTCGCTCTGCTTCTGGACTTCGTCGTAGTAGGCGAAGGTCTCGCTTTCGGTACTGTTGTTCTCGACCAAAGTGATGTCATAATTCTGGTATTCGGTCTTTGTGAGCACGGCATTAAGGCACCGGCGAAGAATATCGCTGTGATCCTTGGTGGGAATGACAATGCTTATTTTCGGCGGATTGTCAACGATATAGCGATTACGGTACCGGAACGGCAATTCGGATTCCGAAACCTCCACTTGTAGATCAGTGCGTTCGAAGTGACGTTCCAAAGCGATTCTGCCGGCGGTCTCTGCATAAGGCTTGCTGTCGGGGTTCGTGCTGGTAGAATTTTGGTGCATACGCCAGTGATACAGCATGTATGGCACGTTGGTGACCAGACGTGCCCTCTCGCAGCACTTCAACGTTAGATCGAAATCCTGAGCACCACTCACGTCGGCAGGTGAGAGCTCCACCTGTTCAAGTACGGTGCGGCTGATCACCAGCATATGTGTCACATAGTTGTAGGCATTAAGCAGGTCGGGATTGTAGTCCGGCTTGAACACTGGCCAAGTGTATCGCCCGTTATCAAGCAGGTCTTCGTCGCAGTACAGCACATCTGCATCAGGTTTGCTGTGCAGTACGCTGATGTAGCGATACAGCGCATCTGGCTCGATTACATCGTCATGGTCAACAAACGCAATGTAATCGCCATGGGTCTCACGAATGCCGATATTTGTATTGTCAGCGATGCTCTTGTTTTCCTCGGTGATGACACGGAAACGTGGATCGCTGAGTTTGTCGAGCAGTTTGTTGACCGACTGTGCTTCAGGCCCATGGCCACTGACGTTGACGAACACAACCTCGAAATTGTCGTAGGATTGTGCGGTGAAGCTGTCGATGAGTGCTTGCAGGTATTCGACTGGAGGATGGAAGATGACGGTCACGATGCTGATGAGAGGTTTCATCTCGTCCGTCCAGGATTGACAGACTCTACGCTGGTTGCGGATGTCGGCCACAGTTGCACGATGCTGCTCGAACCACACGTGGTAACCATCATCATAGGAGGCATGTTTGGTGAGATCACGGGCGCCGTTGACGAATCCGTCGAACATTGGCGGAAGAATACAGGTGAAGCAAGCGTCCTGATGTTCTGGCTTGGCCTGGATGCATATGGTTTTGTTGCTGTCTGTGACGATGATTGAGTATACCAGCTCGTGAATCTGACGTGTGTGGTCATGCGGGTCGGTGATGAGTGAATCTTCAAGAATGATAGGTGACAGATCAAGCCTGTGCGCTGCAGCATCAAACACAGTAATGGAACAGGATTCCTGCATGCCGAAATAAGGGTAACGTACATGGAAACGGCACGAATAATGCTGTTCGTCGACGGGGTAAATGCCGGTCACATAAGCGTGGGGCGTGCCAGAGATTCGCCGCTGTTCAATGCCGCGGATTTGGGCTGCAAATTCGGGACGTAGTCGGTACGTCAAACGGGACTTGATTTTTGTTTGTATTGGGTGGAACGGGAACGAGCCGAGAACAGTGTGAGAGTTGCGGTCTGTAATGATTATTGTGAGTCGAGTGCCGTCCAGTAGCGGTACAACCACTACGGACTCATGCACACCATCACAGGAGATATCACCCCAGCCGACTCTTGCCGTCATATCTTCGCCAGGGAATCCGATGGACACCACGGGGCATTCCAGAATGGAGTTGTCCGTCATCTTGATGGTCGCCTTGAGGTTATCTGCACTGACATTCGTTGCGATTTTCACGTATCCTTTACCGTCACCTCGGCACAACCCCAAAATTTGCACAACCATCATGTCTCTTTCGTCGGTGTATCCAGTCGTTATGGAAAAGCAATTCCCGCATAATTCATAACGTTTTCGAACGTGCGCTATTTTACCGTTCGTCACGTACAGTCTCCTAAAAGGTAGCTCAGTGTCACGATGGCGGTGGGGATCCCCACCACCATTCTTGGTGTTTCTGTGAGGGAACGTTCAAGGACGGTGTAGCCGTATTCAATTTCCCGAAACGTTTAGGGCTGGCGGACGCTTTTCAGTTTATGTCTGTGGGTGTTCCATAGGCGAGGAGGGACATCCTTTCCGCTTAGGAGAATATGAGGGGGTGCGCATGAAGCATTTTAGTAAGGAGTATCGCTGAACTGTACGGTCAGCATGTCAGAGAATGATTCCTAGTCAACGCTAGCTGGCGTGCCGAAGGCATCGGCTGGAGCGCGGCCAGCACCAAATGATTCGACGTTGTGTTGAGAACCCTTGTCTCTAACAAGGAGATTAACATGAAGGAAGTGTTTCAGTGTGGGTCTCAGAGCATCTGCAGGTCATGCCGAAGCCCTTTTGATTGCACCACCGGTCTGCGATGGTGCGTAAAATCCAGACAGATCATCATATAGTTGAAGTTGATTGCAGTAAGGTTACTATGCGTCTTTTTATCCAGATTCCATGCCTTAATGAGGAACAGACACTGCCTATGGTCCTGAAGAAGATGCCAACTGAGATTCCCGGCATTGATGACATTCAGCTGCTTGTCATCGATGATGGCTGTTCCGATAAGACGGTGGAGGTAGCCAGCAGTCTCGGCGTCAGGCATTTTGTGCATCATGCAAGACCGATGGGATTGGCCCGTGCGTTCCGTGATGGTGTGGACTATGCGTTGAAACACGGTGCGGATATAGTGGTCAACACTGACGGTGATAATCAGTACCCGAGTGAGACCATAGGCGAGCTGGTACAGCCAATCATCCGCCATGAGGCCGATATCGTGGTCGGCGACCGCCAGACCGCTACCATCAAGGAGTTCAGCTGGTTCAAGCGTAAGATGCAGCATTTTGGCTCTTGGGTGGTCAACAAGGCCGCTGGTACACATATTCCGGACGCGGCCAGTGGCTTCCGTGCCTACTCCAAAAATTCCTTACTCAAATTGAACATCATCACTGAATTCAGCTACTGCATGGAAACCATCATTCAAGCAGGTAACAAACACATCGCCATTACTTCCTACGCCATCACCACCAACCCAAAAACTCGTGAATCCCGCCTATTTAGCAACATTTTCGAGCATATGGCCAAGTCTGGTGGGGCCATCATCCGCAGTTTCCTAATGTTCAAATCAAATGTGATTTTCAAGTGGGCTGCCATCATTTTCGGTTTTCTCGGTCTCGTCCCATTCGTGCGATTCCTCGTGCTTGCCTGCATGGGCAATAGTGCAGGTCATGTGCAGTCGCTGTTGCTTGGTACGGCCCTGCTCATGTTGGCTGCATTCTGTATAGCATTACAAATCATTTCCGAAGTGCAGCGCATTCAGCGCAAGTTGGTGGAAGACCAGCTTGAACGTATGAAGGAGGTTACCTACTCTATCGAGTATCAGAAAATATGGGCCCAACAAAACGAATACGGCGAATTCTCTCCGGCGCAGGGGCTTGACTAAACGATTCGATAATGGGAAGGACCTGAATCTATGCCGCGAATTTTGGCATTCGGCACTTACAACGTGCGCAAACATCCACGCGTCGGCATTCTCATTGATGGTTTGCGCAAGAACGACTGCGAGGTTGGGGAGATTAACGAGCCTCTGCAGCTCAGTACCGCTCAGCGTGTAGAGATCCTTAAAAAGCCGTGGAGGATATTTGGATTCTGCTGGAATCTGTTGAAGCTGTGGCGTTTACTCGCCAGACGTGCCAGGGCGTGGATAAGCGTCAACGGCAAACCCGATGCCGTGCTGGTTGGCTATATGGGTCATTTTGATGTGCTATTCGCGCGCCACATGTTCAAAGATGTACCGATTATTCTCGATCACTTGATTTTCGCCGGAGACACTGCAAAAGACCGTGGCGCACAGGGGTTGAAGGTCGAACTCTTGAAAATGCTCGACCGCATGGCCATCAATGCGGCAAACCTTGTGGTGTTGGACACTAAGGAACACCAACAGATGCTCCAACCGAAAGACGTTAGTATGGTGGTTCCTGTCGGAGCTTCGGATGACTGGTATGAGGTTGGCAGTTACGTGAGTGCTCGCACAACTGATATCGTGTTCTACGGCTTATACACGCCGCTGCAAGGTGTACCAGTGATTGCTCGGGCTGTGCGCATACTTGCCCAGCGTGGCGTCACACCGAACTTCACCTTTGTCGGTAAGGGTCAAGATTACAAGGAAGTCCGTGAACTCTGCAAAGGGCTTGATAACGTCACGTTCCGCGAATGGGTGGAGCCCGAGGAACTGCCCACTCTGGTCGCTTCTCATGCCATCGCCCTAGGTATCTTCTCCACTACGCCTAAAGGTCTGCGTGTGGTGCCGAACAAGGTATACCAGTCCATGGCGGTCGGTTGTGCGGTTATCACTAGTGACACCAAACCACAACGCAGAATGCTTGGTGACGGTGTGGTGTTCGTACAGCCGGGCAATGCGAAATCATTGGCTAACGCAATCGAATCTTTGGTGGCAAATCCGAGCATTCTTACGAAAAAGCAACGCAGGGCACTGGAGGTTTCGCAGCGATTCACCAGTGAGAACATCACCAAAGAACTTGCTCAATGGGTTAAAGATCATGCTTTGACATAGCCAGTTCGGTGAAGATACTGATGAGGATTGTATGAATAAGCTGAAGAAAATATTCGACTCCCAATTGCTCCGCTGGGTTTTTTTGGCTGTCGCGCTGGTTGGCCTAGTTTGGGCCGTTGTCAAGAACTGGGGGTCTTTGGTCTCCGCGTTGGCGGTATTGCCATGGCATATCGCCTTTGCTAGTGTAGCTCTGGCGATAGTGTACGTATTCTTCACGATGTGGTCTTGGAAAGTGATTCTTGCTGACCTTGGCTCAATGCTTGATTGGAATGTAGCGACACAACTGTTTGGTATCAGTCAGATAGGTAAATACATTCCTGGAGGTGTATGGAACATCGTCGCGTCTGCGGAAATTGGTCGTGATCATGAGATTCCTGCGCATCGTTCCGTGACGGCCATGACTATCGCGGTTCTCATTTCGTTACTATCTGGGACTGGTATTGGAACCATCACAGTGTTGAGCACATCTGTATCGATTCAAGTACCGGTTTGGCTGATTGTGTTACTTCTGGTCGTATTGATTGCACTGCTTATGCCACCGGTGTTGAATCGATTGATTGGATTTGGCTTCAAACTGCTGAAAAGACCTGTTCCGGAACGGCAGATGACGTTTAAAGGGCTGGGTTTGGCTACGCTGCTGGCAGTTGTCGCATGGATCATCGCTGGTATTCAAGTGTGGGTGTTGGCCTGTGGTTTTGCCATGCGCCCATCGATGGCTAGTTTGATGCTCTCTATTGGTGCTTACGCATTGGCTTGGGTGGTCGGTTTCTTAGTTGTATTTGTGCCTGCCGGTACTGGTGTACGTGAAAGTGTGCTGGGCCTGTTCTTTGCAGGCGTACTTAGCTCTGGCAGTGTGCTGGCTGTCGTTCTGATCAGCCGCATTGCCATGACAATCGCCGATTTAATGTTTGCCGGTGTCGGTGTCTTGCTGAAGACACGGCGATGATAGAAAGAAGCATGCGGGGATGACGGGCCTCTCGTTTATCTAGGCTATTTCATCCGAGGGAATGTTCCAGCTTAGTCCTTTACCCCCCTAATCTGTGGTGATGAAGGAGCTGTGACTCGATTTTTGAAGTCATGCCATTGTGCACGCTAGTTTGCATGCGGGTTGTAGATTTAACGGATTAAAATTTTGCGCTCTCAAAAACAACGGTAGATTTTTGTGAGAAAGTATGAGAAAGTATGAGAAAGCAGGTAAGTGTAATTCCTGTTTCCAATGTCTCGTCAAAACCCTAGGACGATGATAGTGATATGCATACCAAATTGGATGTCCAGTGAATGGTGAGCTAGCGACCGGACGATATGGGGCTGTGGGAATCAGGCTTTTCCCGAAGAAGACACACTTGCGATACTTTGCCATGATGAGATCAGTCACGCTTGAATAGATCGCGCGTGAATACCTTGCTGGCCACATCGGCAAGATCATCATTCCAACGATTGGCGACGATAATATCAACCCGCTGCTTGAACTCGGTCAAATCGTATGTGACTTCACTACCATAGAAATCAGACTTGCCCAATGTCGGTTCATAGATCACCACTGCAAGGCCTTCGCCTTTGAGTCGTTTCATCACACCTTGTATGGCGGACTGACGGAAGTTGTCGGAGCCTGACTTCATGGTCAGGCGATAAATACCCACCACCGGGTTTTCTACATTCCTGAGTTGGTTGAGAATCTCATCGGAAATAAAATCCTTACGGGTACGGTTTGCCTCGACAATCGCTTCGATGAGGTTCTGCGGCACTTGGTTGTAGTTGGCCAGCAGTTGCTTGGTGTCCTTCGGCAGACAGTAGCCGCCATAGCCGAAGCTCGGATTATTGTAGCCGTCACCAATACGCGGGTCAAGGTATACGCCGTTGATGATTTCGCGAGTATTTAGGCCACGGCTTTCCGCATAAGTGTCAAGTTCGTTGAAATAAGCCACACGTAACGCCAGATACGTATTAGCAAATAGCTTGATGGCCTCCGCCTCGGTGGTGCCGACTACTAGTTCCGGAATACCGGTGCTGCCGTCCGGATTCGTACGGTTCCATTCCATTGGATCCGCACCTTGCGCCAACGATGCTGCGAAATCGCGTGCCGCCCGAACGGAACGTTTATCATCCTGCGGAGCGCCGACCACAATGCGGCTCGGATGCAGGTTATCGTACAGTGCATGGCCTTCACGCAGAAACTCGGGGGAGAACAGGATATGGTCATCATGTAGACGATTGCGCAGTTGTCGGGTGTAGCCGACCGGAATGGTCGATTTGATTACAATCCAAACTTTCGGCGCGTATTCGCGTACAGTACTGATTGCAGATTCAACGCTGGAGGTATCGAAATAGTTCATCTGTGCATCATAGTTAGTGGGTGTCGCGATGATTGCAAGATCCGCGTTGGAATAGGCCTCCTTCGGACTGCTGGTGGCATGGAAATCTAATGGGCGTTCGCCGGAAGTGTTGCGGGTAAGAAAATTCGTGATTTCGGAATCAACGATCGGGCTTACTCCGCTATTAAGCATCTCCACTTTTTCTGGCACTATGTCAAGTGCATGCACTTCATTATGTTGGGATAGCAGCAGCGCTACGGAAAGGCCCACGTATCCGGTTCCAGCCACTGCGATTTTCATTGACAACCTGCTTTCAATTTACAGTTGGATACATGACATTGTAGCCAGTCATTGTGGTAAATCGACGAATCCGGCGTCCTTAAGATAATTTTTACCGACGCTCATATCGTACTGGATAAGCAAATAGTCGTGCAGTAGCGACTGCGCCTCTTGTGAAAGAGATTTTTTGTCGATGCGGTTTCCGGATACGTCAAGGTATACGGGTTCATCGGAACTGCCGCTTCCCGAAGCCGGAACCGAAATGGCAGGAACTGCTTGATGCATTTCAGTGAGGAATGCCAGATAGGGGCTGACTTTGGCATTCATGTGCAGAGCCAGCTGAGCGGAAAAATAATTTGACGATGTATAGGCCGAGGTCTGGTCGTCCAGTTTGGTGTTTGCCGACGTGGAAGCGTCGTTTGACCAAATGAAGTAATCCGTTTCGTGTAGTCCTAGAATATTATTCTGATCAGAATATGCGGTTGAATAGATACCTGGGAGATGATCTCCGTAAAAAATTACGGTGATGGGCTTGTCTAGGGCATTGAGACTATCGAGAAAATCCTTGGTGGCTTGGTCAGTGTAATTGATCCCCTTGGTGTATGTCTCGATATTGCTTCTCTCGGTATCCTGTAGGTTTTCGGAGGTGTCGAGTTCTTTAAACTGATTATCGTTGTAGAAATCTTCGAAAGGCATATGGTTCTGCATGGTGACCACTTGGAAGAACTTATTGCCTTTTGCTTTGGACACTTGACTCAAAACGTCGTTGTAGAACGATTGGTCGGAGGCATACCATGCGGAGTCGATGGGGGACAGGTCGGTGAGCTGAGGTGTCCCATCGGTGGCATAGAACTTCGAAAATCCGAATTTTTTGTAGTTCAGGTCACGGAAGTACATATTACGGTTATAGGCATGAAGCGCTACGGATGAGTCATCGCCATTATTCTTATTCCAATACTGGTTCAGCGTCGGCGTCCATTTCAGAGATGGCACGAGTTGCTGATAGGCGACGGACAGTGTCGAGCTGTAGTTCGCCGTGGAAAGGCCGGTAAGGGCTTGATACTCGATGTTCGCAGTGCCTCCGCCGTAGCCGGGGGAGAGCATCAGACCGGAAGTCGTCTCATTCTTGAGCTGACGTATGTAGGGCATCGGATCTTCGGCGAAGCTTACACCCGGTACACGGGTCGGATCGGAGAAGGTCTCCGACAACACCATAATGACGGTGCTGTCCGTCATTGTTTCGGTGCGGTTTTGATTGATCTGCTGGGCCTGCTCGGCATACTTCTTGGCAATCTCCTCCATGGCCTGCCGAGAGTAGCCGTCAGGTTTGTCCATGGTCTTCGTGTGCGCAAGACGAAGGAAATTGACCACCGGACCATTGGCAGTGGAATCCGCCAAACCATTCCATATTTGAGGTGAGTCGGAAAGGCTTTGGGCAAAATTGGTGGACCAATACTGAGAATCACCAAATCCCCAAACGAAAGATATGACCAAAGTGGAGCTGAGTACGGCTGCAGTGATACGGGTCAAGGTACCGACGGCATTCTTGACGCTGGCAAACGGATGACGCCATGAGCAGTGAATGACCGCATTGCGTCCGTCAAGGAATTGCATGACGATGCAGGTGGCAACGAGCCATATGACACCTATGACGGCGCTGTTCACCAAGGCTCGGCTTGTTTCTGGAATGAATGAGGTTAGCTCTCCCGTGTTGCCGCCGGTGATGAAGTTCAAGTCGGCGGGGAGTATGGGTTCGTTGCGAGATTCCATCTTGATATGGTTTGCAACGGCATAGACGGTCATGACCGTGCCGAAAATGGCCGTTGATATCCAGAATCTATTCAGTATGAATATCAAAGTGATATAGAGGGCGGCGAGAATGATGAGGTTCAGTAAAAACTGATATTGCCTATCAAACCACATCTGGCTAACGAAATGCAGTAGCTGCCCGGCGACGCTGTTCGCTTGCCTGGTAGCTTCATCGACTTCTTCCCCCGGTGCATATTCAGGCTCGGAATACATGCCCCATTGGATGAACAGGACTTCGAATGTGGTAAGCGCAGTGAAAATAATCGCATAGAACGAGTAGGAGAAACGATGGCGTTTCTGCCAGAGCGTATGGGTCGTCTTAGCGGCCTTGATAATGGTTTGGACGGTCCTGCGTTGGGTAAAGGTATGCCAGGCATTACGGATTGAAGCCGCCCTGACACGAATGGCATGACTCGCTGTCTTAACGGCTCCGACCGTGGCTTGACCTGCAGTGGATAGGACTTTCGTGATGGACCGTACTGTACGTGCGCTGTTGGAAGCGTCGGGAACATCCGCGACTCTGGTCACGGTTTTACGGCGACGATTTTCGCCGACAAATGTTCGGTATTTTTTAAAACCCTGGATATAAAGGCTATAACGTGTGGTTTGGGGGTAATCCGAAGCGCCTTTGGCCAGGACTTTACCAACAGTGGTTCCCTCTGAAAGAGAGTGAGAGGCGGATTGTGCATAGAGGCTTTTGCGAGTCTTCGGATATTCGGCATGGATTGGGTATTTCCGTGTGAAGAGTGCGGTCTTGCGACAGGATTTAAAATCTGACGGGGAGTATGTGATATTAGAGACGTCAGAAAGGCGGTGTGCTGCACTGGAGACTGGTTGTGCGGGGCGTCTCGAATACGGGAGCGCTGGAGAGTGAGGAGCTCTCAAAACATTGTGCATCGTCGCGTCCTTTAGTGCTCGATCCTTTGGGGGAATATTCCTGTCCTTGTGCCGGTGAGACATCGATATTGTAGGGGTGGACTCTGGACGAGTAAGTGTCTGGCGGGTTGCTTAAAGGTGTCTGGGAAGGAACGGTGATTGAGGGGCATCTGACGGATATTCGTTGTGTTGACAATTAGACCTTCAAGGTCAGTAGGGGGTAAGGTGGTGCGGTAGTATATCTAGATTCTGTCATCGAGCGACCAGCATAAACGGCTCTTTACCAGCACCCCGGTGAAGAGCCGTTTTCGCTATGTTCAGGGTTCGCCTGAAATGTCCGGATTACTCGGCGGTTTCGCGCTTGTACTGCACGAACATCTTGACGGCGTAGGCAAGGCCGCTCAGCGCGAGGATGATCGCACAGGCAACGGAGATGCCGATACCGGTCTGCGCCAACTGGCTGTACTCCGACTTGGTCACGGCACCGGAGGCCGCGCTGGTCTGATTCGCGGATGACGCGCTCGCGGTGGCATCGGACTTGGCCGTGCCGCCGTTGCCGGTGGCGGAGCCGCTGCCGGCAACCGTCTGAACCGACGTGCCGTTACCTGCGGCGGAGTCGGTACCGGAGGTGACATCGGTTCCGGATGCCCCATTCTGCGTATCCTTCAGCGCCTGAATGAACGACTTGTGCCATTCCTGGCGTGCGGCGACGAGCGAATCATGCTGGGTTTTCAATGCGGCGTGATCTTCCTGCAGATCGGTATGCAGCTGGTTGAGATGGGCCTGCGTATCCTGCGCATCCTGATGCAGGGTATCGTGCACCTCCTGACCGCGTTTGGAGGCGCCATCGAGCGCGGTCTTGATGTCTTCGCGATCTTCCTGGTAGTTCTTCCAAGCCTGCTCGCTGTACTGGCGCAACGCATCGGCGTCATCATGCGCATTCTGATGCAATTGCTCGGCATGTTGCTTGGCGGTGTCGAGGTCGGTCTTGAGCTGCTGGTCGGTCTGATGCACATGCTGCAACGTGTCGCAGAGCCTGTCCGTGTCGCAGGTGGTCATGTTCGGGCCGATTTCCGTGGTCGCTCCGGAGGTGCCGGTTTCGTCTGCCATGGCTGCGGACGGCAGCGAAACCATGCCGATTGTCAGCATGCCCGCGACTGCGATTGCTGCGATGCTTTTCTTCATTGGTGCCTCTCTATACGGTTACGGACCTGTTCGCGCACAACAAACGGCGCAATGCTCCCCTTGCGACATACTAGGAGCATTTTCCTCGCCGCAAAACCGATGGGAGTGCGGCAAATGACTAATTACGGACTAATTGCGCACCGCGACCGTGAACGGGCTGGCCGGGAGGGTGTCGCCGTTGTAGAGGATGCTCGAGCAGTCGGGATTGCCGCTCCACAGATAGCGCACCTGCGTCATGTCGGCCATGGCTGCCGTGGTGGAGGTGAGCGACACCTGATTGCCTTTGATCGTGGCCGTGGCCGACGTCCAGTTGCCGCTGTTGTCGGCCACTTCGAAGCCTTGCAGTGCATCGCCGGTGGGGGAGGCCACGTTCGCAATGCCGTCCAGTGGTGTGGCATTCGGGGTTTTGGTATAGTCCGGCGCACTCGCCGTGGCGCTTTTCGAATAGTTCGGCTTCATGGATCGCAGTTTGTCGGCAGTGCCGTCTTTGAACGACAGTGTGATCGCGGACTTGTCGGCGCTGCGCGTCGCCGATTCGATAATCGGCCCGGACGGCACGCTCTCGCCGGCGACCATGGCCTCGTACTGTGCGGCCATGCGTGCGCCGAGAATGTCTTTGCCGAGCGGATGGATCACCTTCGACGTGCCTTTGTCGGTGTCGATGGAGACCGTCATGGCCACGTTCGTGCTGTTGCGCAGATTCGCGTTGTCAAGCGTGCGCAGCTGCCCCTGACGTACGTTCTGCATGTACTGGTAGCCTGACCATCGCGCAAGTTGCACATACAGGAATGGCAGGGTGCTTTCGCCGAACACCTTGCGATACTGGTTGATCAGCGCGGTCATCTGCGATTCGTTGTCCAGGGAGGTGCTGAGCGTCGAGGCGTCATTGCAGCCTTGATACCACAGCACGCCCGCCACGCGGAAGCCGGTCAGCGGCGCGATGTGGTTCGCGTAGATGTCGCCGCCCTGTACGTGGCGGCTGATTGCGGTACCACCCCATGAGGTCTGGATGATGCCGATCGGTATGTTGGTTCTTTTGGCGCGCAACTGCATTGCGAACTGCTGTGCCAGGTAACTGAGATGTTGCGAATTGGTGCTATCCGCAGTAAGCCAGCCGGAGGTCTTGTTGGCGTCGATCAGCGGGAAGTCGGTGTTGTCGACGCTATGCTCGGCCACCACGAAATGCACGTTCGCATCGGTGAGCAGTTTCGGCAGATCGCCACGCGAGATGAGTCCGCCGCCCCAATTCCAGTTGGAGTCGCCTCCGGACGAGTAGTACTGCGTGTAGTTGAGTTCCATATTCGACTGTCCGGCCGCTACGAACACGTCTCCCACATACACTTTCGCCAGGCTGAACACGGTCTTGCCGTTGTATGCGATGGTGAGACGGTATGGTTTGAGCCCGCCCTGCAACGATTTCATCGTGCATGTGAACGCCCCGCTGTTCCTGACGTTCACGGTCGCGTTCACGGTCGTCTTGCCCCGCGTGAGCGTTGCGGACAGTTTGGACTGGTCGATGGCGTTGCCGCCGGCGTCACCGCTTGTGGCGGTGGCCGTGCCTTGGATGACCAGCGGCTTGCCGCGCTGGAAGACCATGTTTTCGGCATAGTATGACGGCAGGGTCACGGATATGTGCTGTGCTTGGGAAGTCGCGGATGAAGATTGAGCGGCACCTTTCGCCGAATGCATCGCGGAGCCATTCCCCCACTTCGGCATGCAGCCTACGATGATCGCCATAATTACCATAGTCGTGAGCACGGCCGCGATCGTTCCTCGAATCAGCCTCTTTCGGTTCATATGGGTTCCTTTTACCTTCACCAGCCATTTTCTTGTATCAGAGCATACTTTGAAACACCATAGTCGGTGCGGATCGTGCAGGGAAATATGAGACCGGTTGATTTTCGTTGTCCTGAACGGAAACATTCGTGATATGCGGGCAATTTGTTTCCCTCTAGACATATCAGATATGATTCCGCATATGCGACATTTTTTCCGTGTGGAACTTGAGGATGAATGGAAACTTCAGCAATTAAGTGAGCGCCTTCGTCGATTGGTCTATGGCGCAATGGACTACAATTCACTGATTCAGCCCAAGCGGAAACTCATATATAAGCTGTATATGGGGGAGAAGTGGCAGTATCCGAAGCTTACCGATCTCACCACATTGGATGGTACGCTTACCGAGCGGATGGATTTGGTGTCTTTCATGACGGTGACGGCGACTTCCACCTCGGAGGCGCAGACGAATTTCTCGCCTCACTATTTCGATAGTGACGATCGACAGGTCGTGGACCGTGGTGTGCGGCATATTCTGCTCACTCCGGATGAGGCTACGGACAAGGATGTGGAATTAAATCGTCCTGAAGGCCGCAGATTAGTAAAATTATATAAATCTTTTGAAGAAGCAGCTCCGAATTACTTCGATATATTTCGAGAGGGCGAACGCATATGGTGCGAACGGATTGGCAGAAGGCCTGTTGGTAAGGCGCTTTCTCGTACGGCGGAAGCTGCCAATGACAATGACGACAACGTGCATCCTTGGGTGGAGATCACGCCCGGTCATGCCGCTGTGAACGCACCTCGAGCGATCATAGTCGCCATGCACTGGTTCCAAGCGGGCGGTGCCGAACGTTGGGCATTGGAAACCGTAAAGTTGGTGAGGGAGGCGGGGTTCCTGCCTATCATCGTTACCGATTGTGATGGACACCAACCATGGATTACCAATCCCGTATTTGATGATGCGCTTTTATTGCCGATGACCCTACCGCTGCAGGAGCGTCCCGGTGACTCCCCCTTATTGCGTGCTCTCTTCGAGCAATTTAATATTCCAGGCATTCTGATTCACCATTGCCAATGGATGTACGACAATCTTTGGTGGGTTAAGTCACATTTCCCGCAAACTCAGGTGATCGACTCGCTGCATATCGTGGAATACTATTTCCGTGGCGGTTATCCGAAAGAATCCGTGGCCCATGACGAGTGGATTGACCTTCATCATGTTATCTCCCCTCAACTTAAGCATTGGATGGTTGACTACCACCATGTTGCCCCTGTAAAAGTGGTGGATGCACCTTTGATAGGTCTGACAGCGGATGCGAAAGCTTCGAAGTTCAAGAGCCGGGATAAGTCCAAGCCGTTTACTGTTGCCTATGTGGGACGTGTGGTTCGGCAGAAGAGGCCAGACGCGTTCATCCTCGCCGCAAAAGCGGTGAATGATGCCTATCCTGGCGAATTCCGTTTCATTATGCAGGGCAGCGGCAATATGGATGCTTTTGCGGACAGGCTGCTGAAACGTTACGGTTTGGAAAATGTAGTGGAGCGTCGGGGCATGGGCGTGCCTGTGGCACAGACCTATCAGGAGACCGATGCGTTGCTGATTTCATCCGTTAATGAAGGCATTACTCTTACCAGCATTGAGGCAATCAGTGCCGGCATACCGGTGCTTTCCGCAAATGTGGGTTCACAGGAAACGCTGATTCCGCCTCAGGGACTGTGCCGTCGCATGACTCCGCAATTCGTACGCGATACGAAATCCATACTGTCCCATATCGTCAATAACGAAGAGAATCGTAGGAAACTGTGGGAGAGTGAGCTTGCACGGCTGCAAAAATTCTCGCAGATGGAATCCGCGGATGCATACTTCAAGAAGATGCTGAAGGAGTGGCACGACCAATGACAGAAGCAAGGAAAGTGGCGGCTGTCGTCGTTACCTATAACCGACTTGACAAGCTGAAGACGGTTCTGTCTTCCCTTGAGACGCAGACTCAATTACCTGCACAACTCATCATTGTCAACAATGCTGCGACCGATGGTACCGCGGATTATCTGCAGGAGTATGCAAGGTCGTTCTCGCTTGCCGATGTTGTGCAGCTCGATATCGTTACCTTGGAGAAGAACGAAGGTGGTGCGGGTGGTTTTTCCGCAGGCATGCGTCGTGCCTATGAGTTGGGTGCGGATTTTACTTGGATCTTCGACGATGACGGTTATCCGGAACCGAGCGCCTTGGAAAAACTCATCGAGGGCTATGATAGCGCGGTCTCTGAGCTTGGCCCAGATGTACCGTTCGCTTGCTCCATGGTGAAATATATCGATGGCACCATTTCTGAGATGAATAATCCGATTCCTACATGGGATTGGGGACGTCTGAAAGCCAAAGGGCTCGATTTGATCATGGTGACTAGATGCTCATTCGTCTCCGTACTGATTCCACGCTGGGTCATGGAGAACTTCGGACTGCCCTATAAGGAATATTTTATTTGGTTCGATGATGCGGAGTACACTCTGCGTATCACGCGCGCCTGCCCGGGCGTACAGGTACTTAGCAGTGTGGTACTGCATGATATGGGTGCCAATAAAGGTGTCAATTTCACCATGATCAACGAAAAGAATGAATGGAAGTTCTCATACGGCATACGTAACGAGGCTTCGTACCATCTGCATCACGAAGGCGTTGCCAAATATCTGATATTTTGCGCAACCGTATGCCGTACCATGCATCGTGGCAACGTAGCTGGACCGTTGCGCCGTAAAATGTACAGGAAGATGCTGGAGGCATGGTCCTTCAATCCGAAAATCGACTATCCTCAGAAGTGCCCGATAAACCGATAGGGAAGTTCGTAACCCATGCGATTCAACGTTACTGCCGTGGTGGTGTCTTATAACCGTGAACAATTGCTGGGCGAATGTCTTGACGGCCTTGCGGTCCAGACCCGTCCGGCCGACCGCGTGATCGTGGTCGACAACGCCAGCACCGACCATGCGCTCCAGGTGGCGCACGAACATCCGATCGACGCCGATGTGATTGCCCTGCCGCGTAATGTCGGCGGAGCCGGTGGATTCTGCGCGGGCATAGCCGAAGCGGTCGACCCGAAAGCCGTCGCCGCCGATCATGGCACCGCCCACTACGTGTGGATCATGGACGATGACACCATACCGACGCCCACCGCACTGGAGAACCTGCTCCAAGCGGCTCAGGAGTCACTGGACGTGAATCACGCCCTACCCACCATACTTGGGTCCAAAGCACTGTGGGTCGACGGCCGTGAGCACCTGATGAACAAGCCGCGGCCGCGCACATGGGTGCGCAAGGGCGCGAAAACGCTTGACGGCATGGCGGGGGAGGGCGCCTACCAGGCACGTTCGCTGTCGTTCGTCTCCTGCCTGATCAACGCCGGTGCGATCGTGGGACTCAACAAGCTGCCACGCAGCGCCTATTTTCTGTGGAATGACGACTTCGAATTCACCACGGCCCTGCTCAAGCATGGCATCGGCTACTACGTGCCCGCCAGTGAGGTGGTGCACAAGACCAAGGTGTTCGGTTCCAGCGACGCCGATCCGGGCCAACGCTTCTACAATGAGGTGCGCAACAAACTATGGCTGTTCCGCCTGTCCCGCAGCAACTTTACGGCGGTGGAACTCGCCGAATTCCTGTTGAAAACCGCCCGTCGCTGGGCGCTCACCTATCTGCGTTCCGGCAACAGGGAGGTAATCGTCGACTGCTTCAAACGCGGCTGGCATGACGGCTGGCATACCGATCCGCAAACCAACGCCGAACTATTCGCCGACGTGCCGCGGATCGCGCGGCGCATCACGGCAATCGAAGGCTGAACATTACAGAATGTCTACTTGCGATCACCGGTCAACCTGTTGCGTACGGCGACCAGCAGGTGATAGCAGGATTTTCTGAAGCCGGTCGGCAGCAGCCGGTAGACGGCTCGCACCAGCACATTGCGCAGGAACTGCGGAAGACTCACGAAGCCGTCGTGCAGGAACTTCAGCTGCAATTGCAGTTCGTCACGGAACATGCCCAAACCTCCACGACGCTGGTATGCGCCGGCGTCCACGCGGTACAGCACTAACGCCTCCGGTACGTTGTAGAAGCGAGCATGGCGCAGCATGAGTTGCTCCCACAGCATGTAATCCTCGAAACGGCCGACATGCTCCGGATATCCGCCGGCGGCCAGCACCACGGACTTGCGGAACACCACACTCGGGTGGTGCAATGGCGACTGCATGCGGGCGAAACGTTCCAATGCCGCGCCTTCACGGGGGAGCGTACGCACCTGACCGTTACGATTTTCTCCGCCTGAGAACTCCTGAATGGCACTGCCGGCAATATCGATGGCCGGCGCACGGTCGGCGGCGAACAACGGCATCATCGTAGCGAAACGTTCAGGCAAGGAGATGTCATCGCTATCGGCACGGGCCACCACATCGTAACGACACCGCCGCAAACCTTCATTCAACGCATGCGCAAGACCCTGATTGACTTCCAGCGGTACCACGGTCACTTCAGGGCGAGGCCTCGAGGAGACGCCGGAACGGCTGAACCAATCGGCAACGGTTTCGGGCAATCCCTGCAGGAATCGTGCGATATCATCCGGCACCCGACCATCCCGTATGATCACGATCTGCGTAGGCGGCAGCGACTGCTCGACCGTGGCGGAGGCAATCGCCCTCTCGACCTGTGGCAGCGAATCATTGGCATACACTGACATAAGCAGGGAGAACTGCGGAAGCTGGTCATGCTGTTGAATGGTCACTACGCTATCGTAAATCATGACCGTGAAGTTGCATGAAGGAGCTTGAATGGCTGCAAACGAGACGAGTCGGGTGCAAAGCATCGACGTGCTGCGCACGCTGGCCTTGCTCTGCGTACTGAGCATCCATTCGCTACGCGCCGCCATCGCGCAGGTCAACGGCCAAGACCTGTCCGGTCTCACCGGCAACCAGATCGCCGCCTCCTGCGCCATAGGACTATCCACGCTGGGCGTACCGCTGTTCCTGATGATCAGCGGCTACCTGCTGTTGGACCGTGACTATACGAAAGAGCGGACCCTCACCTTCTTCAAACGCAATCTGCTGCCGCTGATCGTCTCATATGAGATATTCGATCTTGCGCTCGCGGTAGTGCAATACATTGGCGCTGGCGGCGTGACCGTTGCCGACTATGTGAAATCGGCGCTGTTCATAGGACCTGCGCCAATGGGCCATCTCTGGTACATGCAGGCCATCGTAGGCGCGTACCTGCTAGTACCGTTGCTGGCGTTGCTGCTGCACGCCGTTCGGGAACGTGGCTTGGAACCGTATGCCTATGCGGTACTGGCCTGCCTGTTCGTGTGCTACTCGGTGTTGCCGAGCGTGAATCAGATTATGGCATTGCAAGGCAATGCGTTCCGGGTCGTCAGCGCTTTGGATATGTTCGGCATTACGGAACCGCGATTCCTGCTCTATATGGTGTTCGGCTACATGGTGCGTCAAGGCTTCGGCATGCGAACCGCACCGGTTGCGGTGTATGCGGGTATGGTGGCGGCGCTCGCGGTATTGTGCGTTTCCGCCGCATGGTCGAATCTGCATGCAGATGGTTTCCAGTCCAGTCTGGCGTTCACACCGGTGGTGTTGGGTGGGTGCATGCTGTTCCTTGCCGTGGTACGGGCGTTGCGCGGTAGGCGTATTCCGAATGCCCTGTACCGGCCTGTGCGCAGTGTGGCCGTATGTTCGTATGGCATGTATGTGTTGCATTACCCCGTAGTGCTGTTCATGAAGTATGCGCCACTGCCTGTGCATGGATGGGCGCTGTATGCGTGCATCATGGCCGTTGCGTTTATCATCTCGTACGCAGTGGTATGGTTGGCGTCTCGATACCCCCTTGCCGCTAAATGGCTGTTTCTGATGAAGTGACCCGATTCCCTCGGCGTGGGGCTATGTGGAGAACTTGGTCTTCAATAGCGGATATCGTTATTTCAAGCGGTGACGTAAATGTAATGTCACATGGCGATAGGGTGTTGTTAACGGCTTTTGAAATAGGGAATTCAAGCCGTATGAGAGATCGTAAGTAGACGAATCGGAGTTGTCGACTATGAAACATAACGCAATCCATGCCACGGCACGGTCTAGCCAGCGTAAGAAGTGGCCATGGGTGCTGCTGGGGGTCTTCGTGTCGTTCGTCGTACTGGGTGCGGTATGCGGTATGGCCGGCTACAAGCTTTACAAACAGGCACTGCAGGTCAAGGACCATGAGGTTGCCGCCGTGGAAACGATGAAGCCGTTCGAGGATATTACGAATACGACGGATTCGAACACACTGCAGAGAGCAATCAAGTCGATGCGGCAGCATACCGGCGCCGCTCGTACCATCGCGCATGGCGGTTTGTGGAAGCTGGCGGCCATGGTGCCGGTGTGTGGCGATGACATCCGCACCGTGCAGGGCATGACGGAAGTGGTGGATGACCTTGCTTCGAAGACGTTACCAAAGGTTTCCGATATGTTGACCGCGGTGACGAATGCTGATTTGAGTGCCGGTGACAATCAAGTCAACATACAACCGATATTGGATATCAAGAACGCCATGAATACGGTGAATACGCAAGTTCAGCAGCAGTATAAGAAGATGGAAAACCTGCCGACCCCGCATATCGGGTTGGTGAGGAATGCGTATAATCAGGCGCTGGATCAGTTCGCTGATATTGCCGCTAAATTGAATCAGGGCAACGAGATATTTTCCGTTCTACCGAATCTCCTGGGCCAGGATGGTCAGCGTACTTATCTGGTCTTTGCGGCCACTACTTCGGAATCCCGTTCTTCGGGCGGTCTGGGTGGCTCACTGGGCAGCATGACCACCAATAACGGTTCGTTCCAGATGGGCGACTTCTACCCGAATACCGAGTTCGAAGGTGCGGATTCAGAGGTCTATACGGATTCCGATAAGGCGTTTTTCCCGTTGTCCTTCGATATTCGAGATCAGGAGGTGGACCCGGACTTCAATAACGTGGCGAAGAACATTGCCACCATTTGGCAGCGGTCCAGCCACTCCACCAATGTGGATGGCGTGATGTCCATCGATCCGGTGTTCATCCAGGCACTGGTGAAGCTGAATGGTAACGTGCAGATTCCAGACGGTCCGCTGCTGACCGGTGACAATACCGCCCAGTTCCTGCTTAACGACATCTACAAGGATGTGGACACCGCTTACCAGGATGAGTACTTCCAATATGTGGCTTCCAATGTGATAGACGCTACGTTCAAGAATCTGGATGTCAGCAAGCTCATGTCCATTGCCAAGCTCGTCTCCCCAATGGCGGACGGCCGACATGTAAGCTTTGTGAGCTTCCATGAGGATGAGAACAAGGTCCTCTCCGATATAGGTCTGACGAACGGTATTCCTTCCGATGAGGAGAAGCCGGAATTCGGCATGTATTTCAACCAGCTCAACTTTTCGAAGATGGATTGGTACCTGCACCGCAATACGCGGATTACGCGCACCTCATGCAATCAAGATGGTTCCCAGACCTACCATGTAACAGTCACTTTGGAGAATGTTCTGCCCTATGAGGATTACACGAATGGCCCCGCCTACATTCTCGGTGGCGGTGATTTGCGTGGCCACAGCATCGATAAGATATTGTTCTATGCGCCTGCGGGTGGTTCCATCTCCAACCTTACCGTAGGTGGCAGTGCCCAGATTGATAACCCAAAGCGGGGCGATTTCAAGGGCAATAGCATGATCTATACCGTTGCGAACATTGCCTACGGACAGAATGCGACGTTCGACTTCGACGTGACCACCTCTCCGAAGGCCAAGGAAGATCTCAAACTTGATCAGACGCCGATGGGCTGGGTCGAAACAGGTGTTGACTATGGGAAACCATCCTGCGAGATTAAGAAGTAGACTCCGCTATACGGTTCTGCGATTAACGGCTGACGTGAGCTTGTTCACAGTTATGCCAGGGAATCATGGCGGAGACCGGCTCCAACTGCAGAGCCTGGGCGGGCTTTAAGCCATTGGAAGAAGTTTGCCGGGTGTCTGGCTGTGGCATTGGCCTATGCCGCCATTGGCGGCGACGGTGCCGCCAATAACTGGTGCATCCATCAGACCATCTTCCGTACGTTCCGCGGTAGGACGATTGCGGTTGGAAGGTCGTCAGCGGAAGGCGGCTATTTGGCGGAATCGAGCTTCATTTCCTGTGAGGCGAGAACGGCCTTGACCGCGGAATCAAGCTCATTGGTGATATTGCGCAGGTTGTCGGCGTAGTCTTTGATGTCGTTGGTGGCCTTGGTGAAATCATCCGCATTGCCCTTGGCTGGGCAGGTCGGCGCATCGTCGACGGCGTCAGCAAGCTTCATCGCATCCTTGAGCGTTTCCAATGTGGAACCGTTCGCAACATCGTCGACCGTCAGTTTTGCGGCTTGTTTGGCTTCGGACTGCGCCTCTTTGAAGCTGTCTTGATGCACGGTCAGCGTCTTCGCGTTCAACTTGCAGGTGTCGCTGGCGGCTTGCGTCAGTTCTCGCTGATTGCCGATGATGATGGTCACGGCGACGGTTAATATGATCGCGATAACCGCCACTATGGCGATTGCGGCAATCACGCGCCTTGATTTGGCATTGCTTTTTTCGATCTTCACAGTTTCTTTCCCTCTATCTTGTTGCTTGTGAATTCCAACGAGACTTGATGAGCATACAAAAAATCCATGAGAAAATCGCTTACTGAGAAAATGACTTCGTGTTTTTCCTCTGTGAGAGGAATAGTTGCGGCATGTGACTTCGCGAAGAGGTTTGCATGGTTCGGGTGGCGCTACGGGCCGCCGTGTCCGATCGGTACGGTGCCATGCCGACGTACGGTACGCAAGTGAATATCGGCACAGCGCGTTGCGGTCCATGATGATTTTATGCTAGAAGGAACGATGTTCTAAGGGGGCTGTATGGCACGGCGTGCAACGCTGAAAGACGTGGCGCGGGCGGCGGGAGTGTCGGTGACCACCGTGTCGCTGGTGCTTAACGGACGTCCGGCACGCGTGTCGAAGGAGAAGCGCGAGCTTATCGCCAAGGCGGCCAAAGAACTGCATTACGTGCCTAACCAGAGTGCGCGCAGCCTGGTGACCAAACAGTCGAAACTCGTGGCGCTGATCGTGCCCGACATCGAAAACCTGTTTTTCGCCGCACTGTCGAAATGCGTGGAAGATGAGTGCGCCGCACAGGGCTATTCGTTGATTGTGGCTAATTCCGACGATTCGCGTGCCACCGAACATGATCTGATGGTCCGACTTGCCTCCCGAGGTGTCGACGGCATGATGCTGATTCCCGCGCGCGAGTCCTGTGCCGCCGAAGACGAGCTGCGAGCCGACGTGGAGCAGGTGGCCTGTCCGGTGGTGCTCATCGACCGCCTCGTACAGAACGGCTGGTGCGATGCCGTCGGATTCGACAACTATGTGGGCGGCCGTCTCGCCGCACGGTACCTGTTGGAAGGCGGGCACCGTCATATCGGCATCGTGACGGGCGATGTCGCGGAATCGAGCGCGCTTGATCGCAAACGTGGTTTCGTGGATGCCATCGAACAGGCGGGGGAGCGTTTCGATCCCGCACTGTGCGTTGCGGGTGACTACCGTTTCGACAGCGGATATCATGCTGCCGATCGAATTATCGACGGCGGTGCCACGGCAGTGTTCTGCTGCAACGATGTGATGGCCTTGGGATTCCGCCAGCGCCTTGCCGAGCGTGGACTGCAGGTGACGCAGGACATGCAGGTGATCGGCTACGACAATATCCTCAAGAGATTCGGCCTTGGCCTGCACATGACCACCGTCGAGCAAAGCGTCACCGATCTGGCGGAAGCCTGTTGGCGGATGCTCTCCGTCCGCATCGACGCCGCGATTGGCCGCACCGGCGCAAAAGACGGGAATGATTCCGACTCCGTGAGTGCTGAAGACGGAGGCGAACGCCCTTGGCTGCGCCATCCGCGAGTCCAGCTGCTCACTCCGAAACTGGTTCAGGCCGCCTGCGCCTAGACGCATAGCTCCTTCCTTCCGGCGGATTGCGCCATCCTGTAGGCGTCGACGCCGAAATCGTGACAGATGAGGCTGGTTCCAGCGGTGGGACAAACAGCGACACGCAGATATGTGAGTGTTTTGACTCTCTTGATAAAACGCTTTATCATGAATCCAACAGCAAATCGAGAATGTACTCGCTGCTTTTTATGCAACAAAGCTGACGACAATGGGACGTGTGGTGGCGGACCGTCGTCAGTCCGTCAATGAGGAAAGGCATAACCATGAAAAAACTGATTCTGGATTTGGATACCGGTGTTGACGACGCTCTGGCCATCTCCTACGCCTTAGGAAGCCCGGAGATCGAACTCATCGGCATCACCGGCACCTACGGCAACGTGCTCGTCGAACAGGGCGTTCGCAACGCTCTGGCCGTAACCGACCTGCTCGGACATCCGGAAGTCAAGGTCTACCAAGGACTGCCGCACTCCAGCACCACCGACCATTTCGACGTACTGCCGATCTCTGCGTTCATCCACGGCGAAAACGGCATCGGCGACGTGACCATTCCCGACTCCAACCGCTCCGTCGAAACCGAATCCGCAGTCGACTTCATCATCGACGCCGTCAAAACGTACGGCAAGGACCTCGTCTACGTACCTACCGGTCCGATGACCAACATCGCGGCCGCACTCGACAAGGCGCCGGAAATCAAGGATGAAATCGGCGAAATCGTACTTATGGGCGGTGCTCTGACCGTTCCAGGCAACGTGAACGCGTGGACCGAAGCCAATATTTCACAGGATCCAGACGCAGCCGACCGTCTGTTCCGTTCCGGCGCACCCGTGACCATGATCGGCCTCGACGTGACCCTGCAAACCCTGCTCACCTACAAGGAAACCCAGCAGTGGCGTGAGCTCGGCACCAAGGCCGGTACGTTCCTGGCCGACATGACCGACTACTACATCAAGGCCTACGAGACCACCGCACCGCATCTTGGCGGTTGCGGCCTGCATGATCCGCTCGCCGTGGGCGTGGCGGTCGATCCGACGCTCGTGACCATGCTCGACATCAACATGAAGGTCGATGTGGACGGCCCGACCCGTGGCCGTACCATCGGCGACGAAACCAGACTCAACGATGCGAACAAGACCATGAAGGTGGCCGTGGGCGTGGATGTGCCGAGGTTCCTGAACGAGTTCATGACGCGTATTTCCGGGCTTGCCAAGGGCGCGAAATAAGGTTGCGCGCCCTAGATTGCGCGTTCCGTTTCCCTATTGAATGTGAAATTTGAAAGTAGTCGATCATATGACTCATAACAATGCAAACGCATCCGCCGATCCGTTCGACGATCCGGTCACCAGCAACAAGATGGCCATCCGTGCCCTGATTCCGCTGCTCATCACCTTCGTACTCGGCACCCTGTGCCTGCAGGGCTTCAACCTTGTGTTCCAGCAGGTCGGCGCCGATGTTGGCGCGCCGAACCAAGCCTCCCTGATCACCGCGTTCCCGAGCATCGTGCTTGGCATCGTGTGCTTCATCTACGGTTCTCTGGGTGACTTCGTCTCCCTGCGTCGCCTCGTGACGGTCGGTCTTATCACCCTGTTCGTGGGGTCGCTGTTCGGCTTCATCGCCAACTTCTTCTTTGCCGCCAATCTGTGGACCGTCATCATCGCACGAGTGCTGCAGACCGCCGGCGAACAGGTGGCGGGCTCCGCCTTCCTGGTGGTCGCGACCAAATATCTGCGCAATGATCTGAAGGTGATTTTCTTCGGCCTGTTCACCGCCGCATATCAGCTGTCCGCATCCATCGGCGTGTTTGCGGCGGGTATGTTGAGCTCCATCGCATGGCAGTATCTGTTCCTGATTCCGGCGGTGACCATTCTGTTCCTGCCGATCCTGCTCAAGACCCTGCCGGCCAAGAGCGGCAACGGCCAGAAGGTCGACGCGCTCGGCTTCGTGATCTTCGGCTTCGCAACCGCGTTCCTGACCCTGTTCTTCTCGTACATGGCATGGTGGATGCTCGTGGTGTCCGTACTGTTGTACGCGGCGTTCGGCGTGTACATCAACAAGGCCTCCAACCCGTTCATCACCCCGGCGTTCTTCAAGAACACCCGCTGGCTACGTGCGATCAGCCTGATCCTCGTGTTCTACTTCGTGAACTACGCACTGTCGCCCATCTTCAACGCCATCGGCACCAAGCTGTACGGTATGACCACCACGCAGGTGTCGCTATACATCGTGTGGGCGTACGTGGTCGCCGCCGTCGTGGGCACTTGCTCCGGACTCATCGTCGGTAAGATCGGCATCAGGGCGGGACTCGTGACCGCTGGTACGCTGATGTTCGTCGGATGGACGGGTGCCGCGTTCTGCGTGAATTCCGGCTTCCTGGTGCTCACCCTGTTCGCCTGCGTGTTCTACGCCGGCTGTGGTCTGATGTACTCGCCGGTCGTCTCCACCGTGCTGGGCACCATCGAAAAGGATGAGTCCGGCCGTGGCGTGGGCATGAACGATCTGGCCATGAACGTCTCGCCGTCCATCGGCATCGCCATCATCGGCAGCCTGCTCGGCTCCAACGCGATGGCCGGCTCCTCCATCGTCGGCACCACCGGCGATGCCGCAGGCTTCTCCAATCTGCTGCTTATCGGCTCCGTCACCGCGTTGCTGGGCCTAATCGTGTTCTTCGTGTTCAAGAAGAAGATCTACGAAGGCAATCATGCGCTGGAAACCGAACAGGCCGGAAAAGCCGAATAGGCCGAATAGGCCGAACAGGTCGAACAGTAAGTTTTCACGGAATGTTTCACGGACGGTGGGCGGTATCGGATGAATGAACCGCCCGCCGGTAATCTGAATCTTCGATAATTGACAATCATCGGAACACAACATTTTAAGGAGACAAGGATGGGCGCGATCGAAGTGCTCTCTGCATTGGATCGAATTCACGGCACGGTGTCGGTGATCGGCTCCATGAACGCGGACTACACCGTTACCGCGCAACGACTGCCGGGGCCGGGGGAGACCATCACCGGTGGCCCGTTGCAGCTGCTGCCGGGTGGTAAATCAGGCAATCAAGCCGCTGCGGCCGCGCGAATCGGCGCCACCGTGCAGATGTTCGGCGCGGTTGGCTCCGACAGCAATGCCGAATTCCTGCTCGGCGCTCTGGCCGAGGCCGGTGTGAACACCACGCATGTGCGCCGCGTGCTCGGTCCGAGCGGAACCACCGTAATCACCGTGGACGCGGCCGGCGAGAACACCATCGTGTATTCTCCGGGCTCCAACGCACAGGTGACCGTGGATTATGTGGAATCCGTACGCGAGGCGCTGGTGCGTTCTTCCGTGCTCGGCTTGTGCCTCGAAAGTCCGATCGAGACGGTGACCGCCGCCGCGCGCATCTGCCATGAGGCGGGTGTGAAGGTGCTGCTCAACGATTCGCCGTTCACGCCGTCGCTGCCTGCGGAACTGGTGGCAGCCTCCGACATCCTGCTCGTCAATGAGCATGAGATGGCGCAGTTGCTCGGCATTGACGAGCCTGAGGATGATGACTGGGACGCTTTCGACTGGGGCCATGTTCTGGACGAAATGCGGTCGTTCGGTTTTGATCAGGCGATCGTGACATTGGGAGGCGACGGTTCCGTGGTGCTCGATACCACCGCGGAAGAGCCGATTCAGCGCATTGCACCGGTTCGCGTGAAGGCCGTCGACACCACCGGTTGCGGCGATTCCTTCATGGGTACCGTGCTAGCCGGTCTCGCCTCCGGCATGTCACTGTCCGAGTCCGCGCAACTTGCCGCGTATGTGTCCGCCTATGCGGCCACGGGTTACGGTGCGCAGGCTTCTTATGGCAATGCCGCGCAGATTCGCGAGGCATTCGCCGAGTAGTCCGAGACGGCCGGCATCGCGGCGGTGCGGTTCGGTGAAATTGGATGTGCAAGCACGATTTGTCAAGACGGCTGTTTTGGCAAATCGTGCTTTTCATGTTCCCCTCAATGACTCCATGAGGCCGCATACTGAAGGCAATCGTAAAGTAAGAGGGTATGGATAAGTCGTCTGAGACGTGAATTGAGTCCATGCGGCACGGAATCTGAACGCACTATCTTCGAAAAGGTCTTTTTTTATCCGATCGTGCGCGGTCCAATCCGGACGGAAGGATGGCCGTCATTGCAGTATCAGGAATTTCTTGTGTGACTGTGCGCAACCTAAGTGCGCATTCGACCCGTATCTTCCTGAGACGATATGACGTTCTTGCGGTGAGGCATCTTCCCTTCTTGAGCCGGGTGACGATCGCAAATGATTCACCCTCACGGCATCCGTATCTTTGAAGACCGCGTGACGGGCCGAATCGTTTCCGCGCGGCGTGGGCACCCGCATTGTTATATTTGAGTTTGGCTTAATTTCACGCACCCGTATATTGGAAGGCGAAGCATGTCGGCGATTCTCGAAGGCACCCCGGATAAAAAACTGGCGTTGGTGACGGGTCGTGCGTACCCCGAACAAGCCGAGGAAACCGCGAAGTACCTTGGCACCCACGTGCTCGAGACCACCTCATACGATTTCGCCAACGGAGAGATGTACGTGCGCTACACCGAGCCGGTGCGCGGCGCCGACGTGTTCGTGATGCAGGCACACACCGTGCCGATCAACAAGTGGATTATGGAACAGCTCATCATGGTCGATGCGCTGAAGCGCGCTTCCGCCCGTTCCATCACCGTGGTCGCGCCGTTCCTCGGTTACTCTCGTCAGGACAAGAAGCACCAGGGGCGCGAACCCATCACCGCACGGCTTATCTTTGACCTGTTCCAGGCCGCCGGCGCTGACCGCATCATGACGGTCGACCTGCATGCCGCCCAGGAACAGGGTTTCTTCGACGGTCCGGTCGACCATCTCACCGCCATGCCGGTGCTGCTCGACTACGTGCGTAACAACATGCCATTGGAAAACACCACCATCGTGTCCCCGGACGCCGGCCGCATCAAGGTTTCCGAACAGTGGGCCGCCAAACTCGGCGGTCTGCCGCTCGCATTCATCCACAAGACCCGCGACACCACGCGTCCTAATCATGCGGTGGCGCACGGCATCATCGGAGAGGTCGAAGGGCGCGAATGCGTGGTCGTCGATGACATCATCGACACCGCCGGCACCATCTGCGAGGCCGTGCGCACTCTGCGCGAAGCCGGCGCGAAGTCGGTGACCTTGGTCGCCACGCACGGCCTGCTTTCCGGCCCGGCCGTGGAACGCCTGCGCGATTGCGGTGCCAGGGAAATCGTGCTTACGGACACCGTGCCGGTTCCGGAAGAGAAGCGTCTGCCGAACATGACCGTACTGTCTGCCGCGCCATTGCTGGCCGCCGGCATCCGTTCCGTGTTCGAATCCGGTTCGGTCTCCACGTTGCTCAATGGATTGCCTGATGATATGCGCCCACGCAATATCTATGCGTGATCTGCGTGATTCGTGAATGTACGATTCGTATAATGGAGCCTCGCCCATGCGGCGGGGCTTTTTGATTGACGGCGGACTTGGGTGCGGGCCCCTTCGCCGAGAGAGTGAACGGAAAGAACTCGTCTGGGTGTCGGGATATGCTGAACAGGTTGTCTGAATTGTATCTTTATACCTTATATATAGATGCGTGAAGGCAGTACGCATACACACTCCTGCCATGGAAAGTCCATGGCCGATAGTCCGAAGGAGGTGGGTGATGTCTGCGCATAAGTACGAACTGATGTTCATTGCCGATCCTGAGCTGGATGAGCGTGGTCTGAAGAAGCTGACCGAGCAGTATCTGGAACTCGTCACCAAGGAAGGCGGTGCCGTCGAGAACATCGACATCTGGGGCCGTCGTAAGCTTGCCTACGAAATCGCCGACAAGACCGAAGGCAACTACGTCGTGGTCAACTACTCCGCCGAGCCGGCCACCAGCGACGAACTCGATCGTCTGCTGAACCTGAACGAATCCGTCATCCGCACGAAGATTCTTCGCAAGTAAGTAATTCCAAGCTTTTCAAGCTGCATAAGTAAGTAGGTAACGTCATGGCAGGCGAAACGATTATCACCGTGGTGGGTAACCTCACGGCTGATCCTGAAATCCGTACCACTGGCAACGGCGCATCCGTGGCCAGCTTCACGATTGCCTCCACTCCGCGCACTTGGAACCGTAATTCGAACCAGTTCGAAGACGGTCAGGCCCTGTTCATGCGCTGCTCCGCGTGGCGCGACATGGCCGAGCATTGTGCGCAGAGCCTGTCGAAGGGCATGCGCGTAATCGCACAGGGTCGTCTGCAGCAGCGTTCCTACCAAGCGCAGGATGGTTCCCAGCGTACCGTCGTTGAGATGCAGGTCGATGAAATCGGCCCGTCCCTGCGTTACGCAACCGCCCAGGTTACGCGTACTTCCAGTGCCAGTGGCTATGCCGGCAATCGTGGCGGCAATGGCTTCACCGGTAACAACGGAGGCTATGCGAACAACAATGGTGGCTTCGGCGGCAACGCCGGCGGCTACCAGGGCGGTGCCGGATATTCCGGTGGCGCGGGCTATCAGGGTGGGGCCTCCGCTCCCGCCAACGCCGCACCTGCCGCAGCACCGGCTTCCGACCCGTGGGGCAACGCGGATTCCTCCGCCGCGTCCTTCGGATCTTTCGGTGCCAGCTCCTCCGAATTCGGAGGCAATGACGGCGAGCCGGAATTCTAAGCTGAAAAGCAATCCCAGATTGTAAGGAGAACATCAAGATGTCACGCAAGAGGCCGCAGCCGCCGGTCAAGCCGTTTAAGAAGAAGCCGAATCCACTGAAGGCTGCCAAGATCACCGAGATCGATTACAAGGACGTCGCCCTGCTGCGCAAGTTCATTTCCGATCGCGGTAAGATCCGCTCCCGTCGTATCACCGGTGTGACCGTGCAGGAACAGCGCAAGATCTCGAAGGCGATCAAGAACGCCCGCGAGATGGCTCTGCTGCCGTACGCCACTTCCGGCCGCTGATCTTAGAGAGGTTTGAACAATGGCTGAAACTAAGGTTATTCTTACCAAGTCCGTCGCTAACCTGGGTCACCCGGGCGATGTCGTGACCGTCAAGGCTGGTTACGCTCGTAACTACCTGCTCCCGCAGGGCCTGGGCTTCGCCTGGACCAAGGGTGCCGCCTCTCAGATCGAGGCCATGAAGCGCGCTCGTCTGGCTAAGGCCGTCGCCACCCGTGAAGAGGCCGTTGCCGCCAAGGAACTGATCGAGGGTACCACCGTCGAAATCGCTGCCAAGGTCTCCGAATCCGGCAAGCTGTTCGGTGGCATCTCCGCCGAGAAGATCGCCATTGCGCTGTCTTCCAAGGTCGAGGTCAACCCGAAGAACATCACCGTTGAGCCGATCAAGACCACCGGTGACTTCCCGGCGACCGTCGCTCTGCATCCGGAAATCACCGCTTCCTTCTTCGTGAAGGTCGTCGCTGAGTGATTTCGGTCCCATTCGCTGCGATCCGGACGAGTGTCCGACCGCGGTGAATGACTTCAGACTGCACGTCTGAGCTTAAGCATCAAGAATCCCCCTGCACCGTTGTGGCGTAGGGGGATTCTCATTAGGGTCAACACCTAATTTGTGGAGAAATTGTAATTGATGAAGTCGGGGGACCGGTAGAGGCGGTTTCATCCATGAAACTTGCGAGATTATCCGTCACGGCGAAATTGCCGATAATCACTGGAATTTCGCGGTTTTATGTCCGCGACACGCCGTGAGTTGCATTTGATTCGAATCTGAGTATATTTACTTCTCGTGCTCAGCGAGAACAAAACCTCGCCAGACCAACGCCCCTTTAGCTCAGTTGGTTAGAGCAGCTGACTCTTAATCAGCGTGTCCAGGGTTCGAATCCCTGAGGGGGCACAGCAAAACCCTTGGAATCGTTAGGTTCCAAGGGTTTCTTTGTTTTCCATTGGTCTTGGCTTGATCTTGGTGTTCACGCTTGCGGAGAGTGTTTCGGGATGTGTGCCTTCAACACTCCATCCTCGGCATGCAAACCCATCAAAGGAGCATGCGATTTGAGCATCGTTGAACATATCCTCATGACGATCTGCGCGGGTGCCGTGATGATTGGCGG
>NZ_AZYA01000012.1:0-527 GCF_000513015.1 Bifidobacterium sp. MSTE12 | reverse complement strand
ACCGATGCCGGGCATATCGGCGGATAATGGGTCGTCGTTGGCTTTCGTCCTCATTTTTGGGGACGGTGATTTGCGACGCCCATGACCGGTATCTATCATTGGGGGTGCTTCGTTTTCAATGATGAAGAGAGCTGGAAAGGCATGTCGTGACGTCATACGGTGTTGTGCGGCATCACGGCATGGGGTTGGGAAAGGCAAGCAATCATGAAAAGGAATGAGGGAGCTTGTCACGGTAATGATGGTGATTATAGCCGTCATATGTCATGCTAAGGAGTTGATATGGGTCGCATACGCGAACTGGTCCGCAGGGTCGGCGAGGCGAACCGTAAGCCGGTCGGGAACTCGTCGTTCAACGGGCACGGCCTGAGCGCGATGCTTACGGTCATCTATGGGAGCGGGATGGTGTTCCAGTCCATCCGTGAAAAGGACCTCGTCATGCTGTCCGCGTCGTTGCTGGTGGCGTTCGCGATCCTCCTGGCCTCGGAATACGGCCTGTACTGCGTCACGGACCCCGCCCTGACGAGAGC